>JAQXJZ010000106.1 GCA_029009515.1 bacterium
ACAACACCCTAACCGTCAGCAAGTCTATCGACGCTGCGGACGGCTGGGATGACCCCGCCTTCGCACCTGAATTCACCGTGCAGCTGCAGATGCTCAACAAGATCACCGGCGCGTATGACGTGCTGGATACTGTGACGATTGCGGCGGATGAATCCCACACCTTCACGGAGCTGCTCAAGGGCACCTACCGCATCGTGGAGATCGACCCTGAAGCCAACCCCAGCGATGGCTGGGAGTACAAGGGCATGGTGATCTACACCGTGAACGAGGACGGTAGTGAGACGGTGGGCGACAGCGTGGTGCTCTACAGCGGCGATCATGCCAGCGCCCGCATCGTGAACAGCTACCAGTACACGCCCGATACCGTCAGCCTGACCGCCTACAAGCAGTGGAACGACGATGACGACCGCGACGGCAAGCGCCCCCAGAGCGTGCGCTTTGCCCTGCTGGTGAACGGCGTGCTGTGGGAAGGCGACGCCATCAAGGACGTTACCGTGCGCGAGAGCGACAACCTCTACTCCGTGCAGTTCAGCTACGACCAGCGCCGCGGTACGCCTTCCATCATCGAAATCGGCTATACCGACCACCGCGGCCAGTACCACGAATTCGGCACGTTCGACGATAACGGCCAGTTCGTCTCCAATGGCGAAACGCCCTTTGGAAACCGCGACTACACCATCAAATACACCACCGATGCAAACGGCAATCCCGTGGTCGTCAACACCCATGAGCCGGAAGTGGTGAGCGTGCGCGTGTGGAAGACCTGGGACAATGTGCCCGAGCAGTTCATCCAGCCCATCACCGTGCGCCTGTACGCCGGCGGCGTGGAAATCAACAGCGCGGTGCTGGACGGCAGCGAGAACTGGTACTATGTCTTTACCCAGACCGCTGACGGCATGCCGCTGTACAAGTACCACGAAGGCAAGCTGGTGGAGTACACCATCAGCGAGGATGCGCTGGGCGGCGGCTATGTGAGCGAAATTCACCCCATGCCGGATGATCCCAACGGCTGGCTGCTGGTGAACACCTACCATGTGCTGCCCGTCACTGGCGACGATACCCAGCTGGGGCTGCTGATGGCGCTACTGGTGCTGTCCTTCCTGGGCATGACGGTGATCTTGCGCAAAAAGAGCGCAAGATAATGAAATCTGCCTGCGGCAGGTGAAATCCACCTACGGTGGGTGAAATCCGCCTGCGGCGGATGAAATCTCCTGCTGCGCAGGAGGAGCTAAGTTAGCAATGCAGGGAAGCAGCAAGTGTGCGCTTCCCTGCTGTTTTTGTTCCCCTGAGGTCGCTTTCGGCCTCAGCCCACGGGATCCAAGGGCAGAGCCCTTGGCCACGTACACAAAAGAAAAACACGGCGGCTCCTTCTGAAAGGGAAGGAGCTGTTGTTTTTTGTGCCTTGTATGTGATATACTAACTTTTATTGATTCTATACTTATTCTGCTTTCTTCATACGTGTGTTTGTGCGTTGGAAAGGCAGCTGCAAGGAGGAAACCTGTATGGCAAACAAGGCGGCTCAGCTGATGCTGGGCAACGAGGCGGTTGCGCGCGGCGCGTGGGAGGCGGGTCTGCATGTGGCGGCCAGCTATCCCGGCACCCCCAGCACTGAGGTGACGGAGTTTTTGTCCAAATATCCGGAAATCAACTGCCAGTGGGCGGCCAATGAAAAGGTGGCCAGCGAGGTGGCGTTTGGCGCTGCCATGGCTGGCGGACGCGCCATCACCTGCATGAAGCACGTGGGCGTGAACGTGGCGGCTGACCCCATCTTCACCGCTGCCTATACGGGCGTGAACGCCGGCCTGGTCATCGTGTGCGCGGATGACCCCGCCATGCATTCCAGCCAGAACGAGCAGGACAGCCGCTACTATGCGCGCGCTGCCCACATTCCCATGCTGGAGCCTGCTGACAGCCAGGAGTGCAAGGATTTCACCAAGCTGGCTTATGAGCTGTCTGAAGAGCTGGATACGCCTGTGTTCCTGCGCCTCACCACCCGCATCGCCCATCAGCGCAGCGCGGTGGAGCTGTGCGAGCGCGCCGACGTGCCTGTGCGCGAGTACAAAAAGGACGCCATGAAGTATGTCATGATGCCCGCCATGGCGCGCAAGCGTCATCCCGTGGTGGAAAACCGCGAGAATGTGCTTTCGCAGAAGGCCAACACCATGGACGTCAACCGCGTCGAAATGCGCGACGCCAGCGTTGGCATCATCACCAGCGGCGCGTGCTACCAGTATGTGCGCGAGGCCATGCCCCAGGCCAGCACCCTCAAGCTGGGTCTGGTGTATCCGCTGCCCATGGATCTGATTGCGGAGTTTGCCGGGAAGGTGGAGCGCCTGATCGTGATTGAGGAGCTGGAAGGCCTCATCGAGACTGACGTGAAGGCCGCCGGCATCGCCTGCGAGGGCAAGAACCTGACCGGCGTACAGGGCGAACTGAGCGTGGAAAAGCTGCGCCACGTGCTGCTTGGCGCGGACATGCCCGCCGTGTCCGGCGCGGATCTGCCCGTGCGTCCTCCGGTGCTGTGCCCCGGCTGCCCGCACCGCGGCGTGTTTTATGGCATCAACCGCCTGGGCCTGAACGTGATGGGCGACATCGGCTGCTATACGCTGGCCGCGCTTGCGCCCCTGTCCGCCATAGACGCCTGCCTGTGCATGGGCGCCAGCATCGGCATGGCCGGCGGCGCGGAGCGTGCGCAGGGCAAGGACTTCAGCCGCCATACCGTGGCTGTGCTGGGCGACAGCACCTTCATCCACAGCGGCATCACCTCGCTGATTGACGCGGTGTACAACCAGGAGACCATCACCGTCATCATTCTGGACAACCGCATCACCGGCATGACCGGCCATCAGCAGAACCCGGCCAGCGGCATGGACATCCACAACCAGCCCGCGCCCCAGCTCAACATTGAAAAGCTGGTGGAGAGCTGCGGCGTGAAGGACATCGCCATCGTCGATCCCTTCGATCTCAAGGCCACCGAGAAGGCCATCAAGGACGCCGTCGCCCGCGAAGAGGTGAGCGTGATCATCGCCCGCCGTCCCTGCGCGCTTCTGGACAAGACGCCCAAGACGCCCTACGTCATCGACGGCTGCAAGGGCTGCGGCGCGTGCATGAAGCTCAGCTGCCCGGCCATTGAGCGCCACGGCAAGCTGGTGGTCATCAATCCTGCGCTGTGCAACGGCTGCGGCATGTGCGAGCAGGTGTGTCCCTTCAAAGCCATCAAGTGCGGTAAGGAGGCCTGAACATGAACGCGAAGTTTGATCTGGTCATCGTAGGTGTTGGCGGCCAGGGTACCCTTCTGGCCAGCAAGATTCTGGGCCGTCTGGCGCTGAAGGAAGGCTGCGGCGTAAAGGTGAGCGAGGTTCACGGCATGAGCCAGCGCGGCGGCAGCGTGATCACCCATGTGCGCGTGGGGGACGAGGTGTTTTCTCCCATCGTGGCGGCCGGCGAGGCGGATTATCTGCTGAGCTTTGAGCAGCTGGAGGCGGCCCGCGCTGCGTCCTTCCTCAGGGAAGGCGGCGTGGCCATCGTCAATACGCAGGTCATCTGGCCCATGCCTGTCATCACCGGCGCCATGCAGTACCCCGAAAACCCCCTCGCTGTGCTCGAAGGCCGCACCGTGGAATGCGCGGATGCGTTGGGCATCGCGGTGGAATGCGGCAGCCAGAAGGCGCTGAACCTGGTGCTGCTGGGCATGCTCAGCCGCCACCTGCCCTTTGCGGCGGAAGCGTGGGAGGAGGCCATCGCGGCCTGCGTGCCCGCCAAGACCCTTGCTGTCAACCTGGCCGCTTTCATGCGCGGCCGCGAACTGCATGCGTAAGTTTGAGAAAAATGTCGCATTGTGGTATAATTGACTGAATGATTCGAGGCGACAGGGATGCTGAGGCAGAACCTTGTGCGGATTGACCTTGACGCCATCCGCCACAACTACCGCATTCTTCAGAAGCATGTGGGCGAGCGGGTGAAGGTGATGGCCGTCATCAAGGCCAACGCCTACGGCCACGGCATGGTGGAATGCGCCAGAGCGCTTGCGGCCATCGGCGTGGATCACTTTGCCGTTGCCAGCCCGGAGGAGGGCGTGGAACTGCGCCTGGCAGGCGTGGAAGGCGAAATTCTGGTGCTGGGCCCGGCCATGCCGCGCGCGGCGCAGGAGGCCATCCGCCACAGCCTGACCCAGACGGTGTTCACGCCCGAAATGGTCGGCTGCCTGAATGCTGAGGCGCAGGCGCTGGGCATGCAGGCGCTGGTGCATGTGAAGCTGGATACGGGCATGAACCGCATCGGCCTGCGCAGCTGCGAAGAAGCGCAGGCGCTCGCGGATGCGCTGAAGGCTGCGCCGCATGTGAAGGCCACCGGCGTGTACACGCATTTTGCTGACGCGGACGATCCCGAAAGCCCAGGTGCATTGAACGATTTTTCCCAAAAACAGCTGGAGCGCTTTGAAAGGCTCAGGCAGTATTTCGACGCGCCTGCCCATGCCGCCAACAGCGCGGTGGGCATCATCGCCCCTAAGGCGTGGTTCGGCATGGTGCGCGAGGGCATCTCGCTGTACGGCTATCCGCCCGTTCCGACGGACCTGCCCTTCCGCCCGGCGCTGAAGTGGAGCACGGAAGTGACGCATGTCAAAACCGTGCATGCGGGCGATACCATCGGCTATGGCCGCACGTTTACCGCTGAGCGCGACATGCGCGTGGCCACCATCGCCGTGGGCTACGGCGACGGCTATCACCGCGCCGCGTCCAACCGCGGCAGCGTGCTCATCCGCGGCAGGCGCGCGCCCATCCTGGGCCGCGTGTGCATGGATCAGACCATGGTGGATGTATCCGCCATTGCGGAATGCGAAGTGGGCGACGAGGCCGTGCTCATCGGCACGCAGGGCGAAAGCGCCATCACCGCCGAGGATGTGGCACAGTGGGCGCAGACCATCTCCTACGAGGTGCTGCTGGCCATCACGCCGCGCGTGCCAAGGGTGTTTGACGGCGCGGATGTGGAAAAATCAGAATAAACCCTGCCAAATGCAGGGAAACTAAGGAAGGAACCAAAATGCAGAAAAAAGGTACGAACCAGAAGCCGGTCGAACTGGTGCGCAAGCCCATTATCCCGGGCTCCTGGCATGGCAAGGATGCATGGAAACTGGCGTTCAAGCGCGTGCTGAGCATGCTGGCCATCAGCTTTATTTACCTGCTGGCCGGCGCGTTTCTCAGCTTTAACAACATCTGGGCAAGGCTGATCATCTCCGCGCTGATCGTCTTTACCGTCACGTACTACCAGTACGCCAGCGGCATCACCCAGGGTCAGGCTGACGCCACCTACGGCGAAATCCTGTACAACCGCAAGGAAAACGGCCACGAGGTGGCCAAGGAGGACGCCGATCGCAGCTTCCACCGCTTCAAGGGCCTGTTTGCCGTGGCCGTCGGCTGCATTCCCTTTGTGCTGTTCACCGTGGTGTTTGCCTGCCTCACCAGGCCCACCACCTACCGCCTCGGCGCGCTGCCCGCCTGGACCGCTTCCATGATGGAGCAGACCGAGTTTGGCTCTGCGCTGGCGTACTACAACATCCAGCCCGGCATGAGTGCGCTGGATGTGATGCGCATCATCGACCGCGCCATGATCATGCCCTTCATCAACGTGGCCACCGCCATGGGCGCGGATGCTGCGCTGACGGCTGAGCGCCTGAGCCCGCTGTTCATCCTCATCGCGCCTCTGGGCTACGGCCTGGGCTACATGCAGGGTCTCATCGCCCGCGCCAGGATCAACACCGGCATCAAGATGGGCGACGACAAGAAGAAGCGCCGCGAACGCAAAAAGCGCAAGCAGCGCCAGCGCTCCAAGACCCCCGAGCGCCTCATCTGACGTATGCATATCATCGCAGGAGAAAGGCGCGGAGCCACGCTCTTTGCGCCCAAAGGCATGGATACCCGGCCCACACAGGCCAAGGTGAAGGAATCGCTGTTCAACATCATTCAGGCCTATGTGCCGGATGCGCGCGTGCTGGATCTGTTTGCCGGCAGCGGCAATCTGGCGCTGGAGGCGCTCAGCCGCGGCGCGCAGAGCGCCGTGATGGTGGATCAGGACCGCGAGGCTGCGCAGTGCATCCGCCGCAACATCGAAAAGCTGCGCTTTGAAGACTGCACGCAGTTTTTCAAGTGCGACTGGAAGCAGGCCGTCACCCAGCTCAAGGGCAGGGGCGAGCCGTTTGATCTGGTGTTTCTGGACCCGCCCTACCGCATGACGGAGCTGGACGAGTGCTGCGCGATGCTGGCGGATGCAGGCCTGCTGGCCCCGGACGCCATGCTGGTGCTGGAGCACCGCACGGATGCGGCCAAGCTGCCGGACGGGCGCTTTGCGCTCTTCCGCGAGCGCACCTATGCCGACACGCAGATCCATTTCTATCTCTACGCCGCAAAGGAAGGGGAGTGAGGCGCGTGGCTGAAAAACGCTGCGTCTATCCCGGCAGCTTCGATCCCGTGACCAACGGCCACGTGGACATCATCGAGCGCGCCGCCGCCCTCTTTGACGAGGTGACGGTGGCCATCCTTCACAACCCCGCCAAAACCGGCCGCTTTCCGGTGGAGAAGCGCATGGAAATGCTGAAAAAGGCGTGCGCCCATCTGCCCAACGTGCGCTTTGACCATTTCGGCGGCTTGCTGGTGGATTACATGCGCAGGTCGGATTGCCGCGTTGTGGTGCGGGGGCTTCGCAGCACGGCGGATTTTGAGAGCGAGTCCACCATGGCGCAGCTCAACCGCGCGCTTGCGCCCGAGGTGGAAACGCTGTTTCTGCCCGCCTCGCCCTTGCATTCCGTGGTCAGCTCCAGCGCCGTGCGCGAGATTGCGCTCTTTGGCGGCGATTTTTCGCCCTTTGTGCCTGCATGCATCGTGCAGGACGTTCAAAATGCCTTTGACCCCAAACCTTAAGGAGGAAGATCAACGTGCAGCAGGATGCTATTTCCGCTTTCCGCAAAAACCTGAATGATCTGGAGGAAACCGTCGTTTCGGCCAAGCGCGTGCCGCTGAGCAACATGTGCATGGTGGACCGCGAGCGTACGCTGAACATTCTGGACAGCATCGTCACTGAGATCCCCACCGTGTTTGCCGAGTGCGAGGGCGTGGTGCAGAACCAGATCAGCATCATCTCCGAGGCCAACGAGCGCGCCGAGCAGACCAAGCAGAACGCCACCATGCGCGCCAACCAGTTTGTGTCCGACGCCAAGAACCAGGCGCAGCAGATCTCCGCGCAGGCCCAGCAGCAGGCGCAGGACATGCTGCAGCAGGCGCAGCAGCAGGCCAACAACATGATGCGCGAGGCGCAGGAGCAGTGCGCCAAGATGATGGCCGACGCCGAAAACCGCGCCCGCCAGCTCATCAGCGAGCAGGAGATCACCGCCCGCGCCAACATGGAGGCCGAGGAGCTGCGCCAGAGCACGCAGGAGGAAATTGAAAAGCTGTACACCGATGTGTACCATCACATCGACGAGGTGCTGGCTCAGCTGGACCGCACCATCAGCGAAAAGCTGACCGATATCCGCCTCACCCGCCAGCAGATTGACCAGAGCCTGTCCATCCGATAAACCATTTGCATCGCAGAACGCCGTCCGGAAAATGCTCCGGGCGGCGTTTTTTGCCATGGTTCAAACCGGCTCCTGTGGCCGACAATAGCCGGGAATGGGAGAAGGATGGAGGAAGCATATGGCCAGGACAAAGGCTTCTTTGCTGATGATGCTGATGACGGCTGCCGTGGTGGCGGTGCTGTTTGCGCTGCCGTACACGCCTGCAAAGGTAGTTCACACCGCGGTGGTGGAACGGGGCGATCTGCTGTACACGGTGCTGTCAGGCGGCGCGGTGGGGTATGCCGGCCAGCAGCTGTGTCTGAGCCCGCAGATGGGTCTGGTGCGCGATGTGTATGTGCAGGCAGGAGAGCAGGTGAAGGCCGGGCAGCTGTTGATGCGCATGGATACCTCCATGCAGGAAGCGGCGCTTGCACAGCTTCAGCAGCTGAAGAACGAAGGAGGCATGGCAGCGCTTGCGGTGGTTTCTGCAGAATGGCTGGAGAAGGAAGCGACGCTTTTGCAATCCGTCCGGCTGGGGCAGATCCGCGCGCAGATGGATGGGGTCGTGGAGGCGGTATACGCAGCCGGGGGCGACAGCGTGATGCAGTCCGCCCTTCTCCTGCAGGTGCGCAGTGAACAAAAGTGCGTGCTGGCGCAGCTGCGCTCTGCTGACTGTGCGGGCATACAGCCGGGGGCAGCGGCGGTGCTGAAGGCGGATGGACGAACGCTGGGCTGCGCCGTTGTGCAGCGCCTGACCGCGCCGGATGCCAGCGGAATGCAGCAGGCGGTGCTCATGCCCGCGGATGCCGCGCTGCTGCAGGGATTTGCAGCCGGAGAAGCGGTGACGGCAGAGCTGGTGACCGGCATGGAGCAAAACTGCCCGCTCATCCCCATCGGCGCGGTGGATGACAAAAACCGCGTGTGGTATATGGAGGACGGCCGGGCGGTGTGCGAGCGCATCGACGTGTCGCGGCGCAGCGCGTCCGCCGTGGCCGTTCCGCCGGAATGGGCGGGCCGCAGCGTGATTCTCCGCCCCGAAGGCCTTCAGCCCGGCTGCCGCGTGAAAGAGGCGAAGCAGCCGTGAAAAGACGTGATCTGTGGCGTTTAAGCCTGCTCAACGTGTTTGCCGCGCCGGTGCGGTCGCTGCTGACGGTGCTGGGCATGGCCATCGGCATCGGGGCGATCCTGGCCGTGCTCACCCTTGGCGAGGCGGGCAAAACGCAGGTGCGCAGCGAGATGGCGCGGCTGGGCATCGACAAGGTATGGCTGAGCGCATCGCACGGCGCATTCCGGCCGGGCGACGCTGATTTATTGGAGGAAAGCCTGCATGTGGACGCGACGGAAACCGCGTGCGTACCGGCTTTGGTGCAGCTGCACAAACAGTCGGCCACGCTGCCGCTGGTGGGCTGCTCGCCGCGCTACCTGGACATGAACGGCGTGCGGCTGACGGCGGGGCGCGCGCTTCATCCGCTGGAATGGCGCAGGGACGGGCGAAGCATTCTGCTGGGCGCGCAGGCTGCGCAGGAGCTGGGCGCATCCCCCGGCGATGTGGTGATGGTGCTGGGCACGGCCTTGCGCGTTGCGGGCCTTGTGGAAGGCGGCGATGCGTTTGTGCAGATGGACCCTGCGCAGGCCGTTTTCTTGCCTGTCGAGGCGCTCTGTGGTATGATAGGAGAAATAATTCACGAAATCATGCTGGATGTTCCGTCGGGCGAAAAACCGCAGCACATCGCGCAACGTGCGCAGTCGGCGCTCGGCCTCAGGCGCGGCATTGCGGCCGACGCGGTCACGCTTCAGGTGCAGATGGAGGCGGCGGACAGCGTGATCACCACCTTTGTGGAAGTGCTCAAGTGGGTGGCCTTTGTGTGTATCCTGGTGGGCGGCATCGGGGTGATGAACATCCTGCTGGTCAGCGTGCGTGAGCGGCGGCGCGAGATTGGCGTGATGAAATCGCTGGGCGCGGGATTTGGGCAGATTTGCGCATTGTTTCTTCTGGAGGCGCTCATCTACGCGCTCATCGGCGGGCTGCTGGGCGTGTGCATCGGCCTTGGGCTCATCTCCATGGCGGGCGGCAGCATTGGCCTCAACGCGCGCGCAAAGCCCGCAGACTGTGTGATTGTACTGCTTTGCTCGCTTCTGGTGGGGTTGTTCTTCGGCGTGGCTCCGGCCTCGCGCGCCGCGGGCATGCGCTGCGTGGACGCCTTGAGGGATGGAAGGTGAGTTTGCACATCTGGTATTTTTTCGCCCGTGGTGTACATCATGTACAAATGTTCCAACAAATCTTGGTGGAATCGGCCAATTCCATTTTCGGTAAAAAACAGTTATAATACAAACAGCTTAAAGCAGTACGTGCAATCTGCATGTACGTAATTTACAAGGAGGCTGTCTGCTATGGCAAGCGTATCCCTCAACCACATTTACAAGGTTTATTCCGGCAACGTCACCGCTGTTAGCGATTTCTGCCTGGACATCGAAGACAAGGAATTTATCGTTCTGGTCGGTCCTTCCGGCTGCGGTAAGTCCACCACCCTGCGCATGGTTGCCGGTCTGGAAGAGATCTCCAGCGGCGAACTGTACATCGGCGACCGTCTGGTCAACGACGTGGCTCCCAAGGATCGCGACATCGCCATGGTGTTCCAGAACTACGCTCTGTATCCCCACATGACCGTGTTCGATAACATGGCTTTCGGTCTGAAGCTGCGCAAGACCCCCAAGGCTGAAATCAAGCAGCGCGTGGAAGAAGCTGCCAAGATCCTGGACATCAGCCACCTGCTCAACCGTAAGCCCAAGGCTCTGTCCGGCGGTCAGCGTCAGCGCGTCGCCCTCGGCCGTGCCATCGTCCGTGAGCCCAAGGTCTTCCTGTTCGACGAGCCTCTGTCCAACCTGGACGCCAAGCTGCGCGTCGCCATGCGTACTGAGATCACCAAGCTGCATCAGCGCCTGCAGACCACCTTCATCTACGTTACCCATGACCAGACCGAAGCTATGACCATGGCTTCCCGCATCGTGGTTATGAAGGACGGTTTCGTGCAGCAGGTTGACAGCCCCCAGAACCTGTACGACTATCCCGCCAACCTGTTCGTTGCCGGCTTCATCGGCAGCCCCCAGATGAACTTCTTCACCGTCAAGCTGGAGAAGGAAGGCAACGAAGTCGTCGCCAAGTTCGGCACCAACAAGATCGTTGTGCCTCCGTCCAAGCTGGCCAAGTTTGCTGACGAAAGCTACATCGGCAAAGAAGTCTACATGGGCATCCGTCCCGAGAACATCCATGACGAAGACGTGTTCGTCGAGGCCGCTCCCACCGCTGCCATCGAGTGCAACGTTGAAGTGACCGAGCTCATGGGCTCCGAGACCTACCTGTACCTGTCCACCTCCGGCAAGGACGAGAACATCATCGCCCGCGTCAATCCCCGCACCACCAGCCGCGCTGGCCAGAAGGTTAAGGTTGCTTTCGACGTCAACCACCTGCACTTCTTCGACAAGGAAACCGAAGTTACCCTGCTCACCCGCTAATAAGGGATTGAATCCCTTAACCCCACTCCGGGCACCCGAAAGGGTGCCCGGGTTTTTTGCGTTTGGGGTTGCATCTCAGACCGCCGGGGCACATGCGGGTGCCCCGGCTCGCTTGACGGTACTGCTCTTCTTGTTTGTTGGATGGGGCAGACCGCCGCTCGGCGGAAGGCCTCCCGGCTCGCTTGAGTGCAAGGGGGGGAACGCCGCTGCGGCGGCTACACCTCATCAGTCGGCGAAGCCGACAGCTTCCCCTCAAGGGGAAGCTTGCGCAGTTGGCTGCACGCCTCGCTTGACTGTACGAACAGCTTGATATTGTTGGGAAAAGTGCGAACGTCTTCCAGCTTCCCCTTGAGGGGAAGCTCCGCGAAGCGGTGATGAGGTGGCCAGTTCCTCGTCAGCACAACCAACAAAAAACACCCTGTTCCAGCTTTTCGGAACAGGGTGTTTTGCATATCTCTTACTTTGCGCTCAGCTTCTCATGGATAGCCTGTGCGGCGGTCTTGCCGGCGCCCATGGCGAGGATGACGGTCGCAGCGCCGGTCACGGCGTCGCCGCCGGCGTACACGCCTTCGCGGCTGGTGAGGCCGGTTTCTTCCTCCACCACGATGCAGCCGTGGCGGTTGGTGTCAAGGCCGGGCGTGGTGTTGCGGATGAGGGGGTTGGGGCTGGTGCCGATGGACATGATCATGGTGTCCACGTCCAGCACGAACTCGCTGCCTTCCTTCACGATGGGACGGCGGCGGCCGCTTGCATCCGGCTCGCCCAGGGTCATTTCCACGCAGCGCATGCCGCACACATTGCCGTTTTCGTCGCCCAGGACTTCCACGGGGTTGCACAGGGTTTTGAAGATGATGCCTTCCTCCTGCGCATGCTCCACTTCCTCATGGCGTGCGGGCAGCTCCTGCATGCCGCGGCGGTAGACGATGTACACCTCGTCCGCGCCCAGGCGCTTGGCGCAGCGCGCCGCGTCCATGGCCACGTTGCCGCCGCCCACAACCGCCACCTTCCGGGAGCGCTTGATGGGGGTGGTGCTGTCCGGGCGGTAGGCCTTCATCAGGTTGATGCGGGTGAGGTACTCGTTGGCGCTGTACACGCCCTTCAGGCTTTCGCCGGGGATGCCCATGAAGCGGGGCAGACCCGCGCCGCTGCCGATGAACAGCGCTTCAAAGCCCATGTCGAACAGCTCGTCGACGGTCAGCGTCTTGCCGATGACGATGTTGCACTCAATCTTCACGCCCAGCTTCTTCAGGCCTTCGATCTCGCTGGCCACGATGCTCTTGGGCAGGCGGAACTCCGGAATGCCGTAGCTGAGCACGCCGCCGGCCACATGCAGGGCTTCGTACACGGTCACGTCGTAGCCCATTTTGGCCAGGTCGCCCGCGCAGGTGAGGCCGCTGGGGCCAGCGCCGATGACGGCCACCTTATGGCCGTTGGGCTCGGGCAGGCGGATCACATCGCAGGTGTTCTGGCGGTGCCAGTCGGCCACGAAGCGTTCCAGACGGCCGATGCCCACGCTTTCGCCCTTGATGCCGCGCACGCACTTGCCCTCGCACTGGCTTTCCTGCGGGCACACGCGGCCGCACACGGCAGGCAGGCTGGTGGAGCGGCTGAGCACCTCATACGCGCCCTCAAAGTCCTCGTTGGCCACATGCTGGATGAAGCCGGGAATGTCGATGCACACGGGGCAGGCGGACACGCAGGGCTTGTTTTTGCAGTTCAGGCAGCGCTTGGCCTCGTTCACGGCCATCTCGGCGGTGTAGCCCAGCGCCACTTCGTCAAAGTTGTGGTTGCGGATGCACGGCTCCTGCGAGGGCATGGGGGTCTTTTTGGGATCCATGTTAGGCATTTGCCTCGCCCTCCTTCTTGAACAGGTTGCAGGCGGCCTCGCGGGCATGGGCCTCAAACTCGCGGTACATGCCGCCGCGGGCCATGGCCTCGTCAAAGTCCACCAGATGGCCGTCAAAGTCCGGGCCGTCCACGCAGGCAAACTTGGTTTCGCCGCCCACGGTCAGGCGGCAGCCGCCGCACATGCCGGTGCCGTCCACCATCACGGGGTTCATGCTCACGATGGTCTTGACGCCGTATTTCTTCGTCACCTGGCACACGAACTTCATCATGATCAGGGGGCCGATGGCGATCACTTCATCGTACACGTTGCCGTCGGTGATCAGCTGTTCCAGCGCGGCGGTCACCAGACCCTTTTCGCCATAGCTGCCGTCGTCGGTCATCAGGCGCATTTCATCGCTCACGGCGCGGAAATCGTCCTCGAGGATCACCAGATCCTTGTTGCGGAAGCCCACCACGCTGTGTACTTCAGCGCCCAGCTCATGCAGCTTCTTGGCCACGGGATAGGCGATGGCGCAGCCCACGCCGCCGCCCACGATGCACACCTTTTTGAGGCCGTCGGTGTGGGTGGGGGTGCCCAGCGGGCCCACAAAATCGTGCAGGCAGTCGCCCTCGTTCAGGGTGTTGAGTTCCATGGTGCCGGCGCCCACAATCTGGTAGATGATGGTCACGCTGCCGGCCTCGCGGTCGTAATCGGCCACGGTGAGGGGGATGCGCTCGCTGTTGTCCCTGGCGCGCAGGATGATGAACTGGCCTGGCTCGGCCTTGCGGGCCACGAGCGGGGCGGAGATGGTCATGCGCACAACGGTGGGGTTGAGCGCCTTTTTGCTCAGAATTTCAAACAATGGCAGAAACACTCCTTACTTTGCGGCGATGCACTCGATCTCCACCAGGCCGCCCTTGGGCAGCGCAGCCACCTGCACGCAGCTGCGGGCGGGATAAGCGCCGTCGAAGAAAGTCTGGTACACGGCGTTGATCTTGGCAAAATCAGCCAGATCAGCCACGAAAACGGTGGTCTTGATCACGTTGGCATAGCTCAGGCCGGCCTGCTTGAGAATCTCGCCCAGGTTGCGCATGGCCCACACAGCCTGCGCTTCCACGCCCTGCGCCAGCTCGCCCGTTTCGGGGATGATGCCCAGCTGGCCGGAGGTGAACACGCAGTCGCCCATCTGGATGGCCTGGGAATAGGGGCCGATGGCAGCGGGAGCGGATGCGGTATGAATAACAGTTTTGGACATGGGGATGTCTCCTTTCTGAGGATTGTTCGTTGAAAAAACGATATCGCACCTATCATACCATTTCGGGCTTTGCGATGTAAAGCAAAAGCCGTGAAAAAAACAAAATCAGAAATGCCGGTCGATGAAGTCCAGCAGCGGCTAAAACTGCACCTCCTGCAAAGGAAATCAAGAAAAGCGCCTCAGGCACGCTGAGACGCTGTATCCGTTTATTCCGCACCCACCAGCTCGGACTGGCCGAACACGATGAGGCTGTTGATGCTGCGCATGCTCTTGGTGGAGCGGTTGAGCACCTCGCCCATGAACATCATGGCCGCTGTGCCGCCGCCGTCGAGGTTGAGGGCCTCCACGCAGCCCAGCTCCTGCATGGTCTGCGCCATCCAGCTGCAGCGCGCGCCCTTGCTGCCGTCGTCGCGGCCTTCCACGCAGAGGATGATGTAGTGGTACGGCTCAATCATGCCGATGGCCATGCGCGGCTCGTTGTAGGGGTAGTAGTCCTCCTCCAGCACGTAGTCGGTGATCACGCCTTCGTGAAGGAGCATCGGGCCGAAGGCGAACACGTTCACCGCGCCGTCTGCCAGGTATTCATCCGCGGTGTACACATCGGAAAGCCCGGCCTTCATGCTGCCGTCGCTGTACACGGCCAAGGTGTCCAGATTGGGCCAGCTGCGCACGTTTTTGCTGTTGCGGGTCTTGGAGCTGAGCACGTAGCCCTCGCGGATCACAATGCCCACGCGCTGGTCCTTCTGGATGCGGTAGCCGGAAAAATCATCGGTGATGGCGAGCACGGCGTTGTTTTCGATGGCAAAGCTCTGCGGGTTTTTCAGCGCGCGGCCGGGGTGCTTGCCGGGGGAGATGACGGTTTTGAGCGGCGTTTCCTCGCTGGCGAGGATATCGGCCACGTAGTAGATGCGCGGCGTTTCCTCATCCACGATGCGGTCGATGCGGATGGACAGGCTGGGCGTTACGTAGCGCCACAGACCCGCCTCGCTGTCCGCGTGCACGTATTCATCCTCCAGCCATTCGGGGCTTAAGAAACCCTCGGCGGTCAGGTCGGGTTCTTCAGCCAGCGCGGGCAGGCACAGCATCAGGACGGCCAGCAGGACGAGAAAACGTTTCATGTGGGGATGATCTCCTTTCAATGGGCTTGCAAAAAAGGGACAAACACAGTAGAATAGAGCCAGTTTGGCTTTGGAGGCGAGGTTGCAATGATCCGCAGATGGTTCTGCCTGCTTGTTTGCGCGGCGCTGCTGATGGGCTGTACGGGCGCGATGGGCGAAGATCAGATTCGCGGTTACGAAAAGAAGCAGGGCTGGCAGTTTGTCCAGTTCGGCTCCTATCCCTATGAAAAGGACGGCACGGAAGCGCCGGTGTTGTGGCGTGTGCTCAAGCTGGAGGACGGCAGGGCGTTCATGATGACCGAGAACGTCATCGACTTCGTGCTGCATCACACCGAAAAGGACGAGGACCCGGAGAAGCCACTGGCCTATGCCGACACGCTGATGTGCCGGTTCCTCAACACCGAGTGCGTGGACACGCTCTTCACGCCCGGGGAGAAGGCTGCCCTGACCGAAATGGAGGATGGGCGAGGGGTGCTGAGCTGCGCCACCTTTGAGGAGCTGACGGATACCGCCACCGGCTTCCCGTCCGGCAAGGGCAAGAACACCCGGCGCAACGCCTGGGGCACGCCCTATGCCTATGAGAAGGGCCTGAAAAAGCTGGGCAGCAACCGCTGCTCGTGGTACTTTACCGCCACGTGGAGGCGGCTGGGCTTCCGCTGGATTGTGGGCGATGACGGCCACATCTCCGTCGTCGGCGCGGACCGTGTGGGCGGCGTGCGCCCGGTGGTGTATCTGGACATCAACAAGGTCACCGTCGCATCCGGCGCAGGCGAGCGCGAAGATCCATACATCCTGCAGGCGGCTCCGTAAGGGGCTGCTTTTTGAATGCCATTCATTATACATCTGCAAAGGTTGGATTGTCAATTTGGCCGGGATGCGCCAAATCCTTGACACAGGGCGAGAAACGCGTGTATAATTTGAATATCTGTGACCATTTCGCAGATGATGTAACGAGGTGAATGAATCATGCTTTGCAAGGTACTCAAGGGAATGAAGGACGTTCTGCCCGCCGAAAGCGCCCGCTGGCGCGCGCTGGAACGTGAAATGCGCAAGACTGCGCTCCTCAACGGCTACCGCGAAATCCGCACCCCCGTGGTGGAGCACACCGAGCTGTTCGCCCGCTCCGCCGGCGAGAGCAGCGACGTCGTCCGCAAGGAAATGTATACCTTTATGGATAAGGGCGAGCGCAGCATTACGCTCAAGCCCGAAAGCACCGCCGGCACCGTGCGCGCTTTCCTGGAAAGTGGACTGTACGCCCAGGCGCTGCCCTGCAAGATGTATTATATCAACGCGCCGCACTTCCGCTATGAAGCGCCCCAGTCCGGCCGTCTGCGCGAGCATCACCAGTTTGGCATGGAGTGCTTCGGCGCGTCCCAGCCCTCTGCCGACGCGGAGCTGATCGTGCTGGTGATCAACCTGCTTTCCAGCTTTGGCCTGAAGAACCTGAGCGTTCGCATCAACTCCATCGGCTGCCCCGAGTGCCGCCCCACCTATCAGCAGCACTTCCGCGAGTATCTGAACGAGCGCAAGGACGTGCTGTGCAAGGCCTGCCAGGAGCGCGCGGAGATCAACCCCATGCGCACGCTGGACTGCAAGGAAAAAGCCTGCAAGGAAGCCCTTGCGGACGCGCCCGTGATGATGGACAACCTGTGCGACGAGTGCCGCGAGCATTTTGAGCTGCTCAAGAAGTATCTGGAGCAGGCCGGCGTGAAGTACACGGTGGATCCCCGCATCGTGCGCGGTCTGGATTACTACACCAAAACCGTGTTTGAAATCATCACCGAAACCCCGAACGGCGAGCTCACCGTGTGCGGCGGCGGCCGCTACGACAAGCTGGTGGAGGAAATCGGCGGCCCCAGCATTCCCGCGGTGGGCTTCGGCATGGGCATCGAGCGCGTGCTGATGCTTTTGGACGAGCTGGGCGAGGGTGAGTGCAAGCTGCAGATTGAAGAGGAAATGCCCGAGGTGTTCGTGGCGTGCCTCAACAAGAGCCTGAGCCTGCAGGCCTTCTCCATGACGCAGCAGTTCCGCCAGGCCGGTCTGCGCGCCGAGATGGATCACCAGGGCCGCAGCCTCAAGGCGCAGTTCAAGTACGCCGACAAGCTGGGCGCCAAGTTCATCGCCATTCTGGCCGATGACGAGCTGGCCCGCGGCGTGGTGAAGATCCGCAACATGGCTACCAAGGAAGAATGGGAAGCTCCGCTGGACAGCGCCCCCGAAGCGCTGCGCGAGCGCCTGTGATAGAGAGGAAGGAATGACTATGCAGAACCGTACTCATACCTGTCAGGAGCTGCGCATCGGCGACTGCGGCAAGCAGGTCCGCCTGTGCGGCTGGATGGAAAACGTGCGCGAGGTATCCGCCGCGCTGGCCTTCGTGGTGCTGCGCGACTTCTACGGCACCACCCAGATCGTGGTGGAGGATGAAGCCCAGCTGGCCCAGATCAAGGCGCTGAACAAGGAAAGCGTCATCGCCGTGGAAGGCGTTGTGCGCGAGCGCGACAGCAAGAACCCCAAGCAGGCTACCGGCGATATCGAGATCGTGCCGGAGAAGATCGAGGTGCTGGGCCGCTGCCGCTACAACGAGCTGCCCTTCCAGATCAACCACTCCCGCGAAGCGGACGAGACCCTGCGCCTCAAGTACCGCTATCTCGACCTGCGCAACCCCGAGGTGAAGAAGAACATCGTGCTGCGCTGCAACGTGGTCAGCGCCCTGCGCTCCGCCATGACCGAGCACGGCTTTTTGGAGATCACCACCCCCATCCTCACCGCTTCTTCCCCCGAAGGCGCGCGCGACTATCTGGTGCCCGCCCGCAAGCACCCCGGCAAGTTCTACGCCCTGCCGCAGGCTCCCCAGCAGTTCAAGCAGCTGCTGATGACCTCCGGCTTTGACCGCTATTTCCAGATCGCTCCCTGTTTCCGGGACGAGGACGCCCGGGGCGACCGCTCCCCCGGCGAGTTCTATCAGCTGGACATGGAGATGGCCTTCGCCTCCCAGGAGGACGTGTTCGCCGTGTGCGAAAAGGTCCTGCCTCCCATCTTCGCCAAGTACGGCAAGTACGACCGGGCCAGCGGCGCGCCCTTCAAGCGCATCCCCTATCTGGAGGCTATGGAGACCTACGGCTCCGACAAGCCGGACCTGCGCATCGACCTGACGGTGCGGGACGCCACCGCCATCCTGGGCGGCTGCGGCTTCGGTCCCTTTGAGGGCAACGTGGTGAAAGCCGTGGTGGTGTCTGACTTCCACGAGACCCGCAAGTTCATCGACAAGACCCTCTCCGATGTGGAGGTGGTCTCCGGCGGCAAGCCCTACTGGTTCCGCCTGGACGAAAAGGGCGAGATCGTGGGCGGCATCGCCAAGTTCGTCAATCCCATCAAGGACGCCGTGGTGTCCGCTGGGAATCTGAAACCCAACGACTTCGTGGCCCTGTCCGCCGGCAGCCTGGGCGCCGCCCAGAAGACCGCCGGCGTGCTGGTGAAGACCCTGGGCGCCGCCGTTCCCGGCCACATGGACAAGG
>JAQXJZ010000107.1 GCA_029009515.1 bacterium
CCGGCGTGATGAGCTTTGCTGAGATGGAAGCCATGATGTACAAGATCGAGGGCGAGGACCTCTACCTGATCGGTACCTCCGAGCACTCCATGATCGGCAAGTTCATCGACCAGATCGTGCCTGCCGAGCAGCTGCCCCAGACCCTCACCAGCTACTCTCCCTGCTTCCGCAAGGAGAAGGGCGCCCACGGCATCGAGGAGCGCGGCGTGTACCGCATCCACCAATTCGAGAAGCAGGAAATGATCGTGGTCTGCAAGCCCGAGGATTCCATGATGTGGTACGACAAGCTGTGGCAGAACACCGTGGATCTGTTCCGCTCCCTGGACATTCCCGTCCGCACCCTCGAGTGCTGCTCCGGCGACCTGGCTGACCTGAAGGTCAAGTCCTGCGACGTGGAAGCCTGGTCTCCCCGTCAGAAGAAGTACTTCGAAGTGGGCAGCTGCTCCAACCTGGGCGACGCTCAGGCCCGCCGTCTGCGCATCCGCGTCAACGACAACGGCAAGAAGTACCTGGCTCATACCCTCAACAACACCGTCGTGGCTCCGCCCCGCATGCTCATCGCCTTCCTGGAGAACAACCTGTGCGCCGACGGCAGCGTGAAGATTCCCGAAGTGCTGCGTCCCTACATGGGCGGCAAGGAAGTCCTGGTTCCCGTGAAGTGAGCTTTTTGACGAATGGCAGAAAGGAGGTGCTCCGATGTACTGGCAAAAGGTGCTGAGCCGGCTGAGCATTCCCGGCATTTTGCTCCTTGCGCTGGGAGCGGTCGCCTGCACGCAGGCGGCAAAGCTGTGCAAAAGCGAGCGCCTCATTCTGTGCGTTCGCATCGCAGGTCTCGTGCTGGCGCTGACCGGCACGGTGATCCTGCTGGATCTCATTCCCGGTTTGTAATCAACCAATATGGAGGGATATGTCATGACCCCAGAATTTGAAATGGAAAAAGTCTATAATCCGCAAGCGATTGAAGATAAGCTGTACAAGATGTGGGAAGAAAGCGGCGCCTTCGTGGCCAAGCGCGAAGAAGGCAAGAAGTCTTTCACCATCGTTATGCCCCCGCCCAACATCACCGGCCAGCTGCACATGGGCCACGCCATGGACTGCACCCTGCAGGATGCGCCCATCCGCTATCACCGCATGAAGGGCGATCCCACCCTGTGGCTGCCCGGCACCGACCATGCCGCCATCGCCACGGAAGTGAAGATCGTGGAAGCCATGGCCAAGGAAGGCCTGACCAAGCAGAGCCTGGGCCGCGAAAAGTTCCTGGAGCGCGCCTGGGAGTGGAAGAAGGAATACGGCGGCCGCATCGTTACCCAGCAGCGCCGCATGGGCATCAGCGCCGACTGGAGCCGCGAGCGCTTCACCATGGACGAGGGCTGCTCCAAGGCCGTGCGTGAGACCTTCTGCCGCCTGTATGAAAAGGGCCTCATCTACCGCGGCAACCGTCTGGTCAACTGGTGCCCCCAGTGCCAGTCCGCCATTTCCGACGCGGAAGTGGAGCACAAGGAGATGGACGGCAACTTCTGGCATCTGCTCTACCCGGTCAAGGAGACCGGCGAGAAGCTGGAGCTGGCCACCACCCGCCCCGAAACCATGCTGGGCGACACCGCTGTGGCCATCAACCCCGATGATCCCCGCTATGCCCACCTGCACGGCTGCCACGTGATCCTGCCCCTGATCAACAAGGAAATCCCGATCGTGTGCGACGAGCATGCTGATATGGAAAAGGGCACCGGCGTGGTGAAGATCACCCCCGCACACGACCCCAACGACTACGAAGTGGGCCAGCGTCACGATCTGCCCCTCGTGCGCGTGTTCACCTATGACGGCCACATGACCGGCGCGTAGGAAGCGGCCGAGGCGGCCGAGCTGATCGCCAGCGGACGCGCGGGCGAGGGCGAGCCCGAGGTGCTGGACTGCGGCAAGTACGCCGGCATGACCACGATGGAGGCGCGCAAGGCTATTCTTGCCGACCTCGAGGCGGCGGGCTGCCTCAAGTCGATCGAGCCGCTGACTCACGACGTGGGCACCTGCTACCGCTGCCACCACACGATCGAACCCATGGTCTCCCGGCAGTGGTTCGTGAAGATGGCTCCCCTGGCCGCGCCGGCCGTCGAGGCCGTGCGAAACGGCGAGACCCGCTTCGTGCCCGACCGC
>JAQXJZ010000108.1 GCA_029009515.1 bacterium
CCTGGACCCCAGCGAGTTGTGTGTTTTTTTCTTTCGGGTTGCGTCTGTTTGTTGAGCGCTATCTAAAACGCAAAAAGCAATCAACACCAGCCTTCGGCTGACAGTTGATGGCTTTTTGCTGCTTGTGTGGGTAGGGAGCAAAGGCGAACCGGTACGTTCGTGCGCGGGCGCACACATAGGTGCGCCCCTACGGTGGTATCGGGATTGGATTTGTTATGCAGACAGGTTTGGTTGACTTGCACGTATGGTAACTGGGCTGTATGAAAATGCAGACCAGTTCGGCTGCCTTGTAGGGGCGCACCTGCGTGTGCGCCCGTTAGCGGCAATAAACAAGAGAAACGAGGAGTGAATCGGCCGTCAATCCACCCTCACTCCACCTGTTCCCTCGTAATATTCCGAATCCACTTCATCTTCTTGTAATGCCAGATGTTCGCGGGCAGCTTCACAAACTCATCCAGACACAGAATGAAATACACCCACATCTCCGGCAGCTTCAGCACGAACGCGCACAGCAGACCAACCGGCACGGCGTAGCCCCACATGGCAAAGGTGTCCATGATGAGGCCGTACTTCACGTCGCCGCCGGCGCGGAAGAGGCCGCAGATGAGCATGGTGTTGAGTGACATGCCCATGATGTAGTAGGCGTTGATGTAGAGCATCAGGTTCAATTCGTGCTTCACCACATCGGTGACGGTGACGTAGAGGTGCATGAAGTCCAGCACCACGGGGCGGCACAGCAGGATGATCACGCCGCCGGCAAGCGCCGTCCACACCGCCAGCCACACAAAGCGGCGGGCATAGACGCGGGCTTCGGCCAGACGGTTTTCGCCCATGACGTTGCCAAGGATGATGGACGCGCTGGACGCGGTGCCGAAGCAGAAGGCCGTGCCCAGATTGCGCACCACGGAAGCCACCGAGTTGGCGGCCACGATGTCGCTGGAAAGATGGCCGAGGATGACGGAATAGATGCTGAAGGCCAAGCCCCATACGATGTCGTTGGCGGCTGCGGGAATGGAGAAGTTGATGAAATCGCGCATGAGCGATCCGCCCTTGGCCAGCAGGTCGCGCAGGCGCAGGCGCACTTCCCTGCAGCGGCTGCCGTCCCACACGCAGATGGCTACTTCAATCAGGCGGGTGATGCTGGTGGCCAGACCCACGCCAAAGATGCCCAGCTGGGGGAACGGGCCAAAGCCGAAGATGAAGCAGGCGTTGAGCACCACGTTCATGATGACGGCGCTGCAGTGGATGAGCGCGCTGGTTTTCACGCGGCCCACGCTGCGCATGACGGCCAGATACACGCTGGCAAAGGCGCCCAGCACGTAGGAGGGCGCGACGGAGCGCAGATAGACAATGCCTTCGGCGATGAGGGCGGGATCATCGGTGAAGATGCGCATGAGCGCTCCCGGCGCCGCCAGCGCGGCAGCGGCAAACACGGCGCCGATGAGGATGGCCGTGCGCAGCGAAATGCCCAGCGCCCTTTCCACGGTGCGCCTGTCGCCCTTGCCCCAGTACTGCGCGCCCAGTACCGCGCCGCCGGAGGAGATGCCGTAGATGAGGTTGAACAGCACAAAGGCAATCTGCCCGGCCAGCGAGGACGCGGCCAGCGCGCTCTGGCTGACGAAGGACAGCATGATGACGTCGGCGGAGTTGACCGCGGCGTCCATCAGATTCTGCAGGGCGATGGGCAGGGTGATGCGCAGGGTGCGCTTGTAAAAGGCGCGCTTTTCTTCGCGCGTGCCAAGGGGTGCGGTGGTGGTCATGGTGAAACCTCGTTTGTCAAATCAGTACTCAATCTTTTCCTGCTCGCGGTACCAGACGGTCTCGGCAGCATCGGCGGAGTTGTAGCTCGCAAAGCGCTTGTCGCGGTAATGGCAGCCGGAGGTGTATTCGTAGTAGATGCGGTCGCGGGGATGCACCTGACGGATGACCTTCACGCGGTGCTGGCGGCACAGCTTCAGGCCAATCTCGTCCACCTGGCTTTCATCGGTGATGCGCAGGATGGCGCTGCCCATATCGTCCGGCCAGCTTTGCAGTTCATATACGGCCAGCTTTACATTGGAATCAGGCGCCACCAGCAGCCAGCAGTAGCTGTCCCAGTGCCAGTCGTCTTCGTCATCAATCTCAAAGTACGGCCACGGCGCAAAGAAGGGGTCGGGTTTGGTGTGGATGAAGTCGCGCTTGTAGAGCCCGTGCTTCATCCAGGTGTATCCTTCTTCTTTGCGGGGCTGGGGAATGTCGGCGCGATACTCGCTGAGCGCTTCCTGCGTGCGGCAGTAGACGGTCGCGGCAGAATCGGCCGAATTCCAGCCTTCCTCGGTGGTATCTTTGAAGAATGTTTCCGCGTTGTAGTTGTAGTAGATGCGATCATGCGCCGACTGCAGCCAGATCACGTCGGTGCGCATCGCGCGGCACTGCTGAAGGGCTTCCTCCTCCATCTGCTTCGCATCTTCCACGCGCAGCATGATGGAGAAAGCATCCGAAGGATACTTCTGCGCAATCTCCTGCGCGGCCTGCAGGAGCGTGGAACCCGGCTTCACCAGCAGCCAGTGACGGGAATCGAAGCTGCATTCTTCCCCGGCGCCCAGTGCGAAGTAAGGCCACTTGGCCAGAAACGGGTCGCGCACCATATGGGCATACTCGCCGGACGGAGAGTAGTAGATATCAAGGAAATCAGAAGAATAAGCCATGCTGCTTCCTCCTTTGCGCCGAATGGAAATCCAAATCCTATCATAAAGGACAAAACCCGAAGAATCAAGGGCTGCACACATATCTTTATGGATTGACACCGCCCCCGGTTTTCTACTATAATATTTGGGTGTGTGCACGCCGCCATGCGGCTTCATATACATTCCCAAACCATTTGAAGGAGAGACCATTCATGAAGAGTTACAACTCTGCCGAGCTCCGCTCCATGTTCCAGCAGTTCTTCAAGGATCATGGCCACGCCGTCATTTCCAGCGCGTCCGTCATCCCCGAGAACGACCCCACCGTGCTGTTCACCACCGCCGGCATGCATCCCCTGGTTCCCTACCTGATGGGCGCCAAGCATCCCGCCGGTACCCGTTTGACCGACGTGCAGAAGTGCGTGCGTACCGGCGATATCGAGGACGTGGGCGACTTCAGCCACCTCACCTTCTTCGAAATGCTGGGCAACTGGTCTCTGGGCGATTATTTCAAGAAGGAAATGATTCCGTGGAGCTGGGAGTTCCTCACCAGCCCCAAGTACCTGGGCCTGCCCAAGGAAAAGCTGGCCTTCTCCGTGTTCGCCGGCGATGAGGACTGCCCCCGCGATGAAGAGAGCGCTCAGCTGTGGCGCGACTGCGGCGTGGCCGACGATCACATCTTCTTCCTGCCCAAGGAAAACAACTGGTGGGGCCCCGCCGGCCTGACCGGCCCCTGCGGCCCGGACACCGAAATGTTCATCATCACCGATAAGGAGCCCTGCGGCCCCGACTGCTCTCCCGCCTGTTCCTGCGGCCGTTATCTGGAGATCTGGAACGACGTGTTCATGCAGTACAACAAGAAGGCCGACGGTACCTTCGAGCCGCTGAGCCAGAAGAACGTGGACACCGGCATGGGTCTGGAGCGCACCATCTGCGTGCTCAACGGCAAGAAGAGCGTGTACGAGACCGACGCCTTCACCGACATCCTGGCCAAGATCGCCGAGCTCTCCGGCAAGGAATACGGCAGCGATGACGAGACCACCAAGGCCTTCCGCATCATCGCCGACCATATGCGCACCTCCACCATCATCATGGGCGACGACCGCGGCGTGAGCCCCTCCAATGTGGATCAGGGCTACGTGCTGCGCCGCCTCATCCGCCGCGCTGTGCGCTACGGCATGGGCATCGGCATGCCCGAT
>JAQXJZ010000109.1 GCA_029009515.1 bacterium
ATCCGCGAGGGCGCGCACGTGTACTGCCACTCCCGCAAGGACGGCAAGGACGGCTATGCGTATCTCATCATCAACAACTCCCTGACGGATTCCACCACCGAGGAACTGCCCAGAGAAGCAGTGCGCTACACGCTGGCCGGCCGCGACGGCCTGCGCAGCACCGTAATGACGCTCAATGGCCGTGAGCTGGTATTGGGCGAAAACGACGAGCTGCCCGACCTGTCCGGCGAAGCCGTCAGCGGCAAGGTGGAGCTGGCGCCCGGAACCTGTACGTTTATCGTGGTGTAATGGAAGAAACAAATCAGCCCGAAAGCCAGGAATGTCCACGGCTTTCGGGCTGGTTTTTTGAAAAAGAAAAATCACCTGACACTTTTGTCGTGTCAGGTGATAACTGGTCGAGGTGACAGGATTTGAACCTGCGACCTTTTGGTCCCGAACCAAACGCGCTACCAAACTGCGCTACACCTCGGCGTTGCGTGGAGCCAATGAGGGGACTCGAACCCCTGACCTGCTGATTACGAATCAGCTGCTCTACCGACTGAGCTACATTGGCACGGTCAACAATCGTCATTATACCAAAGGGCGGATGTTTTGTCCAGCCCCTTTTTTCAAAAAAGTATGGCTTCGCAACTGAAAAAATGCATGCCCGAAACCGCTTGCATTTCCGCCCTCAACACGCTACCATAGAGACGGGGCGGATTGCACGCCCCAAAGCTAAATTGGAAAGCGAGGCGCTCCGAATGCGTTTTCTGCACCTGAGCGATTTGCATATTGGCCGCAGGCTGAACGGCTTCAGCCTGTTGGAGGATCAGCGGGCGATGCTGGAGCAGGCGCTTGCAATGGCGCAAAGCTGCCACGCCGTGCTGCTGGCCGGTGATCTGTACGATAAGGCCCAGCCGTCTGCGGAGGCCATCCGCCTCATGAGCGATTTTCTGGTGCGGCTCAGCCGACTGAACAAGCCGGTTTTTGCCGTCAGCGGCAACCACGACAGCGCCGAGCAGGTGGCCTATTGCCGCGAGCTGCTGGGTGAATGCGGCGTGTGGATGTCGCCCGTTTTTGATGGAAAGCTGCACTGCCACACCCTGCAGGATGAGTGGGGCGAGGTATGCGTGTGGCTGCTGCCCTTTGTGCGTCCGGCCAGCGTGCGGCCGTTTGCATCTGCCGTCAAAACCTACGAGGACGCCGTGCGTTTTGCGCTCAGCACGGCGGATGTGCAGGATGGTCGGCGGCATGTGCTGGTGGCGCATCAGTACGTGAGCGGCGCGGATATCTGCGAGTCGGAAATGCGCCTCATCGGCGGCGTGGATCAGGTCAGCCTGAGCGCGTTCGACGGGTTTGATTATGTGGCGCTGGGCCATCTGCATTCGCCGCAGAGGCTGGATGGCGGCCGCGTGTGCTACGCCGGCTCCCCCATCCCCTATTCCGTTTCCGAGGAACACCAGCGCAAAGCCGCGCTCGTTGCAGAACTGCAGCAGAAGGGTTCCCTCACGGTGGAGGCACTTCCCTTCCAGCCGCTGCGCCAGCTGCGCACCGTCACCGGCACGCTGCAGGATATAGCTGATCCGGCCCTCTACAGCGAGGATTACGTGTACGCCGTCCTCACCGACGAAGGCGCCCTGATGGATCCGCTGGGCGCGCTGCGCCTCACCTATCCCAACCTCATCGGCATGCGCATCCAGAACAGCCGCACCAATACCGAGGCTGCCGCCATCGAAAACACCAGCGCTGCGGATCTGTCTCCGCTGGAGCATTTCAGCGCGTTTTATCAGGCGCAGAATCATCAGCAGCCGCTGGATGAGCGCCGCACGGCCATGATGAAGCAAATTCTCGAAGAAGCGGAGGCAAAGCGTTATGCGCCCACTCACCCTTGAAATGAACGCTTTCGGCCCCTATGCCGGCACCGAAACGGTGGATTTCACCCTCCTGGGCGAAAGCGGCCTGTTCCTGGTGGCCGGCGATACCGGCGCAGGCAAAACCACGCTGTTTGACGCCATCTCCTTCGCGCTCTACGGCGTGGCCACCGGCGGCAGCAAGCGCCGCACCGGCAAGTCCTTCCGCAGCGATTTTGCCGATCCCAAGTCGGATACCTGGGTGCAGTTCACCTTCCAGCATCTGGGCAAAACCTACGCCGTCCGCCGCAGCCCGGAGTATCTGAAACCCGGCCGCAAAACGCCCTGCATGCCCGATGCGGAAATGCACTGCGATGACGGCCGCAGCTGGACCAAGGTGGAGGCGGTGACCGCTTCTGTGGAGGAGCTGCTGGGCCTGAACGCCGCGCAGTTTGCGCAGGTGGCCATGATCGCCCAGGGCGATTTTCTCTCCATCCTCCGTGCCGACAGCAACACCCGCGCCGCCATCTTCCGCCGCATCTTTGACACGCACCTGTATGAAAGCGTCACCCTGCTTCTCAAGGAGCACCGCGATGACGCAAAACAGCGCTATACCAGCGCCAGCGAAAGCTATCTGCAGCTGGCCGCCCAGCTCAGCTGCGACGCGGACAGCCCCATCCCGCAGTATGCGCAAAGCGCCGTGCATGGTGAAAAGCTGCTGGAGGCCGTCAGCGCCCTTCTTCACAGCGACCGTGAAGCGCTGGAAGCCCTGCAGGATGGAAAAGCAAACCTGAAAGCATCGCTGGAGGACAAGCAGTCCAGCCTTAGCCGTGCGCACATGCACAACCGCAGCGTGGCTGAGCTGACCGAGCGCAAAAACCAGCTTGCCCTTCTGCTGGCCAAGGCGGATGATCACGCCCAGCGCCAGCAGCAGCTGGACGCAGCCCGCCGCGCCGCACAGGTGCAGCAGCGCGAAACCGTCTATCTGCGCGAAAGCCAGCGGCTTACCCAGCAGCAATCCCGCCTGAAGGAACAAAAACAGCGGCTTGCGGATGCGCAGGCAGCTCTTCAGGCGGCTCAGCCTGCGCTGCAGGCAGCGCGAGAGCAGGCTTCACGCGCGGATGCTTTGGTAGAAAAGCAGCTGAAGCTCAAGCAGGTGCTGCCGCTCTTTGCCGATCTGCGCAAGGCACAGGCTGCGCTGGGGAAGCACGAAGCCGCGCTGGAGTCCGCGCTCATTCAGAAGCGCAAGGCCGCCCAGATCTATCAGCAGCTTTCCGATGCCTATCTGGCGGATCAGGCTGGCATTCTGGCGGATACCCTGCAGGCGGGGCAGCCCTGTCCCGTGTGCGGCTCCTGCCAGCACCCGCATCCGGCTGTCCATCAGCACAGCGCTCCCACCAAGGCGCAGACGGATCGTGCCGCCCAGCAGCGCGATGAGGCGGATACTGCCGCCAGCCGCGCCTCCGAGGCCTGTGCAGCCGCCCGTAAGGAGCTGGAAAGCTGGAAAGCTCAGCTGGCCGAAGTCATCGGTGGCAAGGAGCCTACCGCAGAGCTGGAAGCGCAGTGCCGCCAGAAATACGATCAGTTCACGCGCACCATCGCGCAGTACCGCAGCGATCTGGAACAGGCGGAAAGTCATCAGCGCCAGCTGGAAAACACCTGTCGTTCCGCTGAGGCGCTGTATCAGGAGATGGAAGGACAGATCCGCACCCAGCAAACGCTTTGCGAATCCGAGCGTACGGCCTGGCTCAACGCTATGGGCGATCTGGGCTTTGACAGCGACGAGGCCTACCGCGCTTCTCTTCTGCCGGATGCACAGATGCAGGCGCTTGCGCTGGCTGTCAGCAGCCACGAAAAGGAGCTGTCCGCCGCGCAGGCGGCCGTGGACAGCCTGATGGCGTGGGACGGCAAGCAGCCCATTGACGCGCAGGCGCTGGAAGCGGATGTATCCGCCTTGAAAACGCAGCTGGATCAGCTGGATACCAGTGTCAGCACGCTTGAGCACCGCATCGCATCCAACCAGCGTCTGCTGCCTGCCCTGCAGCGCAGCGTGCGCATCATGGCCGAAAGCGGCGCCGAGCTGGACATTCTGGAGGATCTGTACCGCACGGCTTCCGGCAATGTGCGCGGTGCGCAGAAGATTCCTTTCGAAAACTACATCCTGCAGTATTACTTCCGCCGCGTCATTCTGGAGGCCAACCGCCGTCTGGAGCGCATGAGCGAAGGCCGCTTCCTGCTGTGCCAGAAGACCGAGGCCGGACTGAATGCCAAAACCGGTCTTGCGCTGGACGTGCTGGACCGCCACACCGGCAAGCTGCGCGACGTGGGCACGCTGTCCGGCGGCGAATCCTTCCTGGCGTCGCTTTCGCTGGCGCTGGGCTTTGCCGATGCGGTGCAGGCGCAGAAGGGCGGCGTGCAGCTGGAGACGCTGTTTATCGACGAGGGCTTCGGCTCATTGGATGACGACAGCCTGCGCCGCGCCCTGGAAGTACTGAACGAGCTGGCCGGCGGCAAGCGCCTCATTGGCGTCATCTCCCACGTGCCCATGCTCAAGGCCAGCATCTCCAAAAAGATTCTGGTGGAGCGCAAACGCCCCTGCGGCAGCGGCGTGCGCATCGTAGAAGAGTAACAAAAAAGCAGCTGATGCGTAATCAGCTGCTTCTTTTCATATTGCATTACTTGGCCTTTTGGCCGATTTTGTTTTCTGTGCCGTTCAGCAGGCGCTGGATGTTGGCGCGGTGACGCCACACGCACAGCGCAAACAGCACCACCGTGAACAGGCAGGTGAACCACTTGCCCCAGTTGGCAATGCACATGAACACCATGTAGCTGCCCAGCAGCAGCATGCTGCCAAGGCTGATGAACCGCGTGACGGCAATGACCGCCACCGCAATCAGAATGGCCAGAATGCCCCACAGCGGGTTGACGATGAACACCACCGCGGCCGAGCACGCCACGCCCTTGCCGCCCTTAAAGCCGTAGAACACCGGCCAGTTGTGGCCGATGATGGCGAACAGACCAGCCAGCATCGTGCCAAAGTTCTCCACGCCAAACACCGTGCCCGGCAGCAGCCAGCGGCCGATCAGACAGGCGATGGCCGCCTTGAAGAAATCGCCCAGGAAGGTAATCACACCGCTCTTCAGGCCCAGCACACGCAGCACATTGCTGGCGCCGGTGTTCTTGCTGCCCTTGGTGCGGATATCCACGCCCTTGGCGCGGGAAAGGGTGATGCCAGTGGAAAAGCAGCCCAACAGGTATGCAATCACGCTGATTACAACCGAAAGCAGGATTTCGCGCATAATCATCCTCCGAAAGTCTTTTTGTTGTACAGCCGAACAAACGACCTTTTTATATTATACCACATCCCGGTTCAAATGCCAACGCCGCCGTTTGACAGATGTGTAACGATTTCCACGCACAAAAAAGGAGCAGCACTTGCATGCTGCTCCTCTGGTTTTTGGAAAAAACGGATCGGGCTGTACTGGAAATCAGAACAGCAGGCTTTCTTCCGTCTCGGGGTCGAACAGGTGCATCACCTTGCTGGCGAAGGTGAAATGCAGGGCGTTGCCGCCAGCCAGGCCGGCGCGCTGCTCGGGCGTGAGGTCGATGGTGGGGATGCGCAGAATCACGCGGCCCTCATCGGCGGTTTCCACATGCAGGTGCAGCTCGCTGCCCATCATTTCGTTGACGGCGATGGTGCCCTTGATGGTGTTGGCGTCCTCGCTGAAGCGCACGGTGGTGTGCTCGGGGCGCACGCCAAGGGTGATATCCATGGTCTGCACGTTCTTTTCGGCCAGCTTCTGGCACTTTTCGCTCTCCAGCGCCACCTTCAGGCCCAGCACTTCCACGCTGTATTCATTGCCGCTGCGCACCAGTCTGGCCTTGAGGAAGTTCATCTGCGGGCTGCCGATGAAACCAGCCACGAACAGGTTCTTGGGCGTGTCGAACACTTCCTGAGGCGTGCCCACCTGCTGGATGAAGCCGTCCTTCATGATGACGATGCGGTCGCCCAGCGTCATGGCCTCGGTCTGGTCATGGGTGACGTAGATGAAGGTGGTATCCAGGCGCTTGCGCAGCAGGATGATTTCGGCGCGCATCTGGTTGCGCAGCTTGGCGTCCAGGTTGGAAAGCGGCTCATCCATCAGGAACACCTGCGGCTCGCGCACGATGGCACGGCCGATGGCCACGCGCTGGCGCTGGCCGCCGGACAGGTTCTTGGGCTTGCGGCCCAGGTACTGGGTGATGCCCAGGATCTCCGCAGCCTGCGTGACGCGGCGGAAGATTTCCTCGTTGTCCATGTGGCGCAGGCGCAGGCTGAAGGCCATGTTTTCGTACACGCTCAGGTGGGGATACAGCGCGTAGTTCTGGAAAACCATCGCGATGTCACGATCCTTGGGCTCCACGTCGTTGACCACGCGGTCGCCAATCTTCAGCGTGCCCTCGGAGATATCCTCCAGGCCGGCCACCATGCGCAGCGTGGTGGATTTGCCGCAGCCGGAGGGACCGACGAAGACCACGAACTCCTTGTCCCTGATCTCCAGATTGAAATCCTGCACGGCGACAACGCCGCCGTCATAAATCTTTTTCACATGTTCAAGGGTAACACTTGCCATTTGCTTGTCCTCCTTAACCCTTCACAGCGCCGCCGGTGACGCCTTCCACGTAGTACTTCTGCAGCGCCATGAATAGCGCGGTGATGGGAATGGCCACCAGCACGCCGCCCGCGCAGAAGCGGGTGAAATAACCCTGATAGTCGTTGGTGTTAACCCAGCGGTACAGACCAACCGCCACGTTGTAGCTGGCCTTGTGACCAAACGCCACGTAGGAAGCAAACACATAGTCGCCCCACGGGCCCATGAACGCCATCAGGATGGTATAAATGACGATGGGCTTGGCCATGGGCATGATGATCTTGAGAAATACGTGGAAGCGGGTCGCGCCGTCGATGCGGGCGGATTCATCCAGCGATTTCGGAATGGTATCAAAGAAGCCCTTGGAGATGTAGTAGCTCATGCCGGAGGACGCGCAGGAGATGAGGATGAGGCCGGGCACGGCGCCCGCCTGGGTCAGCCCCATCATCTTGAGCAGGTAGTACAAAACGATCATGGTCAGGAAGCCCGGGAACATGCCCAGCACCAGCACCACGTTCATGATCAGCTTGCGGCCCTTGAAGCGCATGCGGCTCAGGGTGTAGGAAACGCTGAGCACCATGATGGTCTGGATGACCGCGCAGAACAGCGCAATGGTGAGCGTGTTCATGAACCAGCGCACAAAGTCGCAGTTGGTGGAGTCCACGCAGCGCATCACGTTGATCACCAGCAGCACGCCAAAGACCAGGAGCGCATTTTTCAGGTTACCGCTCTTTTCCTCAAAGGGATTCTTGGGCTTGCGCCTGAGGAACGCCACCATGCCCGCAATGCCGGCCGCATTGGTGATGACCGTCAGGATGATCGCGGGCAGATCCTTCACCAGCGCCTTCAGGCTGAAGGCCACGCCCTCAAACAGGAAGCGGTAGTTGTCCAGCGTCCACTGCTTGGGGATGACATAGGCCACCTGGCCGCCGCTTTCGCCGCGGAAGGACTGCAGCACCAGAAAGACGAACGGGCACAGCCAGACGATGCTCATCAGGATGAGGATGACGTAGATGGTGGTGTTCACGCGGCGCTCATGGCCCTTCTTGGAGCGCAGCCTGGTTTCGGGCTGCACCTCGCGGATGACGCCCGCTTTTTCGTCAACAACGATATCGACTTCCGGAATGTGATTTTTCTTGGCCATTACTGGAAATCCTCCTCATTCTTGACGGACGGGATGAAGTTGTAGACAACCAGGTTGATCACCGCGCAGACGACGAACACCAGAATGCCCATAACAGCCGCCAGTTTGTAGTTGCTGTCGGTCACGGTCATCTTGTACAGCCAGGTGATCAGCAGGTCCGTGGTGCCGGCGTTGCCAGCCAGCTCCAGGCCCAGCGGCTTGCCCTGAGACAGCAGGAAGATGACGTTGAAGTTGTTGATGTTGCTCGTAAAGCTGGTCAGCAGATAGGGGCCGGTGACGAACAGCATGTAGGGCAGCGTGATCTTCATGTAGGTCTGGAACGCATTGGCGCCGTCGATGCGGGCGGATTCGTACAGGTCGGCGGGGATGTTCATCAGAATGCCGGTGGCGATGAGCATCAAGTACGGGATGCCGATCCACACGTTGATGGCGATGATGGTTACCCTCGCCCAGGAGGGATCCGTCCAGAAGGGCAGCGGCTGGCTGATCCAGCCCCAGTTCATGAGCATGCCGTTCACCAGGCCGTCCGCCGCAAACATCTTGCTGACGTACAGAAGCGAAATGAACTGCGGAATGGCGATGGTCATGACCAGAATGGTGCGCCAGAGCTTTTTGAACCTGATGCCCTTCTTGTTGATCATGATGGCAACCAGCATGCCCAGGAAGTAGTTGAGGAAGGTGGCAAAGAACGCCCAGATGAGCGTCCACAGCAGCACCTGACGGAAGGTGTAGGAGAAGGACGGGGTCTTGACCGTCTGGAGGTCCTTGCCAACAAAGCTGACGCTTTCGCCCGCCTCGTTGAACACCTCAATCTGGTAGGAACCGTCCGCCTGCTGTGTTAGCGTGAACTCCGTTTTGGAATTCTGCGTGAGCGCGGCGGCCTCAACAGCGGCGGCGGGATCGGCCGTGTTCACCGTCAGGATGTCGCCGTTCTTGGCCGTGATGGTCAGCATGGCAGAATCCGCCGTGCTGCTGGTCACTTCAAAGCGAACGTCCGATTCCGGGCTGGTCAGCAGGGTTTCAAAGTTGGCGGTGCCAACCCACGTAAACAGCTTTCCCGGGGGCTGGTGCTGGTTGTCGTAATTGGTGAAGGCAACCAGAATCATAAAGATGATGGGCAGGATGGTAAACACCGTCACGCCCAGCGTGGGCAGCGCCAGCAGCGTCTTGTGGAACTGCGTATCCAGCAGAGACGCCATGTCGTCCCTGGCGGACTTGAGCTTTCTGCCGGACTTGAGCACCATCTCGCTCAGCTTGTTCTGCTTGATGTTCACATACCAGGTATAGATGAATGCAGCAATGAAGAAGATGGTCAAAACGCCGTAGAGCAGGATGAGGAAGGAGTTGTCGCCGTACACGGTCACGCGGCCCTTCTTGGCCGTTTCCACCGTACCCAGCGTGGCCAGCTTGCCCAGATAGGTGCGGCCGAAGAACCAGATGTAGAGGTTAAACACCGTCTGGAACACAAAGAAGAGAAGGCCGCGCAGCCACTGTCCGCGCGCCGCGGAGCCAAAGCCCATTACGGTATAGGAAACCTTGGTTTTCCAGTCGCCCTTGACATAGGTCCTGCCCAGATCCGCCAAAAAGCTTCCCAGCCCCCTGACGAGTCCGACCAGCCGCATCACAAGGCCCTTGAGCGCGCCCGCCAGCTTGCGGGGCAGGCTCAGGAAGAAGCGCTTGAGCTTCTGGACGAACTGCTGGGGCTTGCTGAGCCTCAAGAAATCCAGATCATTCATTTTTTCACACCAGCCAATCCGTTTTTCTCAGTTGTTTGCAAGATACAAAAGAGCGGGCCGGAAGCATTTTGCTCCCAGCCCGCCATTGTACATCATTACTTGGAGATATAGGTGCCGGCGGTGGTCTGGAAAGTGGTCACGACTTCCATGAGCTGTTCGTCGGTGTAAGCATCGTACTTTTCAGCCAGGATGTCATCGCCCAGAGCGGTAGCCAGAGTCCAGTAGTCGCCAGGATACTGACCCTGACCGATGCAGTACTGCAGCTGAGAAGCCAGAGCGGACAGAGCCACGTCAGCCTTCACGCCCTCGGACTGCTGGGCTTCCAGATTGGAGGGGCCCCAGCCCACAGCGTCAAAACGGGCAGCCTGCACTTCGCCGGAGGTGAGGTACAGAGCCAGAGCGTCGCAGGCAGCCAGCTTGGCCTCGTCAGTCTGGGGCTTCACGCCCAGCATCTTGAAGCCGCCGAAGCCGCCCATCTGATAGCCGTCCACGGTGGGCAGCTTAACAGCAGCGTAGTTCTCGCCCAGCATTTCCTTCACAACAGCAGCGTCCCAGGTGCCGTCCACGATGGCGCCCAGATTGGTGGCGTTGGAGGCGGAGGAGCCGTTGACGTGAGCGGGGGACTTGGCCAGCTTGATCATGGACTTCAGGGCCTTCACGCCGTTTTCGGAAGCATAGTCGCAATCCATGGCAACGATGTTGCCGGCGTCATCGGTGGAGTAGGTCAGGGTGCAGCCAGCGCCGAAGAAGAAGGCGGTCTGGTACCAGCCGGAGTTGATTTCCATGTAGAAGTTCTTGCCGGCCTTCTCGCAGTCAGCCAGAACGGCTTCCAGGTTGGAAGGATCGGTCACAACGCTCTTGTCATAGTACATGAAGTAGCCGTTGTCGCTGGTCATGGGGTAGGCGTACATCACATCGCCCATCTTGACGGCGGACACGGAGCCGGCGTCGTTCTGAGCAACAACGATTTCAGCGTTTTCGGGAGCAACGTCGATCAGAGCGCCAGCGGCAACCAGACGGGCCAGCTGATCCTGGGCGAAGCCGAAGATGTCAGCGCCGGCTTCCACGTCGGTCAGCATGTTGGAGGCGGCATCGCCTTCACCAACGGGCTCGACCACGACGGTCATGTTCGCGTAATCGGGGTTGGCAGCCTTGAAAGCTTCAACCTGAGCCTTGGTGAACTCGACGGTCGCTTCGGCAACCCAGAGCTTGATTTCGCCGCTGAAGCCTTCAGCAGAAGCGGCGCCGATCATGGAAACAGCCATGATCATGCACAGAACCAGAGCAAGGAACTTTTTCATTGGATATCCTCCTTTTTTTGTGAGAGACGTTCTCTCAATCAAACAGGCGCACCTGTTTTGCTGATTGTATTATAACACCACTTGTTTTCTTTGTCAAACGTTTGCACACATTTTCCATGATGGTTAAGGTTAAATTTTGCACCTTATTTGACAAGGGCAACGATTGCATACGGCGGCAGCGTGAGAAGCGCGCCGTTTACAGAAATCTCCGCAGCCGCCTTTTCCTCAAACGCATCCAGCTGACCGGCCAGCTTCAGGCCATCCGCCTGCACCTCGCAGGTATGCGTCTTTTTGGCGGAGAAGTTGACGGCAATCCAGCTCTCTTCCCCATTCCATGTGCGCTTCATCACGCACACTTCGTCCTCCAGCAGCACAAACTCGTTGCGCCCCCATGCGATGGACGGCACCTGCTTTTTGAGCTGGTTGAGCGTCTGAGCGTAGCGCAGGAGGGAATGATCGTCCTTCAGCTGCTCATCCACGCACGGGAAGGCGTATTCCACCTTGGTCACGCCCGGCGGCTGCTGCGTCCTATCGCCGTCGTTCCAGTACATGGCCAGCCGCTTGTTGGGATCATCGCCGGAGCCCACCATGCCGATCTCATCGCCATAGTAGGTAAACGCCGCGCCGCCCATCAGGCTGCAAAGGGCGGTGGCAAACTTGGCGCGCTCCGGCACGCTGCGCGCCTGCAGGCTGCCTACTGCGCGGCCGGTATCGTGGTTGCCGAGAAAAGGAGCCAGCACCTTGCCGTCCAGCGCTTCCTCCACCTGCTGCAAAAAGCCTGCAAACTGTCTGGCAGGCTTGGAGCGTGCGCGGATGGTGCGGGCGATGTAGCCCTCCGCCTGCGAAGCCGGGAAGAGGAAGAAGCTGTCCAGCCCGCTCTGATAATACTCGGCAATGGTGGAAAGCCCCGTCCACGCCTCGCCCACCAGATAGCAGCCCGGCTTGAGCGATTTGGCCGTATCGTTCAGCCAGCGCAGGAAACGCACGTTCTCCTCGGTATCGGCGGCATAGTAGCTGGTCACCGCGTCCAGGCGGAAGCCGTCCGCGCCGCAGTCGTTCAGCCAGAAATCCATGATGGCGGCAATCTCGCCGCGCACCGCATCGCTGTCCAGGTTCAGATCCGGCATGCCGCCGCCGGTGAACTGCTCCTCATAATACCAGTCCGTACCGGCCACCGGCGCCATCTTCTGACCGCCATGCTGAGAAAAGCAGTAGTAATCCACATAGAGATTGTCCACAGCGCCCGCACGCAGCGCATCGCAGGCCTGCACAAACCACGGGTGCTGCACCGAGGAATGATTGACAGGCAGATCCACAATCAGGCGGATGCCGCGCTCATGGCAGGCATCCGCCAGAGCGCGGAAATCCGCCAGCGTGCCGTACTGCGGGTCGATCTGGCAGTAATCGGTCACGTCATACTTGTGATAGCTGGGGCTGGGCATGATGGGCATGAGCCACAGGCCGTCATAGCCCAGATCGCTGATGTAATCCAGCCGGCTCAGCAAGCCGGGCAGATCGCCCACGCCGTCGCCGTCACTGTCCTGATAGGAGCGCACAAACACCTCGTACCAGCTGCAGGAAGGCGGCTGCTCCTGCGCCAGCGCGCACGAAAACAGGCAGATCAGCGCCGTCAGAAACGCAAACATTCTTTTCATGACTGCTTCTCCTTTTCAAAATACTCGTCCAGCCGCTTAAGCGCCAGCACATACACGCGGATGGCGCGGATCAGGTCGTCCACGCACACAGCCTCGTCTGCGCCGTGCGCTTCGCCAAAGGGCTTCTTCCTTCGCGGATCCATCACGCCCGGCCCGTACGGCAGCGATCGCGGGAACAGGCGCGAATGCGTGCCGCCGCCCATCACATAGGGTTTGGCGTTGGGATCAAGAAACTCTCGGCAGGTATCCAGCAGAATCTGCACCTCGGGCTCGTCAGGTGAATCGAGGCGCGGCGGGCTCCAATTCACATTTTCCAGCGCAATGCCCAGCTTGCCGAGCCGCTTCTTCAGCGCATACAGCAGGCTTTCGCCGCGCTGGGTTACGGCGGAACGCACGTTGATGTTCTGGATGAGCCTGCCGTTTTCCATGCGGATCAGGCCGCCCACGCAGGTGGTTTTGCCCGAAACAGCGTCCTCGTGCTGAATGCGCAGCCCCGTGCCGAAGCTGTCCGGAAAGCACTGGCGCAGGCGGTGGATTTTGTCCGCCGCATCGCCGGTGAGCAGATGCAGATCATCCAGCAGCTCCAGCAGCCTGAAGATGGCGTTATCGCCCTGAAGCGGCACGCAGCAGTGCGCCGCCTTGCCCTGCACATGGATGCGGATGCCGTCCTCCGTCTCTTCCACCAGCGCCTTTTTCCGCGCAAGCGCCAGCGCTTCGACATCGGCATGACTCAAAAGCGCATATGCATCCGCCGGGACGGAATTGCTTGCCACGCCGCCGCGGATGTCCAGCAGATTGCCGCCTGTCATCTCCAGCACGAGATCGGCCTCCAGAATGCCCTTTTCGCCGATGCACCCGGCCCACGCGCCATCGCAGTTGAGGGTATAGGCAGGCGGTTCGTGGCACGCCAGATAGTGCCGCACATCGGCCATGTCCGTCTCCTCGCTGGTTCCGGCCATCAGGCGGATGGTGCTTTGCAGCTCCACGCCCATCTCGCGCAGGCAGCGCAGCACGTACAGGCACATCACCACCGGGCCCTTGCAGTCGCTGCTGCCCCGGCCGATGACCCAGCCTTCTTTTTCAACCGCGTCATAGGGCGCATGCTTCCAGCCGTCGCCCTCTGGCACCACGTCGATGTGCCCGAGCATGCCCAGCTCGCGCGATCCTTTCGCGCCCGCATGCAGCACGCTCACGCTGTAAACGCCATCCCGCTCCACCGCAAAGCCGTACTTCTTCGCCAGTTCAGCCAGATGATCCGCCGCTGCATCGCACCCGGGCGTTCCCGTGACGGATGGAATGTTGATGAGAGAAATCAGGTCGCGCACCAGCTCATCCCGGTGCATGGCAGCCCATGCGTCCACCGCGGCTGCAAGCATTCTTTCGTTCATTCGGCTTCCCGTCCTTCCTGCCGCCTATTCTATCACACGGCCTTTTCTTTTGCAAAAAACTGCTTGACAGGCGAACCTTCCTGTTGTATCATAAAGTTACTGAAACGTTAAAGTGATCAACAGAAGGAGCCTGCATATGAAGCGCGTGAGCATCAAGGACGTTGCAAAGGAGGCCGGCGTATCGGCCACCACGGTGAGCTATGTGCTCAACCGCACGCCCTCGGAAACCATCAGCTCCGAGACCACCCAGCGCGTGCTGGAGGCCGCCCGCAGGCTCAACTACGTGCCCAATCTCAACGCCCGCAGCCTCTCCAGCCGCAAAAGCAACCTGATCGGCGTGCTCATTCCGCAGACCGAGCCGGGCAAGGAGTTCATGTTCTCCAACCCGTTTTACGGCGAACTGCTCTCCTCCATCGAATACACCGCGCGCCAGCACGGCTATCACCTGCTTCTGTCCGGCACGCAGGAGGATCAGGACTACGTGAGCATCGCGCGCAACCGCGGCGTGGACGGCATCATCATCGTGGGCACCTATCCGGGCCGCAATCTGGAAGCGCTCAAGGCCATCGACGCGCCCATCGTGCTGGTGGACAGCTACGTGAAGGACGAAACCTTCCACACCATCGGCATCGAGGACCGCGACGGCGCGCGCATGGCAGCCGAATACCTCATTGCCAGCGGCCACCGCGATATCGCCTTCATCAGCGGCTCCATCCGCGAACACGGCGTCAACAGCAAGCGCTATCAGGGTTTTTGCGAGGCTATGGCCGCGGCCGGCCTGACGGTTCCCGAAGAAGCCGTGTATTCCGGCACGGTGGATTACGAATACGGCCTGCATGCGGCAAAGGAATACCTGCGCCGCGGACGGAAGCAGACCGCTGCCTTCGTCACGGCGGACGTCATCTCCATGGGCCTCATCAAGGGGCTTCTGGAGGAAAACCTGCGCATCCCGGATGATCTGTCCATCGTCAGCTTTGACGACGTGTATCTGGCGCAGATGAGCTATCCATCCCTCACCACCATTCATCAGAACATTCCCGAAAAAGGCGCCATGGCTGTGCAGCTCATTCTGGATGCGGTGCAGTCGGGCAAAAAGGAGCATACGGAGTGCATCCTGCCGCTGCGGCTGGTGGAGCGCGACTCCGTGAAAAGGAGAGAATGAAGTTGCTGAAACATCTTCCGGAAGGGCTGACCCCCTTTCAGGACTGCGGCTTTGACCGAAAGCCGCACCTGCCGCTGGCGGGCGAAGGCGTGCAGGTGTTCTGCCGTACGGAGGAGCAACCTGCGCTGCACCTGTGCGTGAACGGCGGCGAGCGCCTGCTTTCCCCGGCTCAGGTGGACGAGCGGCACTGGCGCTTCGATCTGGGCGCGTTCCAGTACGGCGACGAGGTGAGCTACCGCTTCAGCGGCGACAGCCGCGTGTTCGCCTTCGAGCCGCTGCGCGAAGCACTCTGCCATCAGCCCGTTTCGCTCATGCAGCGCGGCCATGAAGCCTGCGTGGTCTTTGACGCTTTCCACCTGCTGTTCCGGGCGGATGAAACCCTCACGGTTTCTGCCAGCACGGCGCAGCCGCCCGAGTGGAACGAGTGCGAAGAAATCACGCTTCCGCTTCGCGAAAATTTTTCTCTGCATGTGCAGAAGTCTCCTTTTATTTGGGAACTTAAACGTTTCAGTAATGAGAAACCCGTGCTTTCCGTTTCGCAGTACCGGGTGTGGGAAGGCATGCGCGGCGGCATTGGCAGCATCGGGCACTTGGGCGCGCTGAACGTGCAGCATGTGTGGGGCACTGGCGAACGCTTTCATCAGGTGGATCTCATGGGCAGTGAAACCAATGGCCGTGTGGTGGAAAAATTCACCCAGCAGGGCGACCAGACCTATCTGCCCATCCCCTTCTTCATGACGGACGGCGGCTTCGGCTGCTTCCGCAGCAGCAGCATTTCCGCCGAAATGCGCTTTGGCGAAACGTTTGCCGTATGCCAGCGCACGCAGGGCGAAACCCTGTTTGAGGACGTGTACTTCTTCGGCGCGCCTGCGGATGTGCTTGCGCAGTTCATCCGCCGCACCGGCCAGCCCGTTCTGCCGCCGGACTGGGCCTTCGGCCTGTGGATGAGCGCCAACGGCTGGAACTGCGACGCTGAGGTGGACGCGCAGCTCAGCGCCATGAAGGAGCACGATTATCCCGCCGACGTGATGGTGCTGGAGGCATGGAGCGACGAACGCACCTTCTACCGCTGGAACGATGCGCAGCACTGGGCCGATCCCGCCGCCACCGTGCGCCGCATCCGCGAAGCCGGGCTGCACGCGGTGCTGTGGCAGATTCCCATCGTCAAATACGAGTGGGACGGCGAGCCCGGCGAAGCGCTTTTGCAGGACGAAAAGGAAGCCATCGAAAACCGCTACTGCGTGATGAACGCCGACGGCACGCCCTACCGCATTACGGAAAACTGGTTCCACAACAGCCTGATCCTCGATTTCACCAATCCCGAGGCGGTGAAGTGGTGGTTTGCCAAGCGCAAGCCTCTGCTCGATATGGGCGTGGAGGGCTTCAAGACCGACGGCGGCGAGTTTCTGTTTGACGAAACGGCGCGATTGCACAACGGCATGACCGGTTTGGAAGCGCACAACCTGTACCCTTCGCAGTACGTGGGTGCATACCACGATTTCCTGCGCGAAAACGGCGTGCATGGCGTTACCTTCAGCCGGGCGGATTTCACCGGCGCGCACACCCGTCCCATGCACTGGGCGGGCGACCAGCTGAGCACCTGGAGCGAGCTGCAGAGCCAGCTGCGCGCGGGATTGAGCGCAGGCCTTTCCGGCGTGCTGTTCTGGGGCTTTGACATCGGCGGATTCGCGGGCGAGCTGCCCAGCGCCGAGCTCTATCTGCGCGCCACAGCCATGGCCTGCTTCTGCCCCGTCATGCAGTGGCACGCCGAGCCCCGCAGCGGCCAGTTCTACGCCACGCACGAGGATGGCTTCATCAACGACCGCAGCCCGTGGAACCTGGCGCAGAAGCTGGGCGACCAGAGCGTGCTGATCATCAGCACCGCCTTTGCCAAGCTGCGCCGCAGGCTGAAGCCCTATCTGGTTTCCGAGGCCGAACACTGCACCGAGGCAGGCCGTCCGCTGATGGCGCACCTGTGCATCGACTTCCCGGAGGACGAAACCGCCTGTGCCTGCAATGATCAGTACATGCTGGGCCGAAAACTGCTGGTTGCGCCCATCGTGCAGGAAGGCCAGGTGCAGCGCCAGGTGTACCTGCCAAAGGGCCGCTGGAAGAACGTATTTACCGCAGAAACCTTTGCCGGTCAGCAATGGGTGACCATCGCCTGTCCGCTGGATCAGATTCCCGTATTCGAAAGGCAGGAATGACATGAACGACATTCGCATCAGCCCGTGGCGGATTGAGCACAGCGGCGCGGCAAGCGACTATACGCAGAGCATTTTCACCATCGGCAACGGGTATGTGGGCGTGCGCGGTTTTTCCACGCAGGAGGCGAAAACCTCACCCTGCGATCACGCGCTGTTCCGCGCCGGGCTGTACGAGCAGGTCAAGCCCGGCATCACAGACCTCGTGCAGCTGCCGGACGTGCTGCACCTTCGCGTGGGCGAAGGTGACGTGCTGCATCAATCGCTCGATCTGCAAACAGGCGTGCTGACGCAGGAATGGGAGGGCGTGCGCTGCGAGCGCATGGCCAGCATGGCGGATCATCAGCTCATCTGCCTGAAATGGACGGTGGACGCCATCGGCCCCGTCACGCTCTGCCGCACTTGGGATACGGGCGTGCGCAATCTGCCCGTGCACGACGATCAGATGGCCAGCTCAACCGAGACGGTGCAGCTGCTGGAAACCGTACAGACTACGGAAGATACGCTGCGCATGCGCACCATTCACAATCATCGCAGCATCGCCTTCCATCAGCAGCTGCTGCTCAACGGCCAGCCCTTTCTCGGCGATACCCTCCCCACACCCTGTGTGCTGGAAAAGCGCATCCGCATCCTGCTGGATGATGAAGCGCCCAACCCCAGCGTTCCCGATCCGTGGGAAGCCAACCGCACCGCATGGGCTGCCCTCTGGCGCGACTGCGATATCCAGCTGGATGCATCCGATGAGGTGCAGGGCGCGCTGCGCTGGAACCTCTTTCAGCTGCTGTGCAATAACGCCGCAGACGATCCGACTGTGTCCATCGGCGCGCGCGGCCTCACCCACGGCCGCTACAAGGGCAACACCTTCTGGGATACGGACATTTTCCTCTTCCCCTTCTACTGCTGGCAGCGTCCCGGAGCCGCCAGGAACCTTGCGCAGTATCGGCTCGACCGTCTGGACGACGCGAAGGCGCTGGCGAAGAAGCAGAACCTTTCCGGCGCGCGCTACCCGTGGATGTGCTCCACCGACGGTCTGGAACAGTGCGAAAGCTGGGACATCGGCCTGTGTGAAACGCACATCACCGCCGACGTGGCCTACGCCATCGACCGCTATACGCAGATCACCGGCCAGCCTGTGACGGCAAAAATGCAGGAGCTGTTTGCCGAGACGGCGCGTTTCTGGCGCAGCCGCTTCACATGGGAAGAGGCGAAGCAGCAGTATTCCAGCTTCTTTGTCAAAGGCCCGGATGAATACTGCGGCGCGGCGGTGAACAACACCTACACCAACTATATGGCGCGGCACAATGTGCGCCTTGCGCTGCGGCATCAGCCGGATGAAGCGCTTGCGCAATTCGCGGATCACATCGCCATTCTGTACGACGAAGGGCGCGAACTGTTTTTGCAGGACGAGCTGTTTGAGCGCCTCGAGCCGCTGCCCAGCCGCCACGAGGGCGGCCAGCCGCTGTACAAAACCATCTGCTTCGACCGCATGCAGCGCTACCGCGCGCTCAAGCAGGCCGATCTGGTGCAGCTGATGGTGCTCTTCCCCCACGCATTTACCACTGCACAGAAGCGCGCCGTGTGGGACTTTTACGAGCCCCTCACCGTGCACGACAGCACGCTCAGCTTCGGCGTGCACGCGCATCTGGCCTTCCAGCTGGGGCTGATGGAAGAAGGCTGGGACTACTTTGAAAAATCCCTCTTCCTTGATCTGCGCGATGTACTGAGCAACACCGGCCGCGAAGGCGTGCACATGGCCGCGCTGGGCGCAAGCTGGCAGGCGATCATCTATGGCGCGCTGGGCCTCTGGACGGAAAACGGCCAGCTGACTGTGCAGCCGCATCTGCCCGAAGCCATCCGCTCCGTCAGCCTGTGCGTGTACCATCAGGGGCAGCGCCTGCGCATCACGGCCGATCACAACGGCGCTCACATCACAAAGGAGGCGTAACGCATGTACATTCCCAAAACAGCGCACAAGGGGCGCGCCGCCGCCGTGCTGCTGGCGCCGTCGCTCATCGGCGTGGTGTTCTTCTGCCTGCTGCCCATCGCAGCCACGCTCATCTTCAGCGTCATGAATTACGACCTGCTCATGCCCATGAACACCATGCAGTTTGTGGGGCTGAAGAATTTCACGCGCATCCTTACAGGCCGCGAGTTTCCCAAGGTGCTGGGCCACACCTTCACCTATCTCATCCTCTACCTGCCCGCCATCCTCGTCACGTCCATGGTGCAGGCGCTCATCCTGAACCGCAGTTTCAAGGGCCACACGCTGTTCCGCACCGTCAGCTACCTGCCGGTCATCACCTCGTGGGTGGCGGCTGCCGTGGTGTGGAAGTGGATGCTCAACGGCAAGTTTGGCCTGCTGAATCATATTCTGCTCATCTTCGGCATCCAAGGTCCGCCGTGGCTGTCCAGCCGCACCTGGGCCATGCCGGGCATCGTGATTGCTGCCGCGTGGAAGGACACCGGCTACTACGCGCTGATGATGCTGGCCGCGCTCAAATCCATCGACCATGCGTACTACGAGGCCGCGTCCATCGACGGAGCAGGCCCGCTGCGCCGCTTCTTCTCCATCACGCTGCCGCTCATCTCGCCCACGCTGTTTCTGCTGATCGTGTTAAACATCATCTACGGCCTGCAGGTGTGCGATTCCGTGCTCATCATGACCAACGGCGATCCCGGCGGCGCCACCACGGTATTCCTCGAGCGCATCTACAAGTACGCCTTCAAGCAGTACAAGATGGGCTACGCGGGCGCGTATTCGTGGATTCTCTTCTTCCTCATCATGGCATTCACAGCCCTGCAGTTCTGGCTGGAAAAGAAGTGGGTGAATTACGATGCGTAAAAGCAGAACCTTTGCCATCTCCAAAACCGTGCTGCTTTACCTGATGATCGCGCTTCTGATCGTCATCAACATCCTGCCGTTTTTCTGGATGGTGTCCTCCTCCCTCAAGGGCGAGGAAGCCATCCGCACCATTCCCATCAAGTGGCTGCCGGAGCATCCCACGCTGGAAGGCTATGTGCGCGTGTTCAACATGAAGGGTTTCTCCTTCACCCGCGCCAGCCTCAACAGCCTGTTTCTGGCCGTGGCCATGACGCTGGTAGAGGTGGGATCGTCCACGGCGGCGGCGTTCGTGTTTGCCAAGCTGCCCTTCCGCGGCAGCGGCAAGCTGTTCGGCGTGTATCTGGCCACCATGATGATTCCCGGCACGGTGACCATGGTGCCCAATTACATCATCCTGCGCACCCTCGGCCTGCTGGACACCTACACGGGGCTGGTGCTGCCGTCGCTGGGACGCGCGTTCAGCGTGTTTCTGATGAGGCAGAGCATGATGGGCGTGAACGACGCCTATATGGAATCAGCCTTTCTGGACGGCGCGTCGCTGTACCGCATCTTCTTTTCCATCATGCTGCCCATGGTCACGCCCACGCTGGCCACACTCACGCTGCTTTCCTTCATGGGCGGCTGGAACAGCTACCTTTGGCCGCTCATCGTGCTCACCTCCACCAGCAAGCAGACGCTGCAGGTGGTGCTGGGCAACATGAACAGCATGTACGAAAGCAACGAGCACGTGCTCATGGCCGGCGCGGTGCTCACCATCCTGCCCATTCTGGTGGTGTATCTGATCTCGCAGAAGTACGTGGATCAGGGCATCAGCGTGGGCGGACTGAAGTAACCTGTAGGCGCGCCAAGGCGCGTTTGCAATAAAAACAACTCAAGGAGGAACCCGTAATGAAAAAGCTCATTTCTCTGGTACTGGCCCTCATGATGGTGCTGGGCATGACCGCGGCTGTGGCCGAACCCGTCACCCTTACCTACGCTCACTTCTCCGGCTCCGGCGTGCAGGAGGAAGTGCTGAACAAGATGATCGACGTATTTGAAAGCAAGAACCCCGATATCAAGATCGACCTGCAGATCACCGGCTTTGAAGATTACTTCACCAAGCTGGCCACCGTCATCGGCGGCGGCAATGCGCCCGACGTGTTCGAAATGAACATGGAAAACTTCCTGGCCTACATGCTGCGCGGCGCCTGCGCCGACCTGACCGGCCTGGTGGATACCGCCAACTACTCCGAAGGCACCCTGGCCGCCGTCAGCTCCGATGGCAAGCTGTACGCCGTGCCCATGAGCTTCTCCACCTGCCTGCTGTTCTACAACAAGGATCTGTTTGATCAGGCTGGCGTGGAATATCCCAACGACAGCTGGACCTGGGCCGATATCCAGGCCGCGGCTGAAAAGATCAAGGCGCTGGGCGACGACATCTGGGGCATTTACCAGCCCATCACCTACAACGAGTTCTACAAGTCCGTCAAGGGCAACGGCGGCAGCCTGCTCACCCCCGACTACTCCGCCTTCACCCTCAACTCCGCCGAGAACGTGGAAGTGCTGGACGCCATGATCAAGCGCGTGCGCGGCGAAGAGCGCGTGATGCCCACCACCGAGGACATGGCCGGCCGCGGCGACTGGGATCTGTTCCAGGAGGGCAAGCTGGGCATGTGCATCACCGGCATCTGGGCCTTCCCCACCTTCACCGAGAAGTGCCCCTTCGGCTGGGATGTGGTGGTCGAGCCCGGCTACGAGACCAAGTCCACCTTCTTCTTTGCCAACGTCAACTGCGTGTCTCCCTCCTCTGACAAGAAGGAAGCCGCTGCCAAGTTCATCGACGCCATGGGCTCCGACCCCGACATCGTGCAGCTGCGTCTGGACGCCAGCTGGGAGCTGCCCACCATCGCCGACCAGTCCAAGCTGACCCAGTACCTCGAGGTCACTCCTCCCGCCAACCGCAAGGCCGTGTTTGACAGCATGGACTTCGCCGCCGCTCCTCCCGCTCTCCTCGAGCAGGGCGCCGTGAGCGAGATCATCAACAACGTCCTCAGCACCCTCGAGATGGACGACCTGTCCGCTCAGGAAGCGCTGGACGAGATCCAGGCTCAGCTGGAAGACGCGGATCTCCTGTAAGGGGCTGAGCCCCTTAACCCGCTCTCCGAGGCCATGAAATGGCCTCGGGGGGGTGGCGCAAAAGTTTATGGCTGCATCTAAGACCGCCGGGGCACATACGGGTGCCCCGGCTCGCTTGTCGGTATTGCTCTTCTTGTTTGTTGGCTGCGTCAGACCGCCGGTCGGCGGAAGGCCTCCCGGCTCGCGTTCGTTCAAAATGGCAAGTCAACTTCCAGTACCGCATGGCTATTTCATGAGCGAAGCGAGCTTCATTCCTTCATTCCTTCATTCCTTCATTCTCCGAAAGGAGCCTACTATGCCAGTCTATCAAATCACCGGCAACGAATACCTCTCCCTTCCCGCTATCCGCGAATCAGACGGCGCGGTGGAATCCATCAGCTTTCTGTACATGCAGCTCAAGGGTATGCTGGAGGTGACCGGCACACCTGCGCTCATTGCACCATACATTCAATGCGGCGCAAAACGTCTGCCTCTCAATCCCGTGTGGGAGCGGCAGCACTGCTGGATTCCCAGCTTCACCAGCGTTTCGGATGGTTTCTCCTTCCGCTGCACCTATCTGTCCCCTGTTGGCGAGCGCGGCTTCGGCATGCGTCTGGAAGCTGAGAATCAAAGCGCCACGGCTGCGTCCGTCGCCATCGGCCTGGACGGCGAATGGACACAGACCCTGCACACCGTCAACGAAAGCATTCCGCTTGCTTCCGACCGCATGGTGAAAGCATCCGGCTGGAACCACATGTTTGTATTCCAGCAGGTTCCCGGCCTGCCGCTGATGGCCTTTGCGCCCATTGTGGGCGATGATCAGCCCTTCAGCGAGATCGATCAGGGCGCGGAGTGGTCGCAGCATGATTTCTCCTACGATATTCACAAGACCACCGTGCTGCAGCCCGGCCAGCGCATGCAGCTGGACGTGTTCTGGGGCGTGGGCTACGAGGAAGTGGCTGCCTCCACCTCCGCCAAGGAAATGCTGCGGCAGGGCTTTGATGCGCTTTATGCGCGCGCCTGCGGCTGGCTGAGCGAGCGCGAACGGCGCAGCGGCGATGAGAGAATTGACGAGCTGCTCAACACCAACCTGTTCTTTGCGTTCTTCTATGCCTCCGGCCGCACGGTGGATACGGAGGAACTGTGCATGATGACCTCGCGCAGCCCGCGCTACTATGTGTCCGCCGCCTACTGGGACCGCGACAGCCTGCTGTGGGCATTTCCGGCCATTGTGCAGGCGGATCATGCCTATGCGCGCGAATTGCTGCTTTCCGTTTTCCAGCGTCAGGGGCGCAATTTCGGCGTCCACAGCCGCTTCATCGACGGCACGGTGCTGGAGCCGGGCTTTGAGCTGGACGAGCTTTGCGCACCGGTGATCGCGCTGGAGCGGTATGTGGCCATCACGGGCGATCCGTCCATTCTGAACAACGCTCTGATCCGCGACAGGCTGGAAAGCATCCTGCAAAAGCTGCGCATGCAGCGGCATCCGACCGCTGCACTGTACGCCACCTTCCTGCAGCCGACGGATGATCTGCACCGCTATCCCTACCTGACGTACGACAATGTGCTGGTGTGGCGCGCGCTCCGCTGTTTGGGGGAATGGCTGAACCGGTCGGACTGTCTGGCGGAAGCCGAAGCGGTGCACGCGGCCATCCTTGAGCACTGCGTGTTTGCGCACGAAGGAAAGCGTATTTTCGCCTGGTCGGTGGATCTGTGCGGGCAATGGGACATCTACGACGAGCCTCCGGGAAGCCTGCAGCTGCTGCCCTTCTACGGCTTCTGCCCGATGGAGGACGAGGTGTGGCGCAATACCACCGCGCTCATCCGCAGTCCGTCCTACGGGCTTTCCTTCGCCAACCACCCCATTGCGGAAATCGGCTGCAAGCACGCGCCGCATCCGTGGGTGCTGTCCATGTGCAACAGCCTCATCAGCGGCCACGCACAGGAGGCGCTTGATCATCTGCGGCTGACGACCATGGACAACGGCGTGGCCTGCGAAAGCGTGCACGAGGACACCGGCGTGTGCACCACCGGCGCGGCTTTTGCCACCTGTGCAGGTTTTCTGGCATTTGCCCTGCTGGAAGCGCTCGCCAGTTGTTGACATCTGGCGCAAACAGGTATAAGCTCTAAGGTAGCGTTTATCCACAAATCCATCCGGAGGGAACATCATGAAAATCCTGTTTGCCACCAGCGAATGTGCGCCCTTTTCCAAATCCGGCGGTCTGGCCGACGTTGCCTACTCCCTGCCCCCTGCCCTGCGCGATGCGGGCAACGAGATTGCCGTCATCACTCCGCTGTATGAGTGTGTACAGAAACGCTTTGGCGGCGAATTGACCCACGTGATGGATCTGCCCATTGCGCTTGGCCAGAACAGCTGGACCTGCGGCCTTTACCGCGGCGACCTGCACGGCGTGACCGTGTGGTTCCTGAAGAATGACGATTTCTTCATGCGCCCCAAGCTCTATGGCTACGGCGACGACAAGCTGCGCTTTGCGTGGTTCTGCCGCGCCATCGTCGCCCTGATTGACAAGCTGGATTTCGTGCCCGAAATTCTGCACTGCAACGACTGGGAGACCGCCCTGGCCATCATCTACCTCAAGAACGATCAGGTGCTCAACCGCGAGCTGCGCAAGATCAAGACCGTGTACACCATCCACAACATCGCCTATCAGGGCCAGTTCGGCTCCAACGAGCTGGCGGAAACCTTCGATCTGCCCTGGGGCTGGTACGACGGCGGTCTGGGCTATGTGTACGAAGGCCGTCCCGACATCAACCTGATGAAGGGCGCCATGCTGATGGCCAATGCCGTATCCACCGTTTCCACCACCTACGCGCGCGAGCTGCACCGCCCTGAGTTCGGCAGCGGTCTGCACGGCGTGGTGGATCTGATTGGCACCAAGATGCGCGGCATTCTCAACGGCATCGACATGGATCTCTACGATCCCATGAAGGATACCCGCCTGCCTGCGCCCTTCTCCGTGGATGACATGAGCGGCAAGGCCGAGTGCAAGCGCTACATTCAGGAAAAATTCGGCCTGTATGACGAGCCCGGCTGGCCGCTGTTTACCGCGGTTGCCCGTCTGGTGGAGCAGAAGGGCATCGAGCTCATCCGCGAAATTCTGCCCCGTCTGATGGACATGGGCGTGCAGATCATCATCTACGGACAGGGCGATCAGCACTACATCGACTACTTCGAGGAGTGCCGCAAGCGCTGGCCCGGCCAGTTCGGCTTCTCCAGCGATTACAACGAGCATCTGGCTGCGCAGGTGTTTGCCGGCGCGGACTTCTACCTCATGCCCTCCCGCTTTGAGCCCTGCGGCCTGTCCCAGATGATGGCCATGCGCTACGGCACCGTGCCCATCGTGCATGAGACCGGCGGCCTGAAGGACTCCGTGCGTCCCTTCCGCTACTTTGACGGCGTAGGCGACGGCTTCGCCTTCTCGCCCTACAACAGCACCGAGCTCGCCCTGGCCATCCGTCAGGCGCTGAAGGTGGACTTTGCCGATCAGGAAACCTTCCAGCTCATCCGCCGCCGCTGCATGGAAAAGGACTTCTCCTGGACCAAGAGCGCCGAGCGCTACGAGCGCATGTACTCCGAAATCGCCGAGGGCCAGCAGGGCGAGCTGGTGCGCTTTGCCGATGCATACGAGCAGCTGGAGGCCGCCTACAAGGCTGCCGCCGAGGAAAACAGCCGCCGCAAGCACACTGCCGCGCTGGCCGCCCATCGCCGCGCCGTGCAGATTACCATGACCGGCCGTGCCAGCGGCGTATTCACCATCGTCATCGACCGCGAGGGCATTCAGGTGTATCCGCACACGCTGGATCAGGTGGACGCCTACGTCACCGCCAGCTTCGACCATCTGCTGGGCATGGCGCAGGGCAGGCTGAGCTTCGACAAGCTCTACCTGTCCGGCCACCTCAAGATTTCCGGCAACCTATCCAAGGGCATGGAGCTGCGCCCCATGCTGACCGCGCTGGGCGAATAACCAATCCCGTTCATTGCAAAGAGCAGCCGGCCTGTCAAAGGCTGGCTGCTCTTTTGCTATTCACTTACACAATCCCCATGCCCATTTCCACCAGCAGCGCCACAATAACCACCAGCGCCGAGATGATGAAGCCGTGCACCATGGGACGCACACCGGCTTTTTTCATGCTCGAAAAGGAGGTGTTGAGGCCGATGGCGGCCAGCGCGCAAACCATCAGAAATTTGCTCAGACGCTTGGCTGCACTCACCAGCTGTGCGGGAATGGGAAGCACGCTGGAGAGGATGGCCATGCCCAGGAAACCGAGAATGAACCATGGAAAGATGGACGCGATGGACACGTTGGCCTTGAGCGCGCTGCCCGCCGCCACGCGGCGTTTCAGGCGCAGCTGAACGAGCGCAAAGATCACCACCGTGGGGATGATGGCCAGCGTGCGCGTGAGCTTGACCATGGTGGCAAAATCGCCCGCAGCCTCCGAAAAGGCATAACCTGTGGCCACCACGGAGGATGTATCATTCACCGCTGTTCCGGCCCAGATGCCAAACGCCTGATCGCTCATGCCCATCGCCCTGCCCATGATGGGAAACAGCACGATCATGGCCATGTCAAACAGGAAGGTAGCGGACATGGCGTAGGCCACGTCGCTGTCCTCAGCCTCAATGGTGGGTGCGATGGCCGCAATGGCGCTGCCGCCGCAGATGCCCGTGCCCGCCGAGATGAGATTGGACAGCTTCCAGTTCAGTCCAAGCGCCCGGCCGATGAAGTATCCTCCGCCAAAGCAGGTCAGCAGCGTAAATACCATCACCGTCAGCGACATGCGGCCCACATGCAGAATGGTGGTTACATTGAGGGACAAACCCAGCAGGATGATTGCAAACTTCAGCACCTTCTTGGAGGTGAATTTGAGCCCCGGCAGCAGCGTTTGCGCAGGCGCCTTGACGGCATTGATGCCCATGCCAATGAACATGGCGATGACAGCCGAACCGATGAGATGAACGGGCAGCAGGCTTTCCAGCCAGCAGGCCAGCGCAGCCACCGCCACTGCCAGCACAAACCCGGGTACAATCCTGAGATGCTTCACAGCTTTTCTCTCCTTTGCTCGTGAATTCCCGTTGATTATACCGCCCTGAAGTGATAAAATCAAATCATCATTTACTATCATTTGATTTTATTTTCTTATGAGGTGGATCATGCTCGACTACCGCATGCAGACGTTTCTCACGCTTTGCCGGGAGATGAATTACCGCCGGGCCGCACAGGCGCTCAACATGACCCAGCCTGGCGTGACGCAGCACATTCAGCATCTGGAGAAGCACTACGGCGTCAAACTGTTTGTGTATGACGGGCGCCGCCTGCACCGTACTCCGGAGGCGGATGCGCTCAAGCGTCATGCAGAAAGTGTTATGGCCCGTGAAAAAGCGCTCACTGATGTTTTTGCTGCGCCCAGAAGGGTTCATCTGGACGTGGGCGCTACCAAAACCATTGGCGAATTTGTGCTCACCGGCGCACTCAGCCGTTATCTGGCTGACCCTATGCACAGCATCCGCTTTGAAATCAACAACACCGAGGTGCTGCTGGATATGCTGGATGAATCGCTGCTGGATTTTGCCGTGGTGGAGGGTGTGTTTGACAAGCAGCGCTTTGGCTGGCATCTGTTCAAGCGGGAGCGTTTCACCGGCATCTGCGCGGCCAGTCACCCATTTGCCGGGCGCACCGTGCCCATCAGCGAGGTTTTCGGGCAAACGCTCATCGTGCGCGAGCCCGGCTCCGGCACCCGGCGCCTGCTGGAGCAATCGCTGGATGCACGCGGATATTCGCTGGATGCGTTCAGCCGCTGCATCTGCATCAGCCAGTTTTCCGTCATTACTGGCGTTGTTGCGGATGCTGGCGCCATCTCCTTCGGTTACGCTCCGGTGGCGGCGCAGCGCACAGACCTTGCAACCTTTGAGGTGGAACATATGCCCATGTGGGGTGAATTCAATTTTGTTTACTGTGATGAAGAAACCGCACGGAAGAAAATCGAACTGTTCTTTGGCAAGCCATAGCAAAAGCCGCCTGAATATTCAGGCGGCTTGATTTAGCTGGAACTCTTTTGCATACAGCGGCGTTTTCCAGATAGCAGCGCGTTTCCTCCTGTGCGCGGCGCAGCATGTCCTCCTCAGGGTTTCCCTTGAGGTGCAGCATGGCCATGACGGGTTTGCTGTTTCCAAACAGTTCTCGATAGGTCACTTGCTTTCATTCTCCGTTTTGCGGATCACCAGGCTCAGGATCAGAATGCCCACGCAGGGCACCAGATTGCACAGCATACCGGCCTGCAGGCTCACGCCATCCGCCACCAGGCCGATGATCCACGGCATGATGATCGCGCCCAGGCTGCCCACCGGCAGCATCACGCCCATGCTGGACGGGCTCATGATCTTGCCCACGCCGGCCACAGCCACCGGGTTCACGCCTGCCATGGCAAAGGCGAAGGCAAACAGCATGCACACCGCCAGCACCGGCTGCTGGGCGGCAATCATGGCCGCATACAGCGCCGTGCAGCCAGCGCCCATCACCGCCAGCGCGCGGAAGGTGTTTTTGATGGGGAACACAAAGGCGATCAGCAGACGCGCAATCAGGGTTGCGCCCCACATGATGGTAACGGTGTAGGTGCTCAGCGCGCCGCTTAAGATCTGCTGGTTGCGGTAATAGGTGACCAGCCAGCCGGTCACGCTGGTTTCGGCAGCGTTCTGGCAGAAGATCAGGCCCGTAATCAGCCAGAATTTGGCGCTGCGCAGGAAGCTCAAATCCAGCTTTTCCTTTTTGCCAGCTTCGCCGGTGCGGCCGGGCAGTTTGGCTGACAGAAAGATCAGCCACATCACAAGACCGAGCGCGGCGATTGCCATCATGGGCGCCTTCTGCCCCACGCCGGTCATCATGGCAATGACAAACGGGCAGATGAGCGCGCCAAAGGCATAGCATGCATGCAGCAGGCTCATGCCCTTGGTGCGGTCAGCGCTGTTGTTGCCCACCAGCACCGTGCAGTTGTTGAGCGCGCAGCCCTTGGCGATGCCCACAATGGCAAAGGCCGCCATCAGAATCACCGCCGCGCCGGACGCGGTCATGAGCAGATAGCCAATCAGATAGCCGCTGCACAGGATGGCCACCGTATTGCGCTTGCCGATTTTGGAGGGCAGCACGCCGGAAATGAAGGACGCAGCCATGTTGCCAATGCTCATGCAGGACAGCAGCGTGCCCGTCATGGCAAAGGAAAAGCCGTACATTTCCTGCAGCAGGCTCACCACCACGCCGCTGGAAATGGCGCAGACGCCGCTGATCATGAAGGTGATAAAACCGGTATTGCGAAGCTGTTTTGCCCTTTGCATATTTCTTTCTCCTTATTCCTTATGCAGTTTGCGGTCAGCCAGCGCCGTAAGCAAAAGACCCAGCAGGATCATGCCGCAGCTGACGCCCTTGCGCAGCGTGAACGTTTCGCCAAGCAGAATCAGGCCGAACACGATGCTGGTGAGCGGCTCCAGCAGCGAATACACTGCCGCATCCGCATCGCCCACAATGCGCACGCCTGCCTGAAACAAAGCACTGCCGCCAATGCTCACCATCAGCGCAGCGGCAATGGCAAACAGCCAGGCCTGCGGCGTGAGCGCCAGCGTCAATTTGCCGCCAATGCCGCCCACCAGCAGGCACAGCACTGCGCCCGCAGCAGACGTGGCGGTCATCAGCCGGTACAGCGGCAGCGGATTGCCGGCCTCACGGTCCAACAGGATGATATAGGCGGCAAACACCACGCCCGAGCCCAGCGCCAGCGCCGTGCCAAAGGGCGATCGTCCGCCGTCTCCCGTTTCCACCAGCAACAGCGCGCCCGCAAGGCTGATGGCAAGGCCCGTCCATTTCATGGCGCTGGGACGGTAGCGGAAGCGCAGCACGCGGTAGAGCACCACGAACAGCGGGTAGAGAAAATGCAGCGTGGTGGCGATGCCTACCGGGATATAGCTGTAGGAAGAGTACAGCATGAGCGTGCAGCCAAAGTTGAGCAGGCCCAGCACTGCGCCCCTTTGCAGCTGACGGCCGGTGGCCCTGTAGCCCGGCGAGGTGAGATGGCTGAGCAGCAACAGCAGCGGCAGCGGCAGCATCGCACGCAAAAGCGCCATGTTCACCCCATTGTTTCCGCCTGCGTAAGACAGATTGGCCAATACCGGCGTAAAGCCGAACACCACAGCCGAAAGAAAAACCTCCGCAATTCCCAGACCCCTTGAGCGTTTCATGCCCAGAGCACTTCCTTTGACGAATGCTGGTCTTTATTGTAGCAGGAAACGGCTCCTGAAACAAGCAAAACACCCCGCTTCATGCAGGGTGTTTTGCATCGTGCCGATTTCCCCTTACTGGGAAACCTTCTTGGCGCACTCGGCCGCCCACTTGGCAGCGCCCTTGATTTCCTCATCGGTGGGATGCTTGCCGCCGAACAGGCCGCCCTTGCCGGAGCACACATAAGCGCTGTCCAGCACCTTGATGCCCTGAGCAGTCAGCTCAGCCTTCATCTGCTGGATGGCGGCGTCGTTCTTCTGGGGATTGCAGCAGAACAGCGCAGCATTGTTGACGCGCTTGGGGTTGAGGGTCTTGATGAACTCCATGGTCACCTTGTCAGCCTTGGTGCCTTCGCAGCCCAGGAACATCAGGATGACGTTTTCGGGCATATAGGCCGGAGGCAGGGCTTCCTTGATCAGATCCACTTCCTTGCCGATCGCATCGGCGATGAGTTCCGCAGAGCCCTTGGGGCTGACGTAATGCAGTCTGCCTTTCATTTTGAAAACCTTCCTTCTTCTTTCCTTGCACAGAAGCCCCGAATGAGCCTGTCATTCGGGGCTGTTGATATATCCATTATACGGTAAAAACCAGTCTTGTCAAGGCTTGGCGCTCACAGCTGCTCCGCGATGAAGCGGTTGATGAGCCTCATCAGGCCTTCGCCGTCGCGGCATTCGCACACAACGGTGACAACGGCGTTTTTCCCCGGCAGAATGACGGAGAGCTGGCCGTACTTGCCGTCTGCGCGGAAGGACTCATGCGCGCCGCGCCAGAACAGGTAGCCGTAGTTGTCGCCGCCCTGCGGTGCAGCGCAGGCGTCGATCCACTCCGCGTTCAGCAGCCGGCGTCCGTTCCACATGCCGCGCTGCAGGCAGAACAGGCCGAAGCGGTGCAGCTCCGTCAGCGCCAGGAACAATCCGCCCGCGCCAAAGGTGTTGCCCAGCGGATCACACTCCCAGGTTGGGCGCTTGATGCCCAGCGGCTTGAACAGGCGCGGCGTGAGATAAGAAACCAGATCGCACCCCGAGCGGCGCTGCACCAGCACGCCCGCCAGATAGGGGCCGACGTTGTTGTACACAAATTTTTCGCCCGGCGCATACGCGAAGGGCTGCGCGAGGCTGAGCTTCACCCAGTCGTCCTCCTCGTAGAAGGGGCGCTGGTTGCCCATCAGAAAGCCCGTTTCCTGTCCCAGGCGCATGGTGAGCAGATCTCGCACGGTAGCTTTCCGCAGGTTTTCGCATACCGTTTCGGGCAGATCATCGCAAAAGGCGTCGGTCAGCTTTTCATCCAGGCGGATCAGCCCTTCCTGCACGGCAAAGCCCACCGCGATGGAGGTGAAGCTCTTGCTGGCGGAGTAGATATTGCGGCGGCATTCGCCCTCACTGCGCCACGCAAGGATCAGCTCGTCATCTTTGGTTACGTTCACGCCCAGCACGCCAAGGCGCTGCGCTTCTTCCAAATAGGCTGTCATTTTCTCTTCGTTCATCCTTTTACACCTCCGCGATCACCCGGCACGGCAAGCCGGTAACATCGGCAAAATTCATGGGATAGGTATGGGCGGTGAAGCATCCGCCGCGCTCCACCAGCGCCTTGAGATTGCACAGATTTTCAATCACAAAGCAGCCGCGGTCGGCGCAGTACTGATCCTTGGGCGTATGCTCCCTGCCGCGGCGCACGCCGGAACAATCCACCACAATGCGCTTTTTTCATTATATGAAACACGGCGCAGGAAAGCAAGGATTTTGGATGTACAAAAAGAGCAGCGAAAATGGTCCGGAAAACTGTTTGTCAATGTTCGGCCATCATCCATGTCAGACGGCCTGTTTCTTTGTGCGTCCTGTATGGTAAATGGTGTAAATTCATGATCATTATCAACCGTTTTTTTGTCGTGATTGATTGATTTTGCTTTTCTGTGCGCGAAAGAGAATAGAGAAACAGGCGGCTGACCCATATACTTGAAATGACAGGAAACGGAGAAAAAAAGCATCGGGTGACAAGCATTGTTTTGCTTTTATCACCTTTCTTTCATTTTATATCAAATTGCTGACAAGCAACCGGAGGTGTGCGGAATGAACGGTACCCTTGCCCCGCGTGATCTGCGCAAAAGGAGCCGTCTGGGGGGCTATCTGAAAAATCACTGGCAGCTGTATCTGCTCTTGTCCCTGCCCATTGCCTTTGTCATCATCTTCAAATACGCGGCATATCCGGGTCTGCGCATCGCCTTCATGAACTACAAGCCGGCCAAGGGCTATGCCGGCAGTCCGTGGGTGGGCATGCAGACCTTTGAAAAGGTGTTCCGCGACAAGGATTTCTTCAAGGCGCTCAATAACTCGCTGATCTTCAACTTCCTGGATCTGCTGGTTGGCTTCCCCATCCCGATTGTGCTGGCGCTGCTTCTCAACGAGCTGCGCTTCAACCGCTACAAAAAGCTCTCCCAGACCATCCTCTATCTGCCCCACTTCCTCAGCTGGGTCATCATCGCCTCCGTGGCGCTCACGCTCTTCAAGCCGGAAACCGGCCTTGTCAACGTGGTGCTCATGCGCATGGGCGTGATTGAAAAGGGCATTCCGTTCCTGACGGAAAAATGGAACTGGGCCGTCACGTATCTGCTCATCGGCGTATGGCAGAACATGGGCTGGGGCTCCATCATCTATCTGGCTGCCATCACCGGCATTGACGCAGAGCTTTACGAAGCTGCCACCATCGACGGCGCCGGAAGGCTGCGCAAGATCTGGAGCGTCACGCTGCCCAGCATCCGCCCCACGATGGTGACGCTGCTGATCATGAACCTGGGCCGCGTGATGGGCTCCAACTTCGAGCGCCTCAACGCCTTTGGTAACGTGCAGGTGAAGGCCTTCCAGTATCAGCTGGCCATCTACATCTACGAAACAGGCCTGGCAGGCGGCAACTTCAGCCGCGCTACCGCCGTTGGCCTGTTCCAGTCGCTGGTGGGTCTCATCCTGGTGCTGGCGTCCGACTGGGTGGCCAAGCGCCTGGGCGAAGACGGACTGCTTTGAGAAAGGAGGAAGGAAAATGACCAATCCGGCTCCCGCAGCAGAGAAAAAAAGCTCCATCTGGCGCGGCGTGAACCGCGTGCGCATCAGCGATTTTGTGATCGCCTTCGTCATCCTGCTCCTTTCGCTCACCTGCATCCTTCCCTTTATTCATGTGGCGGCAAAGAGCATTTCCTCCAACACGGCGGTCATGTCCAAGTCGGTTTATCTCTGGCCCAAGGACATCAGCTTCAGCGCCTACGGCTCCATCTTCCGCGATGGTCAGCTCACCTATTCCATGGGCTACACCATTGTGGTCACGCTGCTGTTTACGGTGATTGGCATGTTCATCACCGTGTGCGCCGCCTACCCGCTTTCCATCAAAGGCCTTAAGGGCAGAAGCGTGTTTGCCTTCATCATCATGTTCACCATGTACTTCAGCGCGGGTCTGATTCCCGAATACCTGCTGTACAAGGATCTGGGCCTGCTCAACACCATGTGGGTGCTGGTGCTGCCGCTGTGTTTTGCCCCTTACAACATGCTGATCATGCGCTCCTTCCTCTCCTCCACCATCCCCGACAGCCTGTATGAGGCGGCCAAGCTGGATGGTGCGGATTACTTCCAGATCCTGTTCAAAATTGTGCTGCCGCTGAGCAAGCCCATTCTGGCCACGCTTTCGCTGTTCTACGCCGTAGGCCGCTGGAACGCGTATGCGGACGCCAAGTACTACATCACCACCAAGTCCCTGCAGCCCCTGCAGTACATGCTGAGCAACATGGTTCTCAACTCCGGCCAGGACGCCGTCAGCCTGTCCGAGGCCGCAGCGGTTTCCACCACGCCGGAAGTGCTGCAGGCCGCCACCATCATGTTCGCCACCCTGCCCATCATCATGGTATACCCCTTCGTGCAGAAGTACTTCGTCAAGGGCACCATGATTGGCGCGGTGAAGGGCTGATCATCATTGCAATAATGGCGGTGGAATCCGCTGTTATCAATAAATCAAGGAGGTATCCCCATGAAGAAAATCCTTTCCCTGGTTCTGGCACTGGTTATGGTGCTGGGCATGGTTTCCTTTGCCAATGCCGAAGCTGCCGGCATGGACGCCTGGAAGCCCTTCGAGGAGCGCGTGGACGCCATCAACAAGATCATCGCTGCCGGTCTGACCGATCAGGCTCCTCTGGGTCTGGGCATCCCCACCAGCGCTTATGTGCAGAACTTCAGCTACCGCGACAAGCCCGTGGATGAGGCCGAGTGGGCCATGCATTCCTCTCTGGGCACTGCCTGCTTCAGCTGGGAGCCCACCAAGGCCATGCTCAAGCGCAAGAATGCCGAATACCACATGGGCTGGTACTCCTCCGAGTTCGACCTTGAAAAGGACAGCAAGGGCGCCAACGTGGACCAGACCCAGACCGATTTGATCAACGGCAAGACCTTCGAATACGGCGGCTACATGGCTGCCAACGTGGACTGGCTGAAGGCCTTCTACGAGAACAACCCCGGCGCTGAACCGGCCGTGGCCAGCTACTACGACAGCGTGGAGCCCGGTGTGATCGACGCTCCCGTGACCCGCTCCGACAACCCCTTCGGCATGATCGTTGGCTTCTCCTCCTACGCCACCGAGGAACAGCTCAAGGCTGCCTGGATGCTGATGGAGTGGATGATCCAGCCCGAAAACCTGTTCGTGCTTGAGAACGGCGTGGAAGGCGTGACCTACAACCTGGGCGAGAACGGCCTGCCCGTGATGGTTGGCGATTACTCCGGCCCCGAGATGCTCAACCACAACATGAACATCGACATGACCTGCCTGGTGCATGCCTCCAAGGTCGTCGGCACCATCGAAGACAGCATCCGCGCCATCGTTCCCCAGGGCATTCCTCAGGACTTCTTTGAGGGCATGATGGGCAACTACAACGAGCTGCAGGAGATCGTTGCCGCTGGCAACGCCTACTCCGATCCCATCTTCGCTGTGGCCATCGAGTCCGAATCCGAGTACAGCGCCAGCCTGCTGAGCCTGTATCAGGAATACTTCGCCAAGCTGATCAAGTGCGATCCCGCTGAGTTCGACGCCCTGTATGAGCAGTTTGCTCAGGAATACCTGGACGCCGGCTATCAGGAGATCATCGACGAGCGTCTGGAAGCCTACGAGGCCGGCAAGACCACCAAGCTCCCCCGCTGATTGACTGACCCCGCTTGATCCCGGCCCGCCTGATGAAAAATCAGGCGGGCCTTTTGCATACTCAAAAAACAACCTGCTGCCTTTTTTCAGCAGCAGGTTGCTTTTTGACTTTTACAGTTTTACAGCGCGCCGTCGCCGCGGCAGCCCTGCTGCTCCAGCACGGCTGAGAGGAACGCCAGCGCCAGGCCCTGTCCCCAGCCCTGCGTCCACGAACGGGAGATGTTGCGGTAGCCATCGCGGTCCTTCATCACCGCCGTACCGCTGGACACGTTCAGCACACGGCCCTCGGGGCTGACATTGGCCAGAATGCCTTCCACCGATTTGTTGATATATTTAATATGAAGCGGATTTCCCTTCAGCACCATCGCGGCGGCAATGCCGGCGGATGCGGAGATTTCCTCATAGCTTTCCTCATCATCGAGGATGGTGCGCCACAGGCCGTTTTCCGTCTGCAGATTCTTCAGCGCGGCCAGCTGCTCGGCGGTGGAACCGGCGATGTCCATGTACTTGGGGTAGAGATAGCACTCCGGCAGCACGCGTCCCGCCTGCGCCATGGTATACACGGCCCAGGCATTGGCACGGCCCCAGTAGAAGCCGGACATGTGGCCTTTTTCGATATTGTTGTAGCCGTGATACCACAGGCCGGTCTTTTTGTTCTGCAGATATTCGATGTGCCAGTAATACTGGTTCAACGCGTCATCGATCAGCTGCGCATCCTTCCACATCACGCCTGCGCGCAGCATGAGGAACGCCGCCATGAACAGCGTATCCGCCCAGCACTGCTCCGGGAAATCGTTGTTGACGGAAACCGTGTGCTGCAGCACGCTGTCGCCAAAGCGAAGCGCCCGGTTCTGCAGATAATCGATCTTGCTTTTCAGGATGTCCTCATACCGGGAATCTCCCGTTGCCTGATACAGCGTGATCATGGCATGGCCCATGGCGCAGGTATTCACCGTCCAGTTGGGCAGGCCCAGTTCGATGTATTCATCCACCCTCGCCTTGACAAGATCCAGATACTCCTGCCTGCCGGTCACGCGCCACGCTTCGCAGATGCCAAAATAGGCAACGCCGCACGGCCAGTCCCACGTCATGTCCATGTTCATGGTCTGGTGCACAATGGCGTCAATAGCTTTCTCTACACGCACCTGATCAAATTGAATGTTTGCCATCACGAGCCTCCTGTATTTCTGAAGAATTTGTTCTGGTGATATCCATTAAGGCCGGATCAGCGCCCTGAAGCGCTCATCGCCTTGCATCCATTCCGCGATCAGGCGGGCGATCCGACGGGCTCCCTCTTCATTGAAATGGGTCATATCGTCATGGCCGTCCGGAAAGTCCGGATGAACGCCCCTGGGAATGCGCACAAACAGCTCCGCCGTTTTGTCCTCGCCCAGCTCCAGATACAGCCTGCGGCTCATTGCCTTGAGGTCGCACAGCGGCAGGCAGCGCATTGCAGCCAGCCGTCTCACAGCGGCTGCATACTCGCCATGGGTGTACAGAAGACTGGTATGGCCAACGAAGAAACGCCTGCACACCGGCGTGATCAGAACCGGCGCTGCGCCGCACGAGATGGCTCCATCGCAGAACACGTTCAGGTTTGCCATGAAGCTTGTAGCCGGATCCGTGTGGCGCTCTTCATCGTCCTTTTCATCGTTGTGGCCAAACTGAATCAGCAGCACATCTCCGGGCTGCATGGCTGCTTTGACAGCTTCAAACCGGCCTTCCTGCAGAAAGCTTTTGGTGCTGCGTCCGCTGACGGCATGGTTGAACACGCGCACATCCTCACTCACCATCTCCCTCAGCGCCCAGCCCCAGCCCCTGAAAGGCGGCGTATTATCTTCAACGGTCGAATCGCCAATCACATAAAGATCCGGCACAGCGCTTCCTCCTCTGTTGTTTTTCTCTGCTGACAGTATAAGCAGCACGAAGCAAAGCAGCTTGAACAGAATCGCCGCAACCGCCGCATTTTCACCCGTGGCGGCATGCTGGAACGCTTCATGCAGCGCCCGCTGCTATTGACTGACGATCAGGTGTACCGACTACTGCAAACAGCATTCATTACCGAGGCTGTTCAGGCGATGGAAAAGGCGCTGATCAGCGAGGCTGTACGGGCCGTGACCCAGGCTGCGGAGGACACGAATCCCGATGCAAAAGCTTGAATTGTACCTGGTTACAGGTCGCAACTATCCACGTTTCACGTGGGGTTGCGCTCTGCGAGGCACGCTCCGAACGGGGTTCGTCGCTCTGAGATTTTGTTCTGCGGAACAAAATCAACAGGGGCGCGGTGCGTGCGCCAGCAAGCTGGCTACCCAAGGAAAGTGGGGTGATGACGGTGGCGTGTCCTCACTTTGATGTGTCCATCCGCCAGCGCAGCAAGGGACAATCCGCCGTGGCGGGTGCTGCCTGTATGTCCGCTGAAAAGCTGTTCAGCGAGTACGACCAGCGGACGAAGAATTTCTGCTACAAAGAAAAAGAAATCGTGGCAAAGGGAATCCTGCTGCCGCCCAACGCGCCATGGGAATATGCTGATCGGCAGACGCTCTGGAATGCCGTCGAAGCATCCGAAAAGCAATGGAACGCACAGCTGGCGAGAGGTATCATTATGGCGCTGCCGAGGGAGCTTCCTGCCAACCAATATGAGGCCCTCGTCCGCGAATACTGCATGGAACAATTCGTGTCCCGTGGCATGATCGCCGACTACGCCATTCATGATAAGGGCGACGGCAATCCGCATGCCCATGTGATGCTGACCATGCGTGCAATGGACGAGCATGGCAAGTGGCTACCCAAGGGAAAACGTGTCTGCGTGCTGGATGAAAACGGCGAGCGGATTAAGCTGCTCAGCGGTGACTATAAATCCTACAAGGTACGCACCACGGATTGGGACGATCCTGGCAATTGTGAGCGGTGGCGTACCACATGGGCCGACACCACAAATCGTTATCTGGAACGTGCCGGAGAAGACGTTCGGCTTGATCTCCGTTCATACGAGAGGCAGGGAGTTGATCTGGTTCCCACCGTCCACATGGGACCTGTTGTTACCTACCTGGAACAGCAGGCATCCGCACAGAAATTGGCCAGTACAACGAGGAAATCAGACAATTCAACCGTGTGCTGCAATCGTTGAAGTCACGGCTGGAATCGCTAAAAAAGTGGCTGGCAGATGCTATCCGCAAAACAGCAGAAATCATGAAGCCGGAGCCATACCAACCTTCGCTGATGGAATACATTCAGGTGTTCCAGAATTTTCGCAGGGCTGGGCGTGCGGACTGGGGCAAGAAGGCAAGGCAGACTGCTGGTATCAACGACCTGGAATTCGCAGCACAAGTACAGTTCTTCATGCAGGAAGCTGGTATCAGCACGCTGCAGGATTTCGATGGATTTGTTGGCAAACAGCAAGAAAGCCTTACCCAGCTTGACGGCGTGGGCAAGGCGATTCGGAAAAAGCAAACGGCACTCAAGCATCTGGAGACATTTCAGCGACTCAAGCCAATCTCTGATAAGAGTAAGCGCGGCATGGGATTTGTTCGGAAACAGTATGCTGAAAAACACCAGCAGGAGCTGCACGAGTTTGCAAAGGCTGTGCGGTACATGAATGCATCGCCAGTGAATTGCAGCAGCTGCCGGAGGAACAGTCTCAGCTTTGTGCAGCACTCGCGGAACAGAATGTTGATCCTGATCTGATTGATCGTATTCGTTACTGTGTTGATACGGTCATCAAAGCTGGCGAGGAACCGAGGCAGAGGGAGTCAATCAGGGCGCAGCTGCAAATTGCAAAGGCGCAGCAGAGCAGAACAGTAGCGCAACAGACAAATTTGGAACCTTACGCCGACATATTGTGATACCTCGTTGCTTTTCTGCCTCCTGCTCCCGTATTATTGCTGATGAACCCGTTCAAGCACAGGGATGACCTCCAGCGGCGCCGGAACAGTCACGCGCTGCCCGCCTTCAAGCACTTCGCCGGTATCCACATTGCGCCACTGACCGGCAGGCAGATACACGCTGCGGCTGCGGGCGCCGGGCTCCATCACGGGCGCGACGAGATACTTGCCGCCGAACATGTACTGATCCTGCAGCAGGGCGCAGTTCTCGTCCTCCGGGAACTCGTAGAACATGCCGCGCAGCAGGGGCGTGCCGGCTTCATGGGCTTCCTGCATCAGGCCGCGGACGTAATCCCGCATTTCCTCGCGGCGGTTCATGTACTTCACCAGGATGGGGTACGCTTCCTCGCCGAAAGACCAGACCTCGTTGTCGCTGCCGGAGTTCAGCACGCGGGTGCCGTCCTTGCGGTACACGGGTTCAGCGGGCGCGCGGTCGCCATGCAGGCGCATCACGGGGCAGTAGCAGCCCCACTGGAACCAGCGCACCAGCAGCTCCCGGAACCACTCCTCCCTGGGGTTGCCCGCGTGGAAGCCACCGATATCCGTCGTCCACCACGGGATGCCCGCAACGCCCATGCTCACGCCGGCGCAGACCTGACGGCGGAAATCCTCCCAGCGGCTCATGATGTCGCCGGACCACACCAGCGCACCGTAGCGCTGGCTGCCCGCCCAGGCGCAGCGCACCAGATTGACGGGGTTCTCCTGGCCCTGGGCCGTCATGCCCTCGTAGAACAGGCGGGAATAATACTGCGGATAGATATTGCCGATCTGCTGGCTGGAGCCAATGTGATAACGATACTGCTTGAAGTCGTAGGTGCCCCACTCCGGCTCGGCCTCGTCCAGCCAGAACACACGGATGCCGTAGTCGTAATAATTCTTCTTGATCTTGTTCCAGACATACTTGCGGGCACGGGGATTGGTCGCGTCGAAGAACATCGAATCTTCCACAAAGCGCATGCCGACCTGCTCGCCGTATTCTGCGCGAACCAGCAGTCCCTGCTGGAGCATCTCGTCGTAGTTCTCGCTGGTGAGGGCGACCTGCGGCCACACGGACACCATCAGCTCAATACCCAGTTCCTGCAGCTCCCTGACCATCGCCGCGGGATCCGGGAAGAACTCGGGATCGAAGCGGTAGTCGCCCATGTGGGGCCAGTGGAAAAAGTCGCAGACGATCACATCGATGGGCAGATTGCGGCGCTTGTACTCCCGGGCAACCTCCAGCAGTTGCTCCTGATTCCAGTAGCGCAGCTTGCACTGCCAGAAGCCCAGGCCGTACTCGGGCATCATGGGCACAAAGCCCGTGGCGCGGGCGTAATTCAGGCTGATGTCAGCAGGCTTGTCACCGGCAGTGATCCAGTAATCCAGCTGCTTGGTGGCATCGGCATGCCAGGAGGTGCGGTTACGGCCGAAGGACACCCAGCCGATGGCGGGGTTGTGCCACATGAAGCCGTAGCCGCGGCTGGACATAATCACCGGCACGCTGGCCTGGGAGTTGCGGTGGGCCAATTCAAGGGTGCAGCCCTTCCAGTCGATATACTCCTCCTGATACTGGCCCATGCCGTAGATATGCTCGCCGTCGAAGCCCTCGAAGGTGGCCGTCAGGGCATGGTCGCCGCCGATGATGGGCTCGAACTTGCGGCTCTGCAGCACCAGGGCGTTGGCGCCGTCGGTCTCCTGCAGCAGCACCGCTCCCTTCTGATTCAGGAAGGTGATGCGCACGCGGCGCTTCCAGCCGCATACATCCAGCTTGGCAGTGATCTTGCCGTTGCGCAGGATGGCATGATCGTCATCCACCAGAGTCAGCTCCACGTCCGGGCTGTCCACGGGATCCAGCAGGGCAAAGCGGTTATCCTGCACATCACCCATCAGCACCGCGCGCACACGCAGGCTGTCGGGGCCCCAGGGCTCCACAACCACCGTCTCGCCGTGGTTGCGCCAGATGATCTGCTGACCGTTGAATTCAAAGAATTTCATAGCCGTTTTCTCCTTTTTACGTAAAGTCGAAGGCCTGGACCTGCTCGTATTCCTTCTGGTCATAAACGGAGCCGTCCGGGTACATCACACAATGGAACCAGCGCTTGGGTTCGGGGCTGCCGATGGGCCAGTCCCAGGGGAAATGATACTGGGCGCTGCCGGCGCACAGGCCCCAGACGTAGAAGCCGATATGCTCCTTGCTGTACACGGGCAGGAAGCCCTCCATCTCGTTGTTGAAGGTACGGGCAAGGCACTCGGTGCACAGCGCCGGACGGCCAGTCGCCTTGGCACGGGCGGTTTCGCCGTCGAAGTTCAGCTCATGGATGCCGGGCAGATCAGGATCCAGCACGTCCACACCGGGCGTCGCATAGCAGTGGAAGGTCGTAATATCCGAGATATCGAAGGCATTCCAGCAGGCCGTCAGGGGCTGAGTGGGATTGACCGCACGGGCCAGCTCGAAGGCATAATTCTGCAGGGGAACATTGCCCTCATGGCACTCGTTGTACAGATCCCAGAAGGTGACGCGCGTATCGTTGGCAAAGCAGGTGATGATGTCGGTCACAAAACGGCCGATGCCCTCCTTGTCCTCCATCCACTTGCCGTTGCAATCGAAGATCTGCGCGCCCTTGTAGATCCAGCTGCCGTCGTGGCGGCCGGGCTTGAAATCGATGATGAAGGGATCTTCATCCGGCTGCAGATCGTTGTCCGGCAGCATGTAGGTGTTGGGCTGCAGCGTCAGCATCACGGTGAAGCCCAGCTCTTTGCACCAGTCCAGGAAGGTATCCAGGTTCTGCTTCACCTGCTCGCGGCGGGATTCCCACTGGCAGGCCGCCACAAAGATGCGCAGGCTGTTGAAGCCGAACCGCTTGGCAAAGCGCAGCTCCCGGTGGATGACCTCCGGCCGGAAGTGCTGCCACATTTCAATGTAGGAGCAGCAGTAGGACGGGATGAAGTTCACGCCCTTGATCACGCCCAGGGGCTTCATGTATTCTTCCGCCCGCTGAATGCTCCAACGGCTGTTCATCAGTTCCTCATGCGTCATGGTGTTTCCTCCTTAGGTTCCCTGATGTTCACGGTCGAGGGTCTGCATGTCGGGATAGATCCGGTTGTACATATAGTACCATTGCATCAGCGGCACCGTGTAATAGGGCTTGAAGGTGCGGCAGACATGGTGGTAGATGCCGCTGTGGCCGGGCAGCGTGCGGAAGGTGTTGTCCTCGCCGTCCACCGGCTTGAGCCATTCCTCGGGATGCGCCTGGTCACCCACCAGCACGGTCATCTCATCGCAGCACAGCACCAGCGGGCCATAGCACAGCGCCACCACATTGGGATGCTGGGGATCGACGGGCTTGAAGCACAGCTTGTAGGGCAGGCGGATCTCCACCGGGTCGCCATCCTGCCATTCGCGGTCGATGGTCAGCCAGGTGTTGGGCTGGGCGGACAGGGCCGTCCGTTCACCGTTGATGTACACCGCATTGCCATTCACCGCCCAGGACGGGATGCGCACCCGCAGGGCAAATGCCGTGCGCTGAGCGGCATGGATGGTGAACTTCGCTTCCGGCTTGCGGGGGAAATCGCCGGTGCTGAGGATGCTGACTGCCTGACCAGCCTGGCAGAAGTCGATCTTTGCCGGGATGAGCTGGCTGATATAGGGGCCAGCCTCATCAAAGTAGGCGATCATGTTGGCGTATTCCGCCGTGTCCTGCGGGAAGGTGCCCGTGCAGCACTGCCACACGAAATTCTGGCCCATGTGCTGCAAGCGGCGATCCTCGTAGGATTTCAGCGCGCCATCCACAAAATAGCTGGCGTAATAGAGCACCTGTCCCTTTTCCGTGATGGGCGGCTGACCCAACGTGCCATTCACCAGCAGTTTCTCCGCCCAATCGCCGTAGCGGGCGTCGCCGGTGAGCTTGAGCAGGTAGTTGCACAGCTTGAACACCGCCCAGCTGCAGCAGCTGACCTCGCAGGAGCCCCAGGAATCGCTGCGGGTGGCATTGCCGCCATGGAAGCTTTGGTATACCAGCTTACCCGTTGTGGTCAGCTCCCTGTCCCAGGTGGGCAGAATAGCGTTGCCCAGATAACCCGGGTCATCGCCGAAAAGCATCTCGCCCGGGCCGTAGCCGCCGGTGGCATAGGTGTGATGCTCTGTGATCTCCTGATAGCCCTTTTCGATGACCTCCAGATAATGGGGATCCTCCGTGACGATATAGGCCCGGGCGGCAGAGGAAAGGCTGTTCACCTGGCTGTACGCATGACGGGGGCCGATGCCCATTTCACCGCTGGCCAGCTTGTCCCACATATAGTGGTAAAGCCATTCGTCTGCCATTTCCTTGTAGATATCATCCCCGAAGAGCTGGTAGGCGCGGTAGAGGTTCTCCGGCAGGGTGTACCACTCGATCTGCCCGCGCATACGGTGATCCTGCAATCCGTCGCGGGGGATATCCGTCTGGAATTTCGCCTTTGCATACCGGCTGATGCGCAGGATCCAGGGCTTGACCTCCTCCACGCCCATGTACTCGTACATGTCCAGAAAGCCGCCCAGGTATTTCTCCCAGATGTAGGTGCCGCGATCCATCACGTCTTCGCACTTCTCCACGCACTCGCACCAGCCATGGAACAGCTCCATCGCCTTGGCGCGGATGCGCTCATCGCCGGTGTTGCGGTACCATTTGGCATAGGCGCCCAGGTACTGCCCGATAAAGGGCCCCCAACCCACCATGCCGTTGGCACTGGAGGAGATCCCCGCCTTCACCCGGAAGCGATGCAGGATGTCGTCATTGGAGGGATGCATCGCGTAAAGCTCCAGCGTTTCATCCCGCTGGGTCTTGAAGGGGCTTTCCAACAGCTCTACATGTTGATACTCAGCACCTTGCAGCTTGTAGTTCTTCATCATGTCCTCCTTTGAAAAAACGGGGGTATCCATGCACAGATACCCCCGTAAATGACCTGATTGGAGATCAGCCCGTCACGGCGCCGATCATAACGCCCTTCTCAAAATACTTCTGCACGAAGGGATACAAGCACAGGATCGGCACAGTGGACACGATCATGACAGCGTATTTCACCTGGTCGGCAGAGGACTGGCCGTAGCCGCCCTGCACGCCGCCGTTGCCGGAGGCATACGCCTCGTTCAGCAGCAGGATGCGGCGCAGGACCATCTGCAAGGGTTCGTTGGCCTGGTTGTAGTTGTAAACCAGCGCATTGAAGTAGTCATTCCAGTGGTACACGCCGTAGTACAGGATTTCCACAGAGATGACGGCCTTCGACAGCGGCAGCACGACCTTGAAGAAGTAGTTGAAGTGGCTGCAGCCGTCCAGAATCGCAGCCTCGTACAGATCGTTGGGAATACTGTTCTGGATGAAGGTTCTGGCGATGATCAGGTTGTATGTATTCACCGCCATAAAGATGATCAGAATCCACTTGGTGGAGATCAGGTTCAGTCTGGAGATGGTCATGTACAGGGGCACCAGACCGCCGGAGAAGTACATGGTAAAGACGAAGTAGAGCATCACCGGGTTGCGTGCCTTGAAGTCAGGGCGGCTCAGTGCATAAGCCGCAGGCATCGTCACCGCCAGGTTCAGGGCAGTGCCGGCCACCACGTAGATGATGGTGTTCAGATAGCCATTCCAGATACGGGCGTCGGTAAACACCTGCTGGAAGCCATAGAAGCGGATATCCACCGGCCAGAAGACGACCTTGCCCTGATTGACCAGATCAGAATTGGAAATGGAGGCAATGACCACAAACCACAGGGGATACAGGATGATCAGGAAGCACAGGACGCTCAAGACGATGACCAAAGCGCCGAAAAGACGGTCGCTCAGGCTGGTTTCACGGATGGAATTTTTGCGGACTTCCGACTTGCGAAGATCCTTATTGGTCATAGCTGTCATGATAATCCACCTCCTTACATCAGTCCGCTGCCGGTGATCTTCTTGCTGATCCAGTTGGCAGAGAGCAGGAAGACAAAGTTCACCACGTTGGTGAACAGGCCGACAGCAGTACCAAAGGAGAACTGGGAGGACTTGACGCCCACGTCATACACATAGGTCGAGATAACCTGAGACGCCTTCAGGTTCAGCGTGTTCTGCATCAGATAAACTTTATCAAAGCCAACGTTCAGGATGTTACCCATGTTCATGATCAGCAGGATCATGATGGTAGGCACCAGCACGGGGAATTCGATGTGAATGACGCGCTGCCAGCGGTTTGCGCCGTCGATCTTGGCAGCGTCGTAGAGCTGGGTGTCAACGGAGGACAGGGCTGCAATATAGATGATGGAATTCCAGCCCATGCTCTGCCAGATACCGGAGCCGACATACATGCCGACGAAGTACTTGGCCTGGCCCAGCAAATTGGCCTTTTCAGGCACCAATCCCAGCATTTTCATGAAATCAGACAGAACGCCGCCCTTCTTGGCAAAGAGCACGTTCAGCATGGAAACCAGAACGACAGTAGAAATGAAATACGGAATATACACCGTCGTCTGCACGGTGCGCTTCCACTTGTTGTTGCGGATCTGGTTGATGATCAGCGCCAGCACAATGGGCGCGGGAAAGCCCAGCAAAATGCTGACGGCAGAGATGGTGAAGGTGTTCTTCAGCGTGGAAGAGAACATTGAGCTGCTGAAGTACTGGTCAAAGTACTTCCAGCCAACCCACTTGCCGCCGGTGATGCCGGCTTCAAAGCTATACTCACGGAACGCCAGCTGCGCACCGTACATGGGCACATAGGCAAAAATCAGGATATAGAGCATCGCAGGAAAAAGCATGACCCACAGCTGCCAATCCTTTGCCAGATACCAGCCCAGACCTTTCTTTGTACCGCGTTTTACGATCGTCTTCGTATTTCCATTCACGGAAGATACCCCTCCTGTCTTTCAGCCTGCATCGGGAGTATCCCTCCGCAGTCTTTACGCCATCAATGCAAGGCTTGATGGCGCTTCGGGATGTTCCCGACATGAATAATGCCAAGGGGCGGGACGCGGAATTATCCGCATCCCGCCCACAGAAGTTTACCTGATTACTGAGCCTTAAAAACGTCGTAGGCAGCCTGACGGATCTGCAGGATGTCGTTCAGACCAGCGGCCATAGCGGCGTCAACATAGTCTTCCCAATCCTCTTCCACGTCGGACTCACCGGTCAGCCACAGGCCCCAGTAGTTGTCGATGATGTTGTCCACGTTCGCCTGAGCAACTGCCATGGTGTTCTGATCCTCAGCAGTGTACTTCATCAGCATCTGGGGATAGTACTCGTTCTCCATGTCCACCAGAGCGATGGACTCCTTGTACTGCTCGCGCTCGGTCAGGGCATATTCCATGTCGATGGTCATGTCAACGCGGGTAGCACGACGGATGTACATGGGAGCGTTGTCAGCGAAGGTGGAAGTCCACTTCCAGGTGCCGGGGTCGGTGTTAGCCTCAGCGGGAGGAGGCAGAACCTCGTAGTGGTTGTCGCCAACCTTGGCCACGTTGCCGTCGATGATGCCGCCGAACAGGCCTTCCACGGACTCAGCTTCGCCGTAGAACAGGTCAACGAACTTCATCGCAGCTTCAGGATTCTCACACTTGGCGGACATACAGACGCGGTTGCCGCTCATGTTCAGGCCGGAGAAGTCGTAGGGCCAGCGAGGCGCGACGTCAGCATACTTGGGATCCAGATCGTTCTGGAAGGGACCGCAGGGAACATACTGGGAGTGCAGGGTGGGGCCGAACTTATCGGTCTCTTCCCAACCCATAACCACGCCGACCAGCGCGTTGCCCTCAGCGTCGCCGCGGGACAGGGACTGGAACATGGAGTAGTCATTGGTGATGGCGTTTTCGTTGATCAGGCCATTGGCGTACAGATCAGCCAGGTAGATCATCATTTCCTTGTAGCGCTCGTCCACGGCGAAGGCCTTGACCTGGCCGCCCTCGGCGAAGTAGGAATAATAGCCCCAGTTGGTCTGCTGGATGCCCCAGGAGCCGATCAGGTTGTGCAGGCCGTAAGCGCCGCCGAACCAGCCGTTGAAGTCCATGGGGATCTCGTCGTTGGGGTTGCCGTTGCCGTTGGCGTCATTCTCCTTGAAGGCCATCAGGACGTCCTTCAGCTCGGACAGAGTGGTGGGAACTTCCTTGCCCACGTTCTCCAGCCAAACCTTGTTGACGAACATAACGGTGTTGGTGTCAGGCCACTTGCCCTGGAACTTGGGCAGACCGTAGATCTTACCTTCCAGCGTCTTGGCCAGAGCCAGGGTGTCGGGCTCCTCGGTGAACATCGCGGTCACGTTGGGCATGGCATCCACATACTTGGTCAGATCAGCGAACAGGCCCTCGTAGGTGGTGTAGTCAGCATCGATGGTGGCATTGAACAGCAGGTCCGGGATGTCGCCAGAGGCAAAGCGCTGGGACTTCACGGTATCCCAGTCAGTCCAGATGACTTCCCAGGTCACGTCGACGCCAGCGCGCTCTTCCAGCTCGCTGACCCACTTCATTTCGTCAACATGCTTGGTCAGGGGATGGGCGATGAACAGAGCGGTCAGCTTGACGGGTTCGTCAGCGCTGGCGAAGCTCATCATGCCCAGCAGCATCATGGCAGCCAGGACCAGAGAAACGATTCTCTTCATACGGGTACCTCCTTACATTTACCGTTCGCTGAAAAAGCTTATTCTTTTCTCGCAATCGAACGGTTTCTGACTATATTTTACGGCTCGCCGTATCAAAACGCAATGGATTTTGCAGAAGTGTTTTGCAAAATACGGCAACCATTAGGCTGATTGTTACATCCTTAACCTAAATTCAACCCAAAATGTCTGTAATGGGTACGCAAAAAGTTTTCGTTCCGGCGGATTCTGGTCACTGCGTAGCATAGCATTACTTCGTTCTTGCATTATTTGCCAATCCATCGTATAATATTCATATATATATATATCAAGCATGTTTCCATGTGTTATCCGGCAAAAAGATAGATTTTCTGGAAGGTGTGCGCTGTGAAATACGATGTATTGTCCATTTCCCATCCCCATGAGATAACCCTGTGCGGAAGCAATCTGTATGCACGGCCGGAGTTCCACCCGGATCGCACGATGCCCGAGCACGACCTGCTGTACGTCTATTCCGGTGAGTGGACACTGGTTCAGGATGACGTTTCCTATACGGTCGGCGCCGGAAACGTCATCTTGCTGCGTGCAGGCAGCCATCATTATTCGCCGGTTCCCTGCTCGGCCAACAGTATGAATATGTTCATCCACTTTTCCAGGCTGCCGGATGACCGGCTGAACGTGGAGCTTTCCGTGGCAGAAGCTTCCGTTTATGCAAGCGGCGAGACGGTCTGCATCCCCACGGTGATCCATTGTGGGACACAGGGAACAGTGGAGAACCTCTTCCGGGAGATCATCGATGTGTTCTGGTCCCGCAGGGATGACCGGGAACGCAAGCTGCGCATGCTGCTGGCGCTGCTGCTTGCGGAACTCTCCTTCTTTGCCCGGAAGGAACCCGCCGGCAAGGAGCGGCAGGAATGGTTCGTTGACCTCCTGAAGGCAATGAACGCGGAAATCGGCCGCTTCTTCACGCTGGAGGAAGCCGCCTCGATCGCGCACATGCAGGTCAGAACATTCTCTTCCCGCTTCCGTAAGATGACAGGCCGGACCTTCCAGCAGTATCAGATGGAGACGAAGCTGCAGATGGCGTACGATACGCTTTCGACCGGCCCCTATACCGTGAAGCAAGTGGCAGATATGTACGGGTTCTGTGATCCCTACTATTTCAGCCGGGTGTTTAAGAAGGTTTACGGAATGCCCCCCAAGGCCGTCAAGCAGCTGGATCCCTCGGCGAATATCAACCGTCCGTGGATGCAGTAAAACGACTATTCAACTGGCCTATGCCCAGATTTTCCATTTACACCTGACTTATACTGCCCTATAATGCAAGTGCAATCGAACGGTACAATCGAATGACGATCGTAGGACCCCAGTGAAAACGTATCTATGGCTGGTTCTTTTTGTGTTGCTTTTTTCTCTTCCGGCCGCACTGGCAGAGGAGGAACAGCCCGTTCTGTATCTTCCCTTTAACGGCACCGCGCAAGACGCCTCGCCCCATCATCTGCATGGAAAGACAAACCGTGAAGCCGTCTATACGGAAGGCGTGAACGGTCAGGCCCTGAAGCTGGATGGCAGAACCTATATCGATCTGGCACATCCGGGCTGCTGCAGCCGACGCAGCTGACCTTCGCCGCCCGGGTGAAGGCAGACGGCGTGCTGACCGGCGAGCACATGATCACCCGGCAATTACAAGGGAACCGGCTGGTATCTGTCCTGCCTGGATAACAACACGCCGCTGAAGCTCTCCGTCGGCCCGTCCTCCGGGCAGCCCATGGAGATCTTCGTCTCCGGCAGCCGAGCCGCTTTCTTCCCCGCAGACGAATGGGTACACAGCGCCGTGACGTATGACTCCGCCAATGACAGGGATCACAAGTACATCGGCTTCAATTCCCCCCCGGGTACAACGGCGGCTATGCGCGGCTGACGCTGGACGAACTGGCGATTTACGACGCCGTGCTGGCGCCTGCGGATATCATCGCCTTGTACACCCGCTTCGGCGCTGAATTGGATGCTGCCGAGGTCGTGATAAGCGACGCCGCAGGACTGACGCTCCCCCTGTTGTCCATCAAGGAGGACATTACCCTGCCTGACACGGGCATATCCGGCAGCAGCATCCGTTGGTCGTCCTCCAATGAGGCCGTGATGAGCTCCCAGGGGCAGGTCAGCAGGCCCGCTGCCGGTGAAAACGATGCGCCTGTCACGCTGACTACTACGATCGAGTTTGGAGGATATAGCATGAAGAAAGCTTTTGATCTGACGGTCGAGGCAATGCCTGCCTTTACCAACCTGAGCAACGTGTCCATGGGTGACGTGACGCTGCTCAACCCTTACGAGCAGAACGCCTTTACCAAGGAAGTGGCATACCTGAAGTTCCTGGACGCGGACCGCCTGCTGAAGGGCTACTGCCTCATCGGCGGCGTGGAAAGCAGCGCACAGATCTATGGCGGCTGGGAAAATTCCGCCATCAAGGGGCACACGCTGGGGCACTATCTGTCCGCGCTGTCCCAGGCCTATGCGACCTGCAACGATGAGGAGCTCAAGGCCATCGCCGACCACATCGTGGAGGTGCTGGCCCAGTGCCAGAACGCGGAGACCGGCTATCTTTCCGCGATCCCGGAGAGCCACTTCACCCAGATCGAGCAGGGCAACACTGCCGGCACATGGGTACCGTGGTACAATATGCACAAGCTGATGTCCGGCCTGATCCATGCCTGGGAGCTGACGGGCAATGCGCAGGCGCTGGATGTCGCCTCCCGCCTGGGAGACTGGGTGTATTCCCGTACCTCCAAATGGTCTCCCGCCACCCAGATCACGGTGCTCAACGTGGAATATGGCGGCATGAACGACGTGCTCTACCAGCTGTACAGCCACACCCGGGCGGAAAATCATCTCTCCGCTGCCCACAGCTTTGACGAAATGGCGCTCTTCGACGCGCTGTATAACGGCCAGGATGTGCTCAACGGCAAGCACGCCAACACCACCATCCCCAAGATCGTTGGCGCGTTGCAGCGCTACATGGTGCTGGGCGAGGGGGAGGAATACTACCTGCAGGTCGCCGAGAACTTCTGGGAAATCGTGGTGAACAACCACACCTATATCACCGGCGGAAACAGCGAGTGGGAGCACTTCGGCGAGCCGAACATCCTGGAAGCCGAGCGCACCAACTGCAACTGTGAGACCTGCAACACCTACAACATGCTCAAGCTGACCCGGGGGCTGTTCAAAGTCACCGGCAGCCGTAAGTATGCTGACTACTACGAGAACACCTACATCAATGCGATCCTGTCCTCTCAGAACCCGGAAACCGGCATGACCACCTACTTCCAGCCGATGGCCAGCGGCTATTTCAAGGTATACAGCACGCCCGACCAGCATTTCTGGTGCTGCACTGGCTCCGGCATGGAGAATTTCTCCAAGCTGGGCGACAGCATCTATTATCAGGACGACAGCAGCCTCTATGTGACCCGATATACCGCCTCCTCCGTCCAGTGGAGGGCAAAAGGCATGACCGTCACGATGGAAACAGACATCCCCATGACGGATCAGGCAGTGCTGACCATCGCGGCGGACGCGCCGGTCGCGGCAGATATCGTCCTGCGCGTGCCGGACTGGTGCGCGGGCGAGCCGCTGGTTCAGATCAACGGTGAAGCGGCCGGGGCAGCGGCGGTCAACGGCTTTATCCGCCTGAGCCGCGAGTGGCATGGCGGCGATATCATCAGCATCACGCTGCCCTCGGAGATCCGGGTCCATCCGCTGCCCGACGATCCCGGCGTGGTCGCCTTCAAGTACGGCCCCGTTGTGCTCAGCGCCGCTCTGGGGCAGAACAGCATGACCACCAGCGTCACCGGCGTGGATGTCACCGTCCCCTCCGCCGATCCGTCTGCGAGCGAGGTGCTCCGCATCGCGGAAGGCACCACAGAAGCATGGCTGCAGAACATCGGAGAGCATCTCGTCCGCGATGGCGCGGAGCTGCGCTTCACCCTGCGCGGCACGGATCGCGACCTGGTCTTTACCCCCCACTATCAGCAGCACCAGAGCCGCTATGCCATCTATGTACGCCTCACCGATGAGACTGCCGCCGATGTCGAAGACACCACCCGGTATATCGTGATCGACAGCCTGCCGGTAGCCAACGACCAATATGAATTCTCCCACAACCTGCAGGGCAGCAAGACCGGCACCGGAATGCATATGGGCCGGAACTACCGCCATGCAGAAGCCAGCGGATTCTTCTCCTACGACATGGCCGTGGAGCAGGGCGTGCAGAACTACCTGTGTGTGAATTACTTCCGCGGCGACGCCGGACGCAGGTTCACCGTGCTGGTCAACGACGTCGTGCTGGCAAGCGTCACGCTGGAAAATGTCACCCCCGGCAAGTTCTACGATGTGTACTATCCCATCCCGGCATCCCTGACCGAGGGAACAGATCAGGTGACGATCACCTTCAACGCGGATCAGGGAGGCTACGCCGGCGGCATCTTTGAAAAGCTCAGCATTGTCAAAAGAAAGGATTGAGTTTCTTCTGCCGCATCGCATAGGCAAATATGCGTTAACGGGATAAGTCGTCCCAACGAACTAAAAAGAAAGCAGGAGTTCCGCGACGAGAGCGCAGGCACTCCTGCTTTCTGCTGAATGGTTATCATGGTTGGTCGAATCGTGGGCCAGCAAACAAGCGACGCTTGCGAAGTCAATTTGATAATCCGAACCTATTTCCAACCAGCAGCAGGTTCGGATTTCTCTTGTGCAGTGGATCAAATGGATAGGAATGAATGCCAGAAGTACTTTCTGTTCTCAAAGCCTTTCTCGCATGCGATATCATAGAAGGCATTCGCGACGATGGATTCTATCAAAATGGTAATAGCCAGCGCAAGCAGATACAGAAAAAGCATAGTATTTCTTCCTCCTATACAAAAAAGAACACCTTGATTTCTCAAGGTGTTCTTGATGGTAGCGGCGATCGGATTCGAACCAATGACACTCCGGGTATGAACCGAATGCTCTAGCCAGCTGAGCTACGCCGCCATGTTGGTTGCGGGGGAGGGACTTGAACCCACGACCTCCGGGTTATGAGCCCGACGAGCTACCAAACTGCTCTACCCCGCGATGCTGTATCGCTCACGCGACGTTGATTATCTTACATCATCTTCGCGTTTTTGTCAACAGCTTTTTCGAATTTTTTTGAAAAAAGTTTTTCGGGGTGTTCACAGCCCCATCTGACGGTGCATTTCCTCTATCCTGCGCACCGCCTCCTGATGCCATGCAAGCATGTCGCATTCCCCTGCTTTCTGCTGCATCTGCGCATAGATCAGGCAGTCTGCGCTGTCAATGGCAAAGCCGCTCTGCAGGCCGTTTTCCAGCCGATCCGGCCGCACGGCACAGAGCGCCCCAGGGCAAAGATCAAATCCTTGCTCACGCGCATACGCCCAAGCTTCACAAGCCCAAGCTCCATCAGGTCCCTTCCGCAGGTCCATACCATGGGCAGCACCTTTTTCTGCGTCAGCCCGCTCAGCGTGCTGCCGCCGCGCTCGATACACAGCACCGCGCGCCAGCCGCCTTGGGCGGGCATGGCAAACACATCGCCCGCACGTACGCTGCGGAACGGTTCCTGCGCGATCCGCTCGCGGTACTTTTCTTCTGATGTTTTGCGCTTGCGCGTTTTTTCGCGCGGCACGCGCAAACTGTTCAAAAACTTTTCCAGCGCTTTCTGCCTTGTTTTCAGATCACGCTCCGTGGCTTCCAGTTCCTTCAGATAGGCAAGATCCGCCCCGTTTTCCACAATGCCCCAATAGCCCATATTCATCTCTCCCTGGTACACAGCATAACGCGCCGAACCACTCTTGTAAACAAACTCGCACACTCTTCATTTCCCTGCAATTTGTGTTATAATGAACAGGTACAATTTGCATGAAGGAGTTTTTCTGCATGAAACTCAGTCTTTTCCACCGCATTGCAGTTCTGCTGATGGCGCTTGTGCTGCTCGTGCCCGCCCTGTCTGTGGCGGATGAGCAGACCGATGCGCTGTTTGATCTGGCTCTTGCCGATCTGCGCACCCCGGATCAGCTCAGCGATGAAACCGGCTTTTTCGGCTTGCACACCGGCGACAGCGCCTTTGTGCCCTGTGTGTCGCCCGGCGTGATCCCCTTCGACGAAATCCCCGAAGGCGGACTGCAGCCCACCCAAAGCGGCGTTTTCACCTCCTCGGATGAAAGCGTGGTCATCGTATCTGCCGACGGCGTGATGACCGGCGTTTCAGCCGGCGAGGCGGAAGTGACCTGCCTGATCGGTGAGGATGAGTACACCTACAACGTCACCGTGGGCGATGACCAGCTGCCGCAGGCCATTAAAAACTACATCTACGTTCTCCAGCGCGAATTCTACACCGTCAAGCGCGCCCGTCTGCCCCGCTACAACAAGTACGCCAAGTGGTATTACAAGAAGAAGAAGGAAGTGGGCTGGTGCGCCGTGTTCACCGCCGCCTGCGCCAATTCCGCCGGCATCCAGCCCCTGGAGCTGCGCGACCTTGACAAACTGGAAACGCCGCCCGATGTGATGTTTGTGCGTCAGGGTGAGGTGGGCCACCAGTACGACGGCTTCAGCGAGCGCGGCCGCTTTGTGGATGTGCCCAAGCCCGGCTATCTGGTGATCTACGCCGATATGTCCAAGTCCTACCGCACCACCCACATCGCCTCCGTTATCGATGTCAAGGAGCTGGGCAGCGGCCTGTATGCCGTCACCACGGTGGAGGGCAACATGTCCAACAGCGTCAAGAGCTATTCCTACATCTATGACAGCACCAAGGCCAACAACCACATCACCAACAAGAACCGCAACGAGCTGCAGTACAACATGTCCGAACTGCCCGAAAGTGAGCATACCGATCCGCTCATTCAGTACCAGCTGCATACCGATCACTGGGCCGTTTTCGGTTTCTGCCAGACCTGGCAATAAAGCTGTTTCTTTTTGATGGTTTTGTGTTATAATATCCCCGTCGAAAACGGAGATTCAATCAAAAAACCAAAATGGAGGAAATCGACCATGAAAGAACTCAAGGGAACCAAGACCGAGGCCAATCTGATGACCGCTTTTGCCGGCGAAAGCCAGGCCCGCAACAAGTACACCTACTACGCTTCCAAGGCCCGCAAGGACGGCTATGTGCAGATTGCCAAGCTGTTTGAGGAAACCGCCAACAACGAAAAGGAGCACGCCAAGATCTGGTTCAAGCTGCTGCACGGCGGCGCTGTGCCCAGCACCACCGAAAACCTGCTGGATGCTGCCGAAGGCGAGAACTACGAGTGGACCGACATGTACGCCAACATGGCCAAGGACGCCCATGAAGAAGGCTTTGAAGAGATCGCTTTCCTGTTTGAGAAGGTTGGCGCCATCGAAAAGCATCACGAAGAGCGCTATCGCAAGCTGCTGGCCAACATCGAAGGCGGCCTCGTTTTCAGCCGCGACGGCGACGCCATTTGGGAGTGCTCCAACTGCGGCCACATCGTCATCGGCCCCAAGGCCCCTGAAATGTGCCCCGTCTGCGCTCATCCCCAGGCCTACTTCATGCTGCGCCCCACCAACTACTAATCAGGGATTGAGTCCCTCAACCCACTTGCCGAGGCCATTGAATGGCCTCGGTTTTTTTGTATGCGGATTCGGTATTGACGGATGGAGGCTTTCCTGTTAGTATTCATTCTCGGTGTCATATTTACATTCAGAAAGAAGGAAAACCAATGCAGGAGGAACGCTCCAAACTGCTGGGCTCCATGGAAATGAGCCGGCTGGTGGTCAAAGTTTCCGTGCCGATTATGATCAGTATGCTGGTGCAGGCGCTGTACAATGTGGTGGACGGCATTTTCGTGGCGCGCTACAGCGCCGAAGCGCTCACCGCCGTGTCGCTGGCCATGCCCATTCAGATGCTGATCATCGCCGCCTCCACCGGTCTTGGCGTGGGTATCAACAGCCTTGTCAGCCGCAAGCTGGGCGCCAAACGCGCAGAGGAAGCGCGCGAGGCCGCCAAAAGCGGCATTTTTCTGCAGATGTGCGCCTTTGCGCTGTTCTTTGTTTTTGGCGCTTTTGCAGCCAAGCCTTTCTTCCGCTTCCTGACCCCTTCGGCGCAGCTGCAGGAGCTGGGCGGCACCTATCTGAGCATCGTATGTACGTTCAGCTTCGGCGTGTTTCTGTCCATCAGCTTTGAGCGCCTGATGCAGGCCACCGGCAACACCGTGCTTTCCATGGTCACGCAGTTGACCGGCGCGGTGGTCAATATCCTCCTCGACCCCGTTTTGATCTTCGGCATGTTCGGCCTGCCGGCCATGGGCGTTGCGGGCGCTGCCATCGCCACCATCCTTGGCCAGATCTCCGGCATGACGCTGGGCATCATCCTCAACCAGACGCGCAACAAGGAGCTCCGCATTTCCTTCCGGGGCTTCCATCCCAATGGCGATCTGCTCAGGAGCATTCTGAGCGTAGGCTTCCCCAGCATCATCATGCAGTCCATCTCCTCTGTGATGAACGTGGCCATGAACCTCATCCTGATGGCCTACGGCAATGCCGCCGTGAGCGTGCTGGGCGTATACTTCAAGCTGCAGTCCTTCGTGTTCATGCCGGTGTTTGGCCTGAGCAACGGCCTGGTGGCCATCATCGGCTACAACTACGGCGCCAGGCTGCGCCAGCGCATTTATGAAGCCATCAGGGTGGCTCTCAAGCTGGCCGGAATCATCATGGGCGTGGGCATGCTGCTTTTCCTGTTCATTCCGCAGGTGCTGCTGGGCCTGTTTGAAACCAACGGCGCCAGCGAGCTGACGCAGATTGGCGTGATCGCGCTGCGCATCATCTGCTCCTGCTTCCTGCCCGCTGCCATCGGCATCACCCTCAGCACGGTCTTCCAGGCCGTGGGCAAGGGCTTCTACAGCCTCGTGATGAGCCTCAGCCGCCAGCTGGGCGTGCTGCTGCCTGCCGCATGGCTGCTGAGCCACTTCTTTGGCCTCAACGCCGTGTGGTGGTGCTTCCCCATTGCCGAGGTGGCATCGCTGATCATCTGCCTTGCGCTCTATCGCCGTGTGGATCGCACGATGTTCCGAAATCTGTAATCATCCAAAAGGCCGTGTGCATCAACTTGCACACGGCCTTGCTTTATTCTTCTTTCAATTCCCAGTTGTAATCGTTGTGATAAATCATCTGCCGCGTCATGCCGCCGTCGATGCAGATGTTTTCGCCGGTGATGAAACCAGCCTTATCAGAACACAGGAACAGCACCATGTGCGCAATATCCATGGGATGCCCCACGCGCCCTGCCGGATGCTGCGATGCATCCGCGCCTTCATACACGGTATAGGCCGTGTCAATCCAGCCGGGCGAGATGGAATTGACCCTCACACGCCCAGACAAACTCACCGCCAGCGCATGCGTGAGCGCGGCAATGCCGCCCTTGGCCGCGGTGTAGCTCTCCGTGTTGGGCTGACTCATGCGATCACGCGAGGAGGAGATGTTCACGATGCTCGCGCCCGGCGCAAAGTACGGCAGGAACAGCTGCGTCAGATAATACGGCGCGGTCACGCCCAGGCGCAGCGACTCGTTGAATTCATCATAGCCGCAGCTGTCAATGCCCTTGAACAGCGGCGGCGCATTGTTGATGAGACAATCTATATGCCCATGATGTGCAATCACGCTCTGCGCAAAGGCCTCCAGTACGTTTTTCTGCCCGATATCGCCCACATAGTGCGGGCCTTCCTGCTTGTCGATCACGCACACCTGTGCGCCCTCAGCGCGGAATGCGTCCGCAATGGCTTTGCCGATGCCCATGGCGCCGCCGGTGATAACAACTACTTTCTCTTTGAACACGATGTTCTCCCTTCGGTCGAAGTGAAGTGCGCCTTCGGCGCGTGAAGTTCGCCTGCGGCGGTGAAGTGTGCCTGCGGCATGTGAAGTTTCCTGCTGCGCAGGAAGATTTGGTTAGCTGTGCGGTAACATGCTATCTTTATTGTAGCATCAGCCCACCCATAAATCAACCAGCAAGGAATGCAATACCATCAATCGAGCCGGGGCACCCGTATGTGCCCCGGCGGTCTTAGTTGCAGCCCTACCCATACACAAACACCGTGCACCTTTCAGGTGCACGGTGTGCGGGGTGCAGGGGGCTCAGCCCCCTGCCGGGATCCAAGGGCAGAGCCCTTGGCGTCTCCTCCTTTATAGGAACGCCACACAGGCGGGCGCGTTGAACGGGATCTCGCGGGTGGTGTGGGTGGGCATGCCGGTTTCGGTGTTGATGTGCTTGATGACAACCCAGTCGGAATTCTGACAGCAGATGACCAGGTGATTGCCGCTTTCGGTCAGCTCCATGTGGCGCGGACTGCGGCCGCCGCAGTCAAAGTTGGCCTTGAGCGTGAGCAGACCGTCTTCGCCCACTTCCAGAACGGCAATGTTGTCGGCGTAGCGGTTGGCGGCGTACACAAAGCGTCCGTCCTTGGAAACGCAGAGGGTGGAGCAGTGGCTGCTGCCAAAATGGTTGGCAGGCAGGGTGGATACCTGCTGCCTGAGCGACCAGTCGGACGTGTCATAGACGAGAATCTGGTTGGAATACTCGGTGATGACGTACAGCAGCTTTTCATCCACGGACAGGCGCAGATGGCGCGGACCGCTGCCTTGCGGCGCGGATACAACGGCATCCTCCACCAGCTTGCCGTTTTCAACGCGGTAGATGAACAGCTTGTCCAGACCGAGGTTGGCGGTGTACACGCGGTCCTCGGCACGGTTGAGCGCAGCGCAGTGCGCGCGGCTCTGGTTATCGCCCACCTGCTCAATGGCGTCCACATCGCCAAACTTGCCGGTCTCGGGATCAAACTGCGCGCACAGCACATGGCCGCTGCCGTAGCAGGAACCAATGAGCAGCTTGTTGACAGGCGAATACGCCAGATGGCACAGTGCACGGCCCACCACATTGCGGCGGTCAGTGAGGCGGTAGCTCATGCCTTCGCGGCGATAGGCGTAAATGGCGGCATAGTAGCTGTTTTCGGTAAGGGCGAAGAGGTAGCCGTCACCGCAGGCAATAAAGCTGGGCGACTCGATGCCGTCCGTCCAGAAAGGGACGGAGCGATCGCCGAAATACGCAATGGATGTATCCAGCGATACGCCGTAGCCGGAAATGATGCATTTCATGGTGTATCTTTCCTTTCTTCCTTATGCAAGCCCTGATTTGCGGATCGCGCGCTTGAGCCATCCGCCCCAGAGATAATAGACAATAAACAGAATGGACGTGAGCGTCCACGTGATGGGATAGCTGAGCATGAGCATTTCCAGCGTGTGATTCATGGGCAGAATCCACACCACCCAGATCACGCGGAACACGCACACGCCAAACAGCGTAAACAGCGTGGCTACCAGCGAATCGCCCACGCCGCGCAGGGCGCCGGAGAGAATTTCGATGCAGATAAAGGCCATGTAGGCAGGCGCAATTACGCGCAGCATCTGCAAGCCGTACTCAATCACAACCGGATCATCTGTAAACAAATGATACAACATACGGCCACCCAAAAGCAAGAGTGTACTGAGCACAATGGTGGAGCCAAACATCATCAGCAGGCACACGCGCACGCTGCGGCGCATGCGGTCGTACTGCTTTGCGCCAAAATTCTGACCCACAAAGGTAGTGATGGATACGCCAAATGCACCCACGATCATCCAGTAAAAACCATCCAGCTTGCCAAAGGCCGTGTAGGCGGCAATCATGTCTGTGCCAAAGCCGTTGACCGCCGTCTGAATGACCACGTTGGACACCGAGTACATCATGGACTGCAGACCGGCCGGCAGGCCGATGGCCGCAATGCGGCCCAGCAGCTGGGTATGAAAGCGGATTTTGCGCACATCCAGATGGTACACAGTCGGCGAGCTCGTCAGCGTAAAGATGACCAGCACGGCGCTGACCAGCTGAGAAAGGATGGTGGCCAGCGCAGCGCCCGCCGCGCCCAACTCCATGCCCACCACCAGCAGCACGTCCAGCACAATGTTGACAATGCAGGCAGCTGCCAGGAACAGCAGCGGACGGCGGGAATCGCCCACGGCACGCAGAAGGCCCGAGCCGATGTTGTAAATCAGCGAGGGAATCATGCCGATAAAGTAAATGCGCAGATAGATGACCGCATGCGGCAGCACATCCGCAGGCGTACCCAGCATTTCCAGCAGCGCAGGCGAAAAGATGTAGCCGACGATCATGATGATCGCGCCGCCGGTGATGGCCATGGCCATGGCGGTATGCACCGTCTGGCTGACTTCCTCACTACGCCGTCCGCCGTAAAACTGCGACAGGATGACCGTAGCGCCGGAAGACAGGCCCACAAAGAAGCCCACAATCAGGTTGATGAGGCTGCCGGTGGCGCCGCCCACTGCGGCCAGCGCCTCCTTGCCCACAAATTTGCCCACGATGATGGCGTCCACCGTGTTGTACATCTGCTGGAAAAAGGTGCCCAGCAGAATGGGAAAGAAGAACGCCAGCAGCGTTTTCCAGATGACGCCGCCGGTGATGCTGTTTACATCCACACCGGCGGAAATGCGCTTTGCTTTCCAGGCCATAAAGGGTTACTCCTTCTCAGGCGTCGTTGGTGCATTCAAAAACCAGACGGGATAGCTGCCCGCATAACGGTAGCCCAGTTTCTGCGCCAGATGCAGCGAAACATCGCTGGCTGCGTCCCATTCGGGGATAAGGCCTCGATCCAGGCATTCGAGAATCAGTCTCGCGCTGCACGCGGCTGCAATGCCGCGTCGCTGATAATCAGCCCGCACGTCCACCTGTATTTCGATCCCCTGGGAGCAGCTCGAATAAGAGGATGCGCTGCCGATGAGCACGCCGTCCTTCAAAGCGGCTACGCCAAGGCCATGAGCGCGGTAGCTGTCCCATGAGCCAAACTGCAGGCAGGCGTCGCACGACCATGTCTGCGCAAGCGCCTGATGATAGCAGTCCTCATCAAACAGGCGCAGTTCGATCTCTGCGGGAATCTGCTGCGCAAGCCGCGAAAGGTGTTCGCGGTCGAAGGCTTCCGGCAGCCCGAGCGCATAGCGCGTTTCGGCTGTGACGCTTCCCTGGAGGATCTGCCCCACGCGTTCGTGCAGCTCAGGCGTACGGCTGACCAGAATGCGGAAAAAGCCCTGATCCGAAAATCGCGTCAGCAGCGCTTCCCATTCCGACGCATCCGCATCACCGGCCAGAAACAGAAAATCGCCGTTTTCGCACGCGGCTGCGCGGCCGCCTTCACAATGGAAGCGGCCCTGCATGCCCTCGCGTGCGCTTTGGATCATCAGGTTGTCCCAGCCGTCAAACAGGCTCAGGCATTCTCCCATTTGGAGAGTTCCTCCTGAATATAGGAAAGGGACAGCAGTTTTTCCTTCACCTCGTCCACGGTGAGCAGACGGGTGTTGTTGGAGTTGAACTCACTGAGCAGGTTGCGGTCCTCGTCGCCCTTGACCACATACTTGTCGTAGTTGAGGTCGCGGCTGTCGGAGGGGACGCGGTAGAAATCGCCCATGTCGATGGCATGCACGCATTCCTCGTTGGTCAGCAGGGTTTCGTACATCTTTTCGCCGTGGCGGATGCCGATGACGCGGATGGGATTATCCGCATGGAACAGTTCCTTCACAGCCTGCGCCAGAACACCGATGGTGCAGGCAGGCGCCTTCTTGACCAGAATATCGCCGCTGTGCGCGTTTTCAAAGGCGAACAGCACCAGCTCCACGGCTTCCTCCAGGCTCATGATGAAGCGGGTCATATCCGGGTTGGTCACGGTCAGGGGCTTGCCTTCGCGGATCTGGTCGATGAACAGCGGAATGACCGAGCCGCGCGAGCACATCACATTGCCGTAGCGGGTGCCGCAGATGAGCGTGCGCTCGGGCGACACCGTGCGGGCCTTGGCCACAAACACCTTTTCCATCATGGCCTTGCTGGTGCCCATGGCGTTGACGGGATAGGCCGCCTTGTCGGTAGACAGGCAGATCACCTTTTTCACGCCGGCCTCGATGCAGGCGGTGAGCACGTTATCGGTGCCCAGCACATTGGTCTTGACCGCCTCGATGGGGAAAAACTCGCAGGAGGGAACCTGCTTGAGGGCGGCGGCATGAAACAGATAATCCACGCCGTAGATGGCGTTTTTCACGCTGGACAGATCGCGCACGTCGCCGATGAAGTACTTGATCTTGTCATTCTGATAGCGGTGCCGCATATCATCCTGCTTTTTCTCATCGCGGCTGAAAATGCGGATTTCGGCAATATCCGTATCCAGGAAGCGCTTGAGCACCGCCTCGCCAAAGGAGCCGGTACCGCCGGTGATCATCAGCGTCTTTCCGCTGAAAGGAGTGCTCATTTACATTTCCTCCTCGGTGTTCTTTAGCACGTTGCCGGTCAGGCGGTGCAGCACGTCGCGGTAGGCCTCGGCCACGTCGCCCAGATCGTGACGGAAACGGTCCAGATCCATGGGTTCGTGGGTGGCGGCGTCCCAAAAACGGCAGGTATCGGGCGATACCTCGTCCGCCAGCAGAATCTGACCCTTGTAGCGGCCAAACTCCAGCCGGAAGTCGATGAGCTCGATGTTGATATCGCGCATGCACTCGGACAGGATCTCATTCACCAGGTAGCTCATTTGCTCCATGCGGCGCACCTCTTTCGGCGTGGCCAGCTGCATGGCGGTGATGTGGGTGACATTGACCATGGAATCTTCCAGCTCGTCATCCTTGAGGTTGAACTCGATGACGGTGTTGCGCAGCTTGGTGCCGTCCGGCACGCTCATGCGGCGGGCAAGGCTGCCGGCGGCAATATTGCGCACCTTGACCACAAAGGGGATCATCTCCACCCGCTTGACCAGCGAGCAGCGGTTGTCGATGCGCTTGATAAAATGGTTGGGCACGCCTTTTTCGGTCAGCAGCGTAAACATGTATTCACAGATCAGGTTGTTGATCTCGCCCTTGCCGATGATGCGTCCGCGCTTGAGACCGTGGAAAGCAAAGGTTTCATCGCGGTAGTACACCACAGCTTCGTCCGGATTTTCGGTGGCGTACAGGCGCTTTCCCCTGCCCTCGGCAATCATGGTGGTAATGTTGCTCATGTTCTACTTCCTTCTTGTTCCTCTGCCTGTCTATAATGGTTCGTTTTGTATTGTAGCACGGTTCTGCGCACTTCGCAAGCAATTGCATGCATCGTTCGCATTTGCATCTTTCCCGCGAGCCAGCCCGCTTTGGACGCCCCTTTTCTGCCAAAAATCAACATATGACAGACTGTTTACAGAAAAAACAAAGAACCGTCATGATAACTGTTCAAAAAATGCTTGCAAATGAGTTTTGACTGTGCTATAATCTCTCGTGCGGTTTTCATTGAACCCACAGCATGCGCAAAAGAGGTGAGAGTGCGTGAAAGAAAAGATCCATCCCAAATATGGCAAGTCCATCGTCCGTTGCGTATGCGGTGAGACGTTTGAGACGGGTTCTGTCAAGGGTGAGCTGAAGGTTGAAATTTGCTCCAAGTGCCATCCTTTCTTCACCGGCAAGCAGAAGCTGGTCGATACCGGCGGACGCGTTGACCGCTTCAAGAAGCGTTTCAACATGGAATAAGCCATTCAAAAGAGCGCCACAAGGCGCTCTTTTTGATTTTTTCGGAAATTCTTTCATCCCCGTTTCAAGGCAGGAACAAACGGGGTATATGTCGAATACAGAGCATTTGTGTACCTGTGATCTTTTTTGCACAGGAGAAAGGAAAGATACCTTTATGAGCAAAACTCCCGCTGCTTCCTGCCGCCGTCCGGATATTGGCGGACAGGCGGTTATGGAAGGCGTCATGATGAAGGCGCCGGACGCCATCGCCATCTCTGTGCGCCGCCCCAACGGCGACATCATCACCAAGCGCACCACCTACGTTCCCCTGAGCAAGAAGCACAAGTGGATGGGCTGGCCCATTGTGCGCGGCGTGGTCAACTTTGTCACCATGCTGTCCATGGGCATGAGCACCCTGCAGGAGAGCACCGACATGCTGGGCATTCTGGACGAGGAACCCACCAAGTTTGAAAAGTGGCTGTCCAAAAAGCTGGGCAAGGGCATCGACAAGATTGTCATGGGCACGGCCATCGTGCTGGCGGTCGTGCTGTCCATCGGTCTGTTCTTCGTCATTCCGGAGCTGGTGGCCCGCGCCCTCAAGGCCCTCATGCCCAACCCCGAGCAGAACTGGCTGATCAACCTTTTGAGCGGCCTTGTGCGCATCATGATCCTCATCTGCTACATCCTGTTCTGCAGCAGCGTGCCGGATGTGCGCCGCACCTTTGAGTACCACGGCGCTGAGCACAAGACCGTCTACTGCAACGAAAACAACCTGCCCCTCACGCCCGAAAACGCGCAGCAGTTCACCACCCTGCACCCGCGCTGCGGCACCAGTTTCCTGCTGATTGTGTTCGTCATCTCCATCGTGCTGTTCACGCTGGTGGGCTATCAGGGCACCAACTACTTCCTGCGTCTGGGCAGCCGTCTGGCGCTTCTGCCCCTGGTGGCCGGCATCAGCTATGAAGTGCTCAAGGGCCTGGCCCACAGCAAGGGCAAGATTGTGGAAATCCTGCGCTGGCCCGGCATGCAGATGCAGCGCCTCACCACCAGGCAGCCCACCAACGAAATGCTGGAAGTGGCCATCGTTTCCATGAACGTGGCGCTCTACGGCATTCCCGAAGGCTGCCCCAAGACCTCGGACGGCTACACCATCATCCGCGATTACCGCGTGACCGATCCCAGCTACGTGCCGCCGGTGGAAGAGCCCGCCGAAGAAGAGGCCGCCGAAAACGAATGACCATCCGACAAGCCATCCTCGAGGCCGTGCAGGCGTTTGATGCAGCCGGCGTGCCCGATTCCCGCATCGACGCGGAGCTTATCCTGTGCCATGTCACCGGTCTGGACAGGATGAATCTGCTGATGTCGGGCGCAAGTGAACTGACCAAAGAGCAGGAGCAGCGTTTTTCGTCGCTCCTGCTTTCGCGCGCAAAGCGGACGCCTGTGCAGTATCTGCTGGGCACGCAGTTCTTCTTCGGACGCGAATTTCAGGTGGATTCCCGCGTGCTCATCCCGCGTCAGGAGACCGAGGAGCTGTGCGAAATCGGCATTGCCTTTCTGAAGGCTCTCCCCCATCCCGCTGCGCTGGATCTGTGCACGGGCAGCGGCGCCATCGCCGTGACCCTCAAGGCCGAATGCCCGCATGCGGAGGTATCCGCCTCCGACCTGAGCACGGACGCACTGGCGCTGGCTGCGCAGAATGCACAGCAGAACCACGCAGACGTTGCCTTTTTTCAGGGCGATCTGTGGCAGCCGCTGGAGGGCATGACCTTCGACCTCATCCTGTCCAATCCGCCCTACATTCCCACGCTGGACTGCGACACGCTGCAGCAGGAAGTGATGCAGGAGCCGCGCATGGCGCTGGACGGCGGCGCGGACGGGCTGGATTTCTACCGCCGCATTGCCCACGGCACGCCTGCGCACCTGAACCCCGGCGGACTGATCGCCGTGGAGGTGGGCATCCATCAGGCGCAGGACGTGGCGGATCTGTTCCGCCAGGCCGGGCTGTGCGATGTATCCGTCCGCAAGGACATCTACGGCGTGGAGCGCATGGTGAGCGCGCGAAGGAGTGAAGCGCATGTTTGACAAATTCGACTGGATGGAAGGCCGGTATGAGGAACTCTCCATCGAGGTCAGCCAGCCGGAGATCATTGCGGATCAGGCCAAATGGCAAAAACTCCTCAAGGAGCATGCCTCGCTGGAGCCTGCCGTAACCGCCTACCGCACCTACAAGCGCACGCTTGCAGACATCGCTGACGCGCAGGAGATGCTTGCCCAGCCCGACATGGCCGAGCTGGCTCAACTGGAGCTGGAGGAACTCACCCAGAGCAAGGCTCATCAGGAGGAAGCGCTCCGCATCCTGCTGCTTCCCAAAGACCCGGATGACGACCGCAGCGTGGTGATGGAAATCCGCGCAGGCGCCGGCGGTGAGGAAGCCGCCCTTTTTGCCGGAGAGATTGTGCGCATGTACACCCGCTATGCCGAAAAGCGCGGCTTTCGCGTATCCATGGTCAATTGGAGCGATACCGAGCTGGGCGGCGTGAAGGAAGCCGTGTTCACCGTCAGCGGCGCCGGCGCGTTCCAGCGTCTCAAGTACGAAAGCGGCGTGCACTGCGTCAAGCGCATCCCCGTGACCGAATCCAACGGCAAGCTGCAGACCTCCACCTGCACCGTGGCCGTGCTGCCCGAAGCCGAGGACGTGGAAATCACCATTGACCCAAACGACCTGCGCATCGACACCTACCGTGCCGGCGGCGCAGGCGGACAGCACGTCAACCGCACCGACAGCGCCGTGCGCATCACCCACATTCCCAGCGGCATCGTGGTGCAGTGCCAGAACGAGCGCAGCCAGATCCAGAACCGCGAGGTGGCCATGCGCATCCTCAAAAGCCGCCTCTACGACCGTCTGCGCTCCGAAAAGGACAGCCAGTACGCTCAGAGCCGCCGCGTGCAGATTGGCACCGGCGACCGCAGTGAGCGCGTGCGCACCTACCACTACATGCAGAACCGCGTCACCGATCACCGCATCGGTCTGACCCTCTACAACCGCATCGACGACATCCTCGGCGGCGCGATTGACGAATTCATCGACGCGCTCCTGCTCGCCGAGCAGGCGGAGAAGCTCAAGGCGCTGTAACGCAGGGCGCTGCCCTGCACCCGCTTAAGGGCTTTGCCCTTAAGAATCCCGTGGATTGGCCTCGCTTTGCGAGGCCAAAGGGAGACTATCTATTGTTTTCTAAGTAAGGTGTTTGTAATGAAAACTCAGGTGCTTTTGCCTACGGATGAGGCTGTTGCTTATGCTGCGCAGGTGCTGCGCGAGGGCGGTCTGGTGGGCATGCCCACGGAGACCGTGTACGGTCTTGCGGCTAATGCGCTGGATGAAGAGGCTGTGCGCGGCATTTTTGCCGCAAAGGGCCGTCCGGCGGATAATCCGCTCATTGTGCACGTCAACAGCATCGAGGAAGCTGAAAAGCTGTGCATCATCAGCGATGCTTCGCGCGTGCTCATGCAGCACTTCTGCCCCGGCCCGCTCACCGTCATCATGCCGCGCCGCTCCTGCGTGCCGGATGTGGTGACTGCCGGTCTGGATACGGTGGCCATCCGCATCCCTTCGCATCCCGTGGCGCGCAGCCTGATCGCCCAAAGCGGTCTGCCCATCGCCGCGCCCAGCGCCAACACGTCCGGCAAGCCCAGCCCCACCACCGCCCAGCATGTGTATCACGATCTGGACGGAAAACTGCCCGTCATTCTGGATGGCGGCGAATGCGATGTGGGGCTGGAAAGCACGGTCATCACCATGGCTGGCGACATGCCAACCGTGCTGCGTCCGGGCGGCATCACCCCGGAAATGCTGCTCACAGTGCTGCCCGAAGTGCGCGTGGCAGACAGCGTGCTCCGTCCGCTCAAGCAGGGCGAAAAAGCCCTCTCCCCCGGCATGATGTACAAGCACTACGCGCCCGGCGGCATGCTGACCATGGTGAAGGGCGAGCAAAGCAATGTGCAGCGCTGCTGCCTCAGGCTGTATGACGAGGCCAAAGCAGATGGCAAGAGCGTGCGCATTCTGGCGTTCGAGGAACATCTGGACGCCTACAAGAGTGCAGAGGTGCTCTCCATCGGCCGCCTGAGCGAACCGGAGACGGTCAGCCACAAGCTGTTTGCCATCCTGCGTCAGATGGACGACGAAGGCGTCGACGTGCTCTACAGCGAGATCCTGCCCGCCGAAGGTCTCGGTCTGGCCATCATGAACCGTCTGAGCCGCGCGGCTGGTTTCCGCACCATTGATGCGGACGTGACCGATCCCTTTCTGGACGTGAGCGGCCTCACCGACGGCGAGATCACCCTTTCGCTGGATCGTACAGCGCCCGGCATGCCTGAAAAGAACTGGCTGCCCGCATACCACTTTGCCATCTGCGATATGCACGGCGTACGCATGGGCAAGTGTGATCTGAGAATCGGCCATAACGACATGGTTTATTTTGGCGGAAACATCGGCTACGAGTTGCTCGAAGAATACCGCGGCCATCACTACGCTGCCAAAGCCTGCCGCCTGCTGTTCCAGCTGGCAAAGAAACACGGCATGGACTACGTGATCATCACCTGCGCGCCCGACAATCTGCCTTCCCGCAAAACGCTGGAAGGGCTGGGCGGCAAGTTTTTGGAAATCACCGACCTGCCCGCCGACAGCGATATGCGCGAACGCGGAATGACGGAAGTGTGCATCTTCCAGTTTGATCTTTTCTGATGATGGGATTCTTAAGGGCCGATGGCCCTTAAGCAGTATCCAAGGGAAGCGCCCTTGGCCGCCGGAGGCCCCCGGTCATCCCCACACAAAAAGCAAGGCACC
>JAQXJZ010000110.1 GCA_029009515.1 bacterium
CCTGGACCCCAGCGAGTTGAGTGTATCTTTCTTTCGGGTTGCTTTTGTTTGTTGAGCGCCTTCTAAGACGCTAAAATCCCATCAACACCAGCCTGACGGCTGACAGTTGATGAGATTTTAGCTGCTTGTGGGGTTGAGAAAGAAAGATACTGCCGATACGTTCGTGCACGGGCGCACACATAGGTGCGCCCCTACGGTGGTATCGGGATTGAACTTGTAATGCAGACGGGTTTGGTTGCATTGCACGTATGGTACCGGGGTTGAATTGGTCATACAGACAGGTTCGGCTGCCTTGTAGGGGCGCACCTGCGTGTGCGCCCGATGGCGACAGGTGGCTTAGTAAATTACCTATGCATCCGAGCTGTAGCCTCGCTTTGCCTTCAGGCAAAGGTGAGGCGGGTCTAATGGCGACAGTTACTTGATCAGACCTGTTCCTGACTCCTTACCATCCCCGCACACGGGGGTCCAGGGGTTTACCCCTGGTCGTTTTAAGGGGGTTACAGGAGTCCAGAGGATCTAAGGGGGGAAATCGAAATCCCCCCTGATCCTCTGGCCCTAGCGGAGCGGGCCCCGACGAACTCAACTAACTAAGAACCCAAGGCCGGAATCGGCCGTCAAGTCAAAACACCAAGGTAAAAATCCCCACCACCACAAAAGGAGGCACTACAATGGATCTGTTCATCAAACTGGCAATGTTGGTCGTATTCTTCGGTATCATGATTTATGTGGGTCTGTATTGCCGCCGCCACGCGACGGACGTAAACGGCTTTGTTCTGGGTGGACGCAGCGTTGGCCCCTGGCTGACCGCCTTCGCCTATGGCACCAGCTATTTCTCCGCGGTTGTGTTTGTGGGCTACGCCGGCCAGTTTGGCTGGAAGTACGGCATTGCCGCCACGTGGGCGGGCATTGGCAACGCCATTCTGGGCTCGCTGCTGGCATGGGCTGTGCTTGGCCGCCGCACCCGCGTGATGACCCAGCATCTGGACAGCGCCACCATGCCCCAGTTCTTCGAAAAGCGCTTTGACAGCAAGGCGCTCAAGCTGGCGGCCTCGGCCATCATCTTCATCTTCCTCATTCCCTACACCGCCTCTTTGTACAACGGCCTGAGCCGCCTGTTCGGCATGGCGTTCAACATCGACTACGCCGTGTGCGTCATCGTCATGGCTGTGCTCACCGGCATCTACGTCATCGCCGGCGGCTACATGGCCACCGCCATCAACGACTTCATTCAGGGCATGGTGATGATCGTGGGCATCGTTGCTGTGATTGCGGCGGTGCTCAAGGGTCAGGGCGGCTTCCTGGAGGCGCTGAACAAGCTGGGCCAGGTGAGCGATCCCGCGGTTTCCTCCACCCCCGGCGTGTTTGCCTCCTTCTTTGGCCCGGATCCCGTCAACCTGCTGGGCGTGGTCATCCTGACCAGCCTTGGCACCTGGGGCCTGCCCCAGATGGTGCAGAAGTTCTACGCCATCAAGAATGAACAGGCCATCAACAAGGGCATGATCATCTCCACCGTGTTTGCGCTCATCGTGGCCGGCGGCTGCTACTTCCTGGGCGGCTTTGGCCGTCTGTTCTCCGATCAGGTCAACATCGCCGTGGGCGGCTACGACTCCGTCATTCCGGCCATGCTTTCCAACCTGAGCCCCTTCCTGATTGCCGTGGTGGTGGTGCTGGTGCTGTCCGCGTCCATGTCCACGCTGTCCTCTCTGGTGCTGGCCTCCTCCTCCACGCTGACGCTGGACTTCATCAAGGGCTCCCTGGTGAAGGACCTGGATGAAAAGAAGCAGCTGTTCATCATGCGCGTGCTGATTGTGGTGTTCATCGTCATCTCGGTGGTGCTGGCCATTCTGCAGTACAAGTCCAACGTCACCTTCATCGCCCAGCTCATGGGCGTCAGCTGGGGCGCTCTGGCGGGCGCGTTCCTGGCCCCGTTCCTCTACGGCCTGTACTGGAAGGGCGTGACCGTGGCCGGCGTGTGGACGAGCTTTATCTTCTCCACCGTTGTGATGCTTGCCAACATCGTTGCGCGCGGCAGCTTCCCGACCCTTCTGCAGTCCCCCATCAACGCCGGCGCGTTCTGCATGATTGCCGGTCTGGTGCTGGTGCCCGCGGTGAGCCTCTTCACCCAAAAGCCCGACAAGGCGCTTCTGGACGACGTGTTCAGCTGCTACGACCGCAAGGTGCTGGTGAGCGTGAAGGATTCCATCGGCGAGAGCGAGGAAGCGTAAGAAAAACCCTTGACATTCAAATATCTACCCTGTATAATACGCATCGACAACCAAACACCCTTATGAAGAGCGGTCGAGGGACGGGCCCGATGACACCCGCCAACCGGCAGAAATGCATGGTGGCAAATCCCGCAGCGCAAGGCGCTGGCAGATAAGGATGGATCGATACGATACACTTTGAGCCTGCGCGTGCGCAGGCTCATTTCTTTATTGTTTACGCTTCGACCCAAGGAAAGGAAAATCAGAAGATGCGTACCGTATTTACCAGCGAATCCGTCACCGAAGGACATCCCGACAAGGTCTGCGACCAGATCTCCGACGCCGTGCTCGATGCTATTTTGGAGCAGGATCCCATGGCGCGCGTGGCGTGCGAAACCTGCGCCACCACCGGCCTTGTGCAGGTGATGGGCGAAATCACCACCACTGCCTATGTGCCGATTGACGAAATCGCCCGCCGCGTGGTGTGCGAAATTGGCTACAACCACGGCGATATGTGCTTTGACGGCAACTCCTGCGCCGTGCTGACCGCCGTGCATGCCCAGAGCCCGGACATCGCCATGGGCGTGGACAACGCGCTGGAAACCCGCGACGGCGAGACCGCCTCCACCGGCGCAGGCGACCAGGGCATGATGTTCGGCTTTGCCTGCGATGAAACCGAGGAGCTCATGCCCCTGCCCATCTCCCTGGCCCACAAGCTCACCCGCCGCCTCACCGAGGTGCGCAAGAACGGCACCCTCCGCTGGCTGCGCCCCGACGGCAAGAGCCAGGTGACCGTGGTGTACGAGGACGGCAAGCCCGTGGCCGTGGACACCGTGGTCATCTCCACCCAGCATGACGAAAGCGTCACCCACGAGCAGATTGTGGAATCCGTCATGGCCGAGGTCATCCGCAAGGTGATTCCGGATAGCCTGTGGACGGACGAAACCAAGGTGTACATCAACCCCACCGGCCGCTTTGTGCTGGGCGGCCCCGCGGGCGATACGGGACTGACCGGCCGCAAGATCATCGTGGACACCTACGGCGGCTACGGCCGTCACGGCGGCGGCGCGTTCAGCGGCAAGGATCCCTCCAAGGTGGACCGCTCCGCCTGCTATGCCGCCCGCTACGTGGCCAAGAACATCGTGGCCGCCGGCCTGTGCAGCCGCTGCGAAGTGGCGCTGGCCTATGCCATCGGCGTGGCCCAGCCCGTGAGCGTGCAAGTGAACACCTTTGGCACCGGCAAGCTGGGCGATGACGTGCTGAGCGCCGAGATCATGAAGCGCTTTGATCTCAGCCCCGACGGCATCATCCGCACCCTCGACCTGCGCCGCCCCATCTACCGCCAGACCGCTGCCTACGGCCACTTCGGCCGCACCGACATCGACCTGCCCTGGGAGCGCACCGACCGCGCGGAAGAGCTGAGCAAGCTGATGTAAGCCAATCAAAAAATAGCCCGCCGACACCAAACGTGTCAGCGGTCTGTTTTTTTGATTGGCTGCCGACTCACTCGTCCGGCCACTTGAGCGGATAATTCTCCACAGCGTACTCCAGGCGCTTGCCGTTTTGCCGCAGGGTTTTGATGACGGCTTCGATGTTGGTGGCCTTCACGTAGGGCGTGGGGGCGAAGTCGTTGTAGTCGGTGCGGGAGGAGATGCGGATGGGGATGATTTTGATGGCCTCGCTCTTTGCTTCGCCGTCCTTGACGCGCATGCGGATCTGGAAGATGTAGCTGGCCATGTCGCTGGGCTTGTTGTTGCCCGCGAAGGAGAAATTGCCCAGCGAATAGCAGATGTACTTGCCGTTGTAGTACTCGATGGGGTTGATGCGGTGGCTGTGGTGGCCGATGACCAGATCCGCGCCCGCATCCACGGTGGCGCGTCCAAGGCGCACCTGGTTGTCGTTGGGGTAGTAATCCAGCTCGGCGCCCCAGTGGTAGCTGACGATGACCACCTCGCAGCCCTCATTGCGCAGGGCGGCGATATCGTCCGGCAGTTTTTGGATGATCTCATCATGACGGCCGCCGAAGGTCTGATAGGCCAGCGAACCCACCTTGACGCCCTTGACGAAGAACACCGCGGGGTCGCCCTCGCTGGCGTAGGGGATGCCGGCAGAAAGCAGGGTCTGCTTGGTTTCCTGCAGGCCTTCCTCGCCCATGTCCAGCACGTGGTTGTTTTCCAGCGATACGGTGTCCACGCCGCCCGCGGGCAGCATGTCCACAAAGCTGGGATCGGCGCGGAAGAGGTAGTCGTTGCTGCGCTTGTCGGGGTTGCGGTCGGCGGTGGTGAGCGTGCCTTCGAAGTTGATCATGGTCAGATCATCGGCAAGCAGGATGTCCTTGACGTTGCGAAGCGGGAAGTGGATGTTTTCATCCTGCTTTTTGAACTCTTTTTCAAAGATGCTCGTGCCGCTGTGCTGCACGTTTTCGCCGATGGTAAAATCGCCCGTGAAGCTCATGGTGAGCAGGATGGAACCGTCCGCCTCGTACTGCGGCTCAGCCGGGTCGGGCGTGGGTTCGGGCGTGGGTTCCAGCTCCGGGGCGATCTCCTCGCTCACGGTGCCGTCGGAGTCTAAAATGAAGATGGATACTTCCTCCAGGTCGCCCTCGGCAAGGGCGCACAGGGTGAGCATCATGCACAGCATGAGCAGCCACGCAAATACGCTTCGTTTCATCGGTTTCCCTCCATTTACAGGCTCTTCACAAAGGCCGCCATGCGGCTGAGCGCCTCCTCCAGCTGCTTGAGGCCCGTGGCGTAGCTGCAGCGGATGTAGCCCTCGCCGCTTGCGCCAAAGGCCGTGCCGGGCACGCACACCACCTTGTGCTCGCGCAGAAGGCGCTCGCAGAATCCTTCGCTGGTGAGGCCGGTCTTCTGAATGCCGGGGAACACGTAGAACGCGCCCAGCGGCTCAAAGCAGCTCAGCCCCATCTCGCGGAAGCTCTTCACCATCAGCCGCCTGCGCTGGTCGTAGCTTTCGCGCATGCGGCGCACGTCGGCGTAGTTGTCCTCACGGCCGCGTTTGAGCGCCTGCTCCGCCGCCACCTGACCCTGACGCGGCGCGCACAGGATGGTGTACTGGTGGATTTTGCACATCACGTCGCAGAAGGCCGCAGGCGCGCAGATGAATCCCATGCGCCAGCCGGTCATGGCAAACGCCTTGGAAAAGCCGTTGAGCACAAAGGTGCGCTCGCGCATGCCGGGCATAGCGGCAATGCTCACGTGACCCTCGGGGATGTAGCACAGCTCGGCGTAAATCTCGTCGCTGATGACGATGAGATCATGGCGGATGAACACTTCCGCCAGCTTTGCGGTCTGCTCGCGGGTTAAGACCGCGCCGGTGGGGTTGTTGGGGTAGGGCAGGATGATGGCCTTGGTACGCGGGGTCACGGCGGCCTCCACGGCTTCGGGCGTGAGGGCAAAGGCGTTTTCCTCGCAGGTGGGCATGGGCACGGGCGTGCCGCCGGCAAACACCACGCCGGGCGCGTAGCTGACGTAGCTGGGCTCGGGGATGAGCACCTCGTCGCCGGGGCAGAGGATGGCGCGCAGGCTCAGGTCGATGCCCTCGCTGGCGCCCACGGTGACCAGAATTTCGTTTTGGGGATCATAGCGCAGCTGGAAGCGGCCTTCCATATACTGCGCAATCTCCTGACGCAGCGACAGAAGACCCCAGTTGGAGGTGTACTGCGTCTCGCCGTCCAGAAGGCTGTTGATGGCGGCGTCGCGGATGTGGTAGGGCGTGACGAAATCCGGCTCGCCTACGCCCAGCGAAATGGCCCCGGGCATGGTGGCCGCCATATCAAAGAACTTGCGGATGCCGCTCTTGGGCACGGCGGCGATGGCGGGGTTTAAGTAGCGGGAAGGGTCGAAGCTCACGCGGTCACCACCAGTCTCTTGTCCTCGCCGTTATCGTCAAAGATGACGCCGTCGGACTTGTAGCGCTTGAGCACAAAATGGGTGGCCGTGCCGGTCACGTGCTCCAGCGTGCTCAGCTTGGTGGACACAAAATACGCCAGCTCCTTGAGTGTGTGCGCCTCCACCAGCAGCAGCAGGTCGTACGCGCCGCTCATGAGATACACGCTCTTGACCTCGTCAAAGCGGTAGATGCGGCGGGCGATGGCGTCAAAGCCCTGGTCGCGCTGCGGGGTGACGCGCACTTCAATCATGGCCTCCACGCGCTCGCGGTCGGTGCGGTCCCAGTTGATGACGGGCGCGTAGCGCAGGATGACGCCGGTGCGCTCCAGGTCCTCAATCACGGTGGCCACAGTCTCGATGGTGGAACCGGTCATGACGGCGATTTTTTCAAGCGAGAGGCGGCAATCCTCCTGCAGGAGGTGCAAAATCTGCATCTGAAGGTTCTGCATAAAAGGGCTCCTTTCTCATCGATGAGTAGGTTTGTATTATATCATCATTCCGCAAGAATGAAAAGCCACCCCGAAGGGCGGCTTTTGGGGGATCACTGCACGGCGCAGTGATCGCGCAGATAGGCAAATACCTCGGCCGCCACAGGCGCAGCCACGCTGCCGCCCGTGCCGCCGTTTTCCACAAATACGCACACCGCGTAGGGGTAGCGCGCGTCGTCGATGTAGCCGGTGAACCACGCATGGGTCACGTCGCAGCCGTCCACATTGCCCTCGGCGCTGCCCGTTTTGCCCGCGATGCTCAGCCCGTCCACCCTGGCGCGGGTGCCGGTGCCGCTCTTGACCACGTCCTTCATGTAGGTTTCCAGCGTCTGGGCGATCTCCTTGGAGCAGGCGGTGCGGTAGGCCTTGGACGTGTAGCGCAGGCGCACCACGCCGGAGGGGCTCTGCACGCGGCTTAACAGGCGCGGCTCCATCATCACGCCGTCGTTGGCGATGGCGGCGGAGACCATGCACATGTGCAGCGGCGTGGCCGCCACCTGGCTCTGACCCGCGCCGCTCCATGCAATCTCGAAGGAATTTCGGTTCTTGGTGGGGTAGTTGCTGTTTTCCACCACCAGATCGCGGAAGAGGAAGTTATCGTTGAAGCCAAAGTTTTCCGCCGTTTTGCGCAGCTTTTCATCGCCCAGGGTGAGCGCCAGCTGGGCGAAGGTGTTGTTGCAGCTCAAGCGGAAGGCCTTGGCCAGGCTGATGTCGCCGTGCTGGTCGTTGCCGTAGTCGGTAATGAGCTGATTCATCACCTGCGTGGCGCCGGTGCAGTTGAAGGTGAGGGCTTCGGCGTTTGGCAGGTTCTGCAGCGCCGAGGCCGCCGTGATGATCTTGAAGGTGGAGCCCGGCGGCAGGGTGCTTTGCAGCGCGCGGTTCCAGAAGGGGTGCAGGCTGGAGGCGCGGATATCGGCGGTGATGTTCTGCGGGTCGTACACGGGCAGGCTTACCAGCGCCAGCACCTCGCCGGTCTGGTAGTTCATCACCACCACCGCGCCGCATTTGCCTTTGACCTTGCTGTTGGTGCGGAAGATCTGCACAATTTCGGTGTGCAGCTTGCTGTCGGCGGTGATCACCACGGTATCGCCCTTGCGGGTTTCGCCGCTCAGGAAGTCGTTCACGCGCTCGCTCAGGCCCGCCTGCATGCCCAGCAGGTAGTTGGCCTGAAAGGATTCCACGCCGTTGGCCACATTGCCCTCGTCGTCGCCGATCAAGTGCACCATGCTGGAGCGGCTTAAGATGTTGCTCTGGTACACGCGCTTGCCGTTTTCATCGGTGGAGGCCACCACCACGCCGTTGCGGTCGAGGATATCGCCGGGGGTGACGCTGCTTTTGGCGCTGCGGTAGCGGGTGTTGCGCGTGCTGGACACCCAGCGGCTGCCGTAGGTGGATACCGAGTACACGCCGTACACGCCGGACACGAACAGAAGCGCAATCACGATGAACGTGAGCAGGCGGAAGCGCAGCTTCATCTGTTTCACTCAGTCCACCTCCCAGTCGGCCTTGGGCAACATGGCCGTCTCCTGCAGGGAACGGCTGATTTCGTAATCGTAGGAAAGATCGTCCTGATTGACGCTGCTGACGCCCTGAATGAGGCCGATCAGACCCATGCAGCTCACCAGCGATGTGCCGCCGTAACTGACAAAGGGCATGGTGACGCCGGTGAGCGGGATGAGCTTGAGCACGCCGCCGATGATGACGAAGGTCTGCACGCCCAGCATCACCGTCGCGCCCATGGCCACGATGGCGTGGAAGCTGTGCCGCGCGCTCATGGCGATGGACGCGCCGCGCAGGATGAGGATGACGTACATGGCCAGCACCAGTATGCCAAAGATGATGCCGAACTGCTCGCAGATGACGGCAAAGATGGCATCGGTGAAGTACACCGGGATCACCCTCGGCGCGCCCAGACCCAGCCCCACGCCGAACATGCCGCCGGAGGCGATGGCCATGAGCGCCTGCACAATCTGGTATCCGCTGGTTTCATAGTAGATCCACGGGTTGCGCCAGATGGCCACGCGCTTTTTGACGTGGGCAAACATCTTGTAGCCCACCACCGCAGCGCCGCAGCCGCCCAGCGCGCCAAGCCCGGTGAGCGGCAGATTGCCCGTGGAGGCAAAGAACAGAAACAGCGTGGTCGTGTAGTAAATGAGCGCCGTGCCAAGGTCCTTCTGCAGCATCAGCACCAGCAGGCAGAACACCGCAAACAAAAACCACGGCCAGAACCGCTGCCGTCCCATGTACCAGCCCAGCACCAAAAGCAGCGCAATCTTGACCACCTCGCTGGGCTGCAGGCTGGTGCCGCCGATGACGATCCAGTTGGTGGCGCCGTTCTGCTCGGTGCCGATGGCCAGCGGCAGCACCATCAGCGCCGCCGCGCCCAGCATGACCACTTTGATCAGGAAATCCCAGTTGCGGATGTAGCGCACCAGAAAGATGCACACCGCCATGGCCACGATGCCCACGCCGTAGTACATGGCCTGCTGCATGCCGCGCGATGTGCCCGCGCCGCGGTCGGTTGTATACAGAATCAGCACGCCCAGCGCGCACAGGAAATTGGCGATGGCAAGCAGCAGCTTGTCCGCCGGGAAGAAGCGGGGAATCCACATGGTGGCGATGTAGAGCATCAGCGGCACCACCACCGCCAGCGCAAGGCCGTCCACGTGGATTTCGCCCTGCACAGAAATGAGCAGAAACGCCGTGAAGAAAAACAGCATCATGGCCGAAACCAGCATGCGGTCCGGGCGCTTGCGCCTCTGATACGCCGCCTTCTGCTTTGCGCGCTTTTCGGCGCGGGCTTGGGCTTTCTTTTTGCTCATCGCTTCTGCCCTCCCCCGAAGTATTTGTCCCAGACCTCGCGCTTGACCACTTCCGCCTCGTCATGCCCCACATAGGCGCTCTTGGGCGGCGCGGCTGCGTCGGTCATGTCCTCGTCATAGGGCGACCACGGCTCGTCGTCCGCCCATTCCGGCTCCGGCTCCTCGTCCACAACCGGCGCGTAGAACACCGGCTGCGGCTCGGAAACGGGCGCGGGTTCGTCGTACACAGGCAGCTCGGGCTTGCGCTGATCCGCCGGACGCATGAACAGGCTGTGATCCACCATGCCCTCCTCCTGCGCAATCTGCGCCATGTCGTAGGGCAGTT
>JAQXJZ010000111.1 GCA_029009515.1 bacterium
AGTACGCTTTATTGTGCTGGACACCAACTGGGTGCACACGGCCAATGGACTGATCGACCTTGCCTATGAAAAAAGCAGCCTGTACCCGGGCAGCAAGCAGCGTTATCTGTCTCAGGTTCAGCTTGCGTGGCTGCAGCAAACGCTTCGCACATCTGCAGAGCCATGCGTGCTGCTTTCTCATGCCTCGCTGGTGGATCCGCTGTGCGGTATCCACAACCCGCAGGCGCTGGCGGAGGTGCTTGACGGCTGCGCGGGCAAGGTGATCCTTGCGCTGAATGGTCACAGCCATGTAGATGGCATGACGCGCCGGCGCGATACTGCCTTCGTCAACATCAACAGCGCGTCGTACCACTGGGTGGGCGTCGCCTATGCAGCCGTCCATTACAGCCGCCAGCTGTGCAGCTTGTATCCTCAAATGGCAAACACGGTTCCCTATTATCATCCGCTTTATGCTGTTGTGACCATTGCCGACGGCGCCATACGCATTGATGGCACGCAAAGCTGCTTTGTAGGCCCGTCGCCTCAAGCGCTGGGTCTTCCTGCCGAAGAAAACGATTATCCGCCCACGCCCTGCATCAGTCATCGGCTGATTTCTTTGCCTTGAGGGCATGCCACGGCACGAATCGACATACTGCACGTGCCGCCGCCCCTTGACAAACAAACGTTTGAAAGGGACAATAAACCGTGCGCGCGCCCGTAGCTCAGCTGGATAGAGTGTCAGACTCCGACTCTGAAGGTCGTGCGTTCGAATCGCATCGGGCGTACCAACAAAAACCCTCGAAGCCGTAAAGGTTTCGGGGGTTTTTGCTATGGTGGGGAAAGCGTGAAAAAATGTGAGATTCACAGGAAGATCCACAGTTTTTCTGCTTCTATTTTTCCATCATCTTTGAATACTAAAAGTATAAGATTCTATATCTCAAATATTGTAGCAAGTAAGGAGCTATGATATAATAGATAAAATGAGCAAAATTCACTTTTGGAGGAATCTCTATAGGTGTGAAATATAATAAACTGTGGAAATTATTGTTCGATCACAATATAAGCCGAGTGGATCTAAGGATCGCTGCTCAAATGAACCCAAATACACTTTGCCAATTAGAAAACCATCTTCGACAATGCATGGAAACTTTGTGAAAAGCTGCAGCAGGAGTGTCATTATTTTACCGAAGAGCAAGACGCGATGACAGCAGCTTGTGTCATCAGCGATATTCTCCGCATGGAAAAGCCCTATCGCCGTATTGTAGTAATTCCTACTCATACGCAGAAGATTGACGCTGTCTACAAGCGCATCAATGATGAACGCCGTGCACGTGTGCAGGATATTCTGCTGCAGGTGCGCAGAAACATTCACACACTGGCCTACGGTCACCATGAACTGATAGATGTGATCCGCAAGGCTGATGATGAACTGGAACACCGCCGTCAGGTTGTCATGGAAGCCGTGAGCCCTACGTTGATGGATGCAGCTATTACCCAGATCCTCACCTATAAAGATGGCGTTTGCAAACGCATGGAACAAATGCTCACACCGGTTGCGCCTGTAGCGCCGGATCAACCGAAGCAGCGGATCAGCACACTACGCCGCTACGATGTGTTACCGTAGCAGAAACGATCCAGCGAAGTAGAAATCGATCAGTACGTCGCTGAACTGAAGGCAAGGCTGATGGCTGAGCTGAAGGATCATGATGCTATTCAGCTGAATTAACAAACTCGCAGCGTTAATCTCACCGAAAGGAAGAAGCGTTATGAATTTTGATTTTTTAAAGGGGTTAAAAGGTTTGGATACAGTGTATAAGCCCTGCACGGATGCAGAGGAACTGGTGAAATCCAAACCGTATTTGAGCTTGATCGCCGCCCGAAAGAGCGCGGAACTTTTGGCAAAGTTTGTTTACATGGCTGCGCATGCTTCTGCGCTGGACGGTTTGACTTTTGCCGATATTCTCGCTGATTATCAGGTCCGTAACTTCATTAACAACCGGCATGTTATGGATGCATTCCACTACATACGGAAAAATGGTAACAGCGCCGTCCACGGAAATCATGAAGCTGAAGCCGAGACAGCTCTTGCAGTTCTGCAAAACCTGCACTTTGTTGCTGGCGAAACTGCCAAGGATCTGGATTTGATCAGTTCCTATCCTGATTTTGATGAAAATATAGATGAACATCCGGAAGCCTCTTTCACTGATGATGTTCAGATCAGCGAAAAGGCCATGCAGATGTTTATCGAATATGTCGAACAACAGAAAATTACCAAAAGCTTAGTGACATTTGATTCCCGCAATCCGGCCCACTTGGCTTATGTTGTCCATGGCAGGGTAGAAATGCATGAACATATCGAGTTTGATCATCAACCTTACTATCAGTCTACGCTGGAATACGTACAGCGCTATGTACAGTTCCTGCACAGGATGGCACTGAAAAGAGAAGGCGTTGTGGATAACTCACCCGGGACTTTCAAGCTTGTTCTTAGCCTCGATGGTGAAAATGCATACACCAGCCATGATGGTCAGGATTTGCTGAATGTACTTTACGATCGGTTGCCGCTTGCAAAATGCTTTGCTATTGATTGCTATGTATATGCAAACCTACGGTCATTCTATGAGAATCCCGATCCCAACGCATTTACCAATGCAATCGATGAAGAGGATCTGTGGCAGGGCAGAGGTATGGCCGATCATTTGGAGGGCCTGAAGCGGAGAGAAAAATTTGTCTATAAAGCAGTATTCAGGTATCCGGATGACGACACCCGTACGGAGTTTGCATTCATCCGCAACGGTAAGAGTTATGACGTAGAGGATCTCTGCAAACGGGATGTCTTGCAAATAGCAGATGGATGCGAATTTTACGGAAATGGTATTACCATGCATGCTGAATTCGACTACGAAGCACATCAGGATCTTGTGCATCAACTGCGGGAGGCAGTACTCGCTTACCTGCCCGAAGAACAGCATTCCCTCCTTTATTTATAGTCTATCACAATCAGATTTTGTTGTAAATAATATTTTTAGTATTTTACATATTATTTTTTACAATCAGAATGTGCTGATAGACAATTCACGATACTCAAAAGAGGTTTCCCCTCAAGTTTAGGGGAAACCTCCATTTGTTCTATGTGTTTATTATGAATGCAATCCTTCAAACTTGCTTTGGAGTTGACGTGTTTTGTCCTGTACCTCCTCCGCAATCTGTCTGCCAATCTTCTGGCTAATTCCGGCAGCTTTACCAACAGCCAGTACTTCCTTCATTGCCGGATCCCTGCCATTTCCATCTACAGTGGTAGTATGCTCACCAAAATATGTAGAGCTCCATGTAAGATCGTAAGCAGGCGAAGGATGCCAGCAATCATTTTTCTCATCATAAATCCAGCTGAAATTCTTGGCGTGATCATCCCGGTTGTGTGCAAACACATTGAAGCACATACGGCGGTACATTTGCAGAAGATCATCCATATTGCTACGGGACAGAATGTTTGTCAGCTTCATCAGCGTGTGGTAATCAAGTGCCGCTGTGCGCCAGTCAACTTCGAGAATAGCAGCTGCTGTCAGCATATGCTTGCGAACCATTGTCTCGCTCTTCCATTCGCGATCAAACCTGCGCACGGCAAAATAACCGCTGCACTTCTGAGAAGGCATCAGTTTCGTTTCCGGTACAATGATGCCGCACTCCGCAGCGCAATCCATGTATTCTTTTTCCATCAGGCCGACGTCCCTCATATCGCCAGAGGCCGGGAATTTGATGATCCATTCATCTGTCATCAATTTTGGCCTTGCACCGCCGCTGCTGCCGCCCATCTGGAACATTGCGTCCAGATCCTCAACATCCTCATGGTTCAGAATGGCATGACACTTCGCGGATAACTCATCCAGATCGGTAAGCGCGGCATTTTGATGCACGTCCCATGCCGGGTGATAGGTCAGCGCCCCCATGCCGGATTCTCCAACAATCGCCAAGCGTTCCAACTGGGTTACATCTGCTGGAGAAATCCCGCGTTCCTTCAGCATGTGGTCGACAAGCAGCCGTCCCCAGGCATCCGGCAGGCTGTCGGCAAATGCGCCCCACAAGCCCTGAAAATTTTGACTTGAGGGGACAAACACCTTCTGTTCCACCGGCAGTGAAAACGGGCTGACAGCAAAACCGCTGTCCAGCCATTCATCCGAATAGGCAAATGCCACACGACGATCAGCCGTTTCTGCAAGAGTGCCTACAAAGCGCTCGCTGAGGAAAACTTCGATCTTACGTTCTTTCACGGATAACCTCCTCAATGCTGGCGTATTCCACATTGGTGAATAATTGCCGAATTTCATCCGCACAGTCCAGTGCAACACAAAGCTTGGTCAGTGAAATCAGCGAAATCTGGCCGGTGGTTTCAAAACGCTTGATGCTGCCATAGCTGACGTTGCTTTTTTCGCTCAGTTGCAGCTGAGAAATTCCACGACGCTTGCGAAGCTGTTTAAGCCTCTGAGCGAGCTTTTGATTGATTTCTTCCGGGGTTTCCCAAACGAAAGCCATGGTTTCCTCCTATGGATTAAATACGAGCTATTCAAATTAAATTATTGACTAAAAAGATAATATATTATCCCCTAATCAGTATAGCATGCTTTCCCAAAGTGTTCAAGACAATGTGCAAACAATCTGTTTTTTCAAATTTCTAACAATCTTACGCATAGTCCTTTTATTCACGAAAAGGCTTTGATATAATAAATACATTATCTGACTTTTGGGGTTGGAGGTAAATATGATTATCGAAAAATATAATCCCAATTCATTAAGTGTTGGCGCAATCCTTGGGCTGATTGCGGCAGGCGATATAGCGATTCCCGAAATCCAGCGTCCGTTTGTTTGGAAAAAGTCTCAGGTTCGCGATCTTCTTGATTCTCTGTATAAAGGCTATCCCACCGGCTATCTGATCATCTGGAAGAATCCCAATGTAAAATTGAAAGATGGATCTGTCTCTACAGGCAAGAAAATACTCATTGATGGTCAGCAGCGTGTAACTGCATTGATGACAGCAATTGCAGGAATTCCTGTAGTGAGTGCCAGTTACAAAAAAGAAAGAATCAAAATTGCATTCAATCCCTTTGCAGCGCTGTCTGATGATAAAGATGCAGAGATTTTTGCTGTGCAGGACCAAAGCCATTTGAAGGGCAAACGCTGGATTCCTGATGTGGCAGAAGTATTCAAGAATGGATTTGCGCGTTTTTCTTTTGTCATGAAATACTGTGCAGACAATCCGGAAATGCAGCCGGAAATGCTGGATGAGATTCTCACCAACCTGCTGGCGATCGGTAACCGTCTGATTGGCGTTATTGAGTTGTCCGAAAGTTTGGACATTGACATTGTCACGGATATTTTTATTCGTATCAATTCTAAGGGAACTGCACTTAGCCAGGGCGACTTCGTCATGTCGAAAATTGCCGCAGATGAGGAGCATGGCGGAAACAGCTTGCGCAAAGCCATTGACTATTTTGCTCACCTTTGTATCGAACCGTCGTTTTATGAGTTTATCCAGCAGCATGATGCTGAGTTTGCCGAAAGTGAATACATGCACAAGTTGGCGTGGCTCAAGGATGATAAGGAAACCGTTTATGATCCGGAATGTGACGATGTGCTTCGCGTAGCTTTCATGCACATGTATCCGCGTGCAAAACTTGCGGACCTGGTAGGCTTGCTATCGGGACGCGATTTTGAAACACGTGAATACCGTGCAGAAATTGTTGAAGACACCTATCAAAAACTGAAGCAGGGAGTTCTGAATGTCATCAATCAGAATAACTTTACTCAGTTTATGCTTGCCATCAAAGGCGCTGGTTTTATTTCCAACAAGCTGATCACTTCTCAAATGGCCCTCGACTTTGCATATATGCTGTATCTTCGCTTGACGCTGAGCAAGGCAGTCAATGTCAGCGAAGTCAAGCGTATTGTTCAGAAATGGTATGTGCTGTCAGTGTTGACCGGCAGATACAGCAGTTCGCCCGAATCGGCTTTTTATCGCGACATCAGAACCATTAATGAAGTCGGCGTCGTAAAGGCGCTCGAGCAGATTGAAGAAGCCACTCTTTCGGATAACTTCTGGAACGTGGCCGTGGTGCAGGATTTGGCATATACCTCTACGATTAATCCCACGTATCTGGTTTATCTTGCAGCGCAGGTCTATATGAACGATATGTCCTTGCTTTCCAACAATATCACCGTACGCTATCTGCTGGAACTGGCAGGCGATGTGCATCATATTTTCCCCAAAGAGTATCTCAAGAGCAATGGCTTCAGTCGGAACCTTTACAATCAGAATGCCAATTATGCTTATCTGGATACGCAGGTAAACAAGTCCATCGGCAAAAAGGCACCGCATGAATACCTGGGTGAAGCACTTCAGCAATGCGAAACAAAAGTGGTCAAATGCGGCTCTATCACTGATTTGGAGATGCTGAAACAGAATCTGGCAACAAACTGCATTCCTTTTGAAGCCTGCACGATGGATCATACAGATTATGAAAGCTTCTTGAACGAGCGCAGGAAACTGATGGCACAGAAAATCAAGGCATACTATTACTGCCTGTAAAAAACAAGCGCTCCCCCATTGGCGGAGTATGTTGCACCCACAAGCCCCCTTCGGACAACTCCGACTCTGAAGGTCATGCGTTCGAATCGCACCGGGCGTACCATACAGCACTTAGACATCATGTCTAAGTGCTTTTTTGTTGCTTTCAGCTCGGAGAAAGCTGGTGTATAATGAATATGAAAAAAGCCGAGGGGGGAAGGCGTGGAGCTGGAACGCATCAAATGCAAACTGCTGGATCGGGCGTGGGACATTTCCGTGTCTTCCTCTTTGAGCATTGGCTGTACCGATTCGCGGGCAGTTGTGCTGAATCGGCAGTATCAGCATTTGCAAACGATTGATGGGTTGGATCACGTGTACAAGGCCCATATTTCGCCGGACGAAAAACAAGTTCTTCTGGTATCGACGAAGAACAAGTTTTACGTTGCGGATCTTGTATCAGGCGAGAAGCGGCAAGTCCTTGTTCGCACTCCTTTCAATGCTAATCTGGAAGGAGGGGGCTGCTGGTCGCACGATGGAAAGCATGTATATATCCCGGTTGTTCACAGCGGCAGTCTGAACAGTGCGCTGAGACGGTATCGCGTTGATCAGGTGGCCGTTGAAGAAGAGTATTTGCAGGATCAATACATCATCGGTTTTCTGCTGCCATTGACGCAGGCGGAAGGCTGTCGGATGGTCTGCCGCGACAGGAACACTGGGGAGAATTGCTTTGTCGATATGAAAGATGGTCAATGCACAGTACAAACCATAGATGAAGGCCGATTTCTACTGAACTGTTACGGCTGCCGCCTGGATGAAAAGCACGATGAGATATGGCTGGGAACACGTGACGAGTATCGATGCTATGACAGAAGCGGAATAATCCGGGAGAGAATACGAAATCCTTTTTCTTCGGGCGACGCCTATCGTGATATGATCAACCAATACGCTGTATCCTTTTGCGGGAAATATGCATTCATGGCAACAAACGCTGGCTTCTATGTCACAGATGCTGCAATGAAGCAGATGCTGGCACACATTCCCGAAGAACATGGTGTTCACCATTTTAAACAGCTTGAGGAGGATGTGATTGCAGCAGCAACCTTGCATGGCGTACGGATCTACCGAATGCTTGCTTAGGCAAATTACTGGCTTGGTTGATCTCATCAAAGGAAAAAACACCAACGCACGCTCTCTCCCGAACGGAGAGAGCGTTTGTTACACGCTGCACAAAGAGAAATGGTAGGCAGCTCTGTTGCAATATGATACAATGAACACAGAAGGGGGGGCGAATCAGAATGGGACTGGTTGTGATTGTGATGTTTTTTGTGCCGCCGGTCGTAGCGGTGATTTATGCCATCGTCAGTATTGTGCAGCTGGCACGCGTCTGGAAGGATGAAGAAGCGCGAAAACAACAGATGCCCAAGGCCATTGTTTCCACGGCGGTCACTCTGGTGCTGGCAGGCCTCATCCTGTGGTTTATCATTTCGCTGATGTACGGCATTGCCAACATGTGAGGTGGAAAATGAGCGGACGCGGATATCAAAAACTGTTGGCGGCGGTGATCGCAGTATGTCTGCTGCTGACCTTATTGCATGTGGGATACGCTGTATACGCCTACCGTCACAGCTCCATCATCCAGTTTATCGGACGGGAATGGTGGTGAGCGCATGAAAACATTCCGGCAAATGGCAGCGATTGCGCTGGTGATTACATTGTTTGCCAGCTTCAATGCCGCAATATACATGCTGGTTACATCTCGCTGCGCCAACAATTTTGGCACGGCTTCGCAGCTGCGCTCCATCGATGAGGAGAACTACCGTCCTTTTGCGGAGAATTCGCGCATTGTGAAGCACAAGGCGTCGCTGCAGATGGCGGACGATCTGCCCGTGCTGGATGGCGCCACCGCACTCCTGCCGGTGTATGCTGCCGTGGCGCATGCGGTGTATCCGGCGGATTCCTGCCCTTATGATGAAAGCGGCTATTTGCCGGGCAGCGCGGTGCAGTATCGCAATACCGTTGGCGCATACAAAGCCGTGGTGGATGGCACGGCGGATATCGTGTTTTGCGCCGAAGCATCTGCCGGGCAAAAGGCCTATGCGGATGAAAAAGGCGTGGAGCTGGTGTTTCAGCCCATCGGGCAGGAGGCTTTTGTGTTCTTTGTCAATGCGCAGAATCCGGTGGAAGAACTGACGCAGGAGCAAATCCGCAATATCTATGCCGGCCAGATCACCAACTGGCGCGATGTGGGCGGCCTGGACAGGCTCATTCATGCCATCGACCGCAAACCGGGCAGCGGCAGCCAGTCGGCCATGCTGCGCTTCATGCAAGGGAAACCCATCGAGAAGAAGCCGTTTGCGTTTCTGGGCGCGTCCATCGGTTTTTCATTCCGCTACTATGTGGAAGGGATCGTAGCAGACGGGCACATCAAAATGCTCCGGGTGGATGGCGCGGAGCCCAGCGCGGAAAACATCCGCAGTGGCGCGTACCCGGTGGTCAGCCCGTTCTATGCCGTTTACCGCAGGGATGATCCCAACCCGAACGTGCATTTGCTGGTGGAATGGCTGCTGACTGAGGAAGGACAGCGACTTATCAATGAGAGCGGATATGTGGGACTTCAATGAGAAAGAGGAATGGAAAGATGATTCGTCAGGCCAATGAAAAAGACTGCGCTCGTATCGCAGAAATCGAAGTCTTCAATTACCGTCTGAATTTTTATCCCATCTTTCGCAATGACGATTTCTACTTTGACGAGCTGCAGGTGCCTTCGCTCATGGCGGAGTATCAGCAGAACGAAGCTCTTCTGCACACCACCTATGTGTATGACGACGGTGTTGTGAAGGGCTTCATCCGCATCCGGGGGAATGAGATTGTCAAGCTGTTTGTGGAGCCCGTACTGCAGGGGCAGGGCATTGGCGCTGCGCTGCTGGAATACGCCGTGGGGGAGAAAAACACACGCTGCCTGTGGGCGTTGGAGAAGAATGCGCGCGCCATTGCGTTCTATCAGCGGCATGGTTTTGCGCTGACAGGCGAACGGAAATTGGAAGAGGACACCACGGAATATCTGGTGAAGATGCAGCGCTGAAAGGCAGGAGGAGGGACGGCATGTTTGGTCGTACAAGGCGGCAGCAGCGGGAGCGCGCCCTGAACCGTCTGATCAGCAGAATGAACGACCCCGGCAGATGGAACCCGCTGGAGGGCTGGAAAACCCGCGCAGACAGGGCCTATCGAATGGCCGAGCGGTTGGATGATCCGGCGGATCTGCCTATTCTGCGGCAAATGATCCTTGCGAATGCTGATGAACCCGAATGGCGTGACAGCGCATATTTCATTATGCGCCGCCTGCTGAGCAAGCATCCTGTGTCGGAGGAGATCCGCAGACGCTGCGAATGAAGCATGGCTTCAAAAAGCTGTTTCCGATAGGGAACAGTTTTTTCTATTTACAAATATAAAGACGGATCAAATGATATTTTTCCCATCCTCAGGAGTCTGTATAGATGAAGGAGGTGCAGCAGATGAATGGAGACGGTGGGCTGCACGGGAGCCGTGAGCAGACGCTGGTGCAGCTGGTGAATGAGTATCAGGGCATGCTGCTGCGCATGTGCTATGCATGGCTGCGCGATGAGGAACAGGCCAGGGATGCTGTGCAGGAAACCTTCCTGAAAGCCTATCGGTGCTGGGACAGCTTTCGGGACGAGGGCAGCCGGAAACACTGGCTCATCAAGATTGCGCTCAATACCTGCCGCAGCATGCAGCGCTCGGCATGGTTCCGCTGGGTGGATCGCCGCATCACGCCCGAAGACCTGCCTGAACCGGTGTGGCAGGCGCAGGAGGAGGACGCTGTGCTGACGAGCAGCATCATGAATCTTCCGCCCAAGCTGAAGGGAGTCATTCTGCTCTACTACTGGCAGGGCATGACAGTGGTGGAAATAGCGGATTCGCTGGAGGTGGCGCAGTCCACCGTGTCGCACAGGCTCAAGCAGGGGCGGGGCAGGCTGCGCGGTATGCTGGAAAGGAGGGATTGCCATGGAGGAACGCCGGGAGAAGCAGATCATCCATCAAGCATTTGAATCCTCCCTGTCCGGTTTGCAGGAGGATGTGTATCTGGCGCAGCGCGTACTGATCGCCGCGCAAAAGAAAGGAGAAGAAAAGGTGAAAAAGAAGCTGTCTGCAGGCTTGGTTCTGATGATTGCCCTGCTGCTTATCACGCTCACAGCGCTGGCCATCGGCCTGAGCATTGATGAAATCTGGAAAAACTCGTTTGCCAAAATGAACACCACTGGCGCTATTCATACCCTGTCCTACCCGCAGGAAGGGGATATGACAGCAGAGGAGGCCATTGCGCTTGCGCGCGAGGCGATCACAGCACAGTATGGCACGACGGATGCGGAATTTGACCGCATGGGCGTGTACCCTGCCTTCATAGCCAGGGGCTGGGACGGGAAAGCGCCTGATGAGCCCGCTGAATGGCGCATCCATTTCAGCTCCCGTCAGGATGTGGACATTGGTCTGGACACGACGGACTACGGGCCGGACGGCGAATACCGCGTGTACCTGAATGCGGAAACCAGAGAGATTCTCTTTTGCAACTGGTATACCAATGATTTCTGGGCGCTTGCACAGCGCGTGTGGGACTGCGGCAGTTATGATGAGGTATACCGCCGGTATTATCAGCCGGAGTTTTACCATCAGTCTGTGCAGGATCAGTCCTATTGGACGCAGCAGCTTCAGCAGATGGGCTATGAGGTGCGAGCGGAAAACAGCAAGTATCACGATTTGCTGCTTGCTGCGGATACCGACCTGCTCTTTACGCCGCTGGATGAGCTGCTGGACGATGAGGAGCCGCAGGCAGCGGCGGCATGGCAGGCCATTCAGCAGGTCTGCGGGCTGGATACCGATTTGATGAAGCAGTATGCCTATGCTGCGGTGCGTCCCGGCTGGCAGACGGGCACGGATGATATCTGCCTTGCGTTTCAGTACGAGGAACAGTTTATACGCGTGGAGACCGGCGAGATCAGCGACTATGCCAACCGGCTGTTTGCAGAGGTGAACCGTCTGGGCATCTTCATGGTCAGCTTTGAACCCGGAACCACACAGGTGAAAACCATCACCCATCTGCCCAGAAGCGAAAGCATGCGGCAGTCCGTCATCACCACCGGCAGGCTGCTGGAAAAGACAGACTGGTCAGCGGCAGAATTGGTTGCCTTTGACCGGAACATGACGGCATTGGAACGGGCGGTGAAACGCATGGATGCGGCAGGCCGCGGGCATGACGACAAGCTGACCTTTACGCATGAACTGCTGCTTCGGCTGGGCGGCGATGCGGAAATCTACACCGCTGCGCCGGAGGACTTGGACATGGCGCAGTGGCTGGCGGAGGATTCACCCTATGATGCGTTGATCCCGGATGTGGGTTTGTCCGCCAGCGAGGCACGCGCGCAGTATGGCGATGACACCCGCTTCTGGCCGCTCGAGGTACAGGCGGCGCTGCTGGCGGCCTTCTCTGCGCCCAGGGAGGGCGATATGACGCAGAAGGAAGCGGAAGCTTTTGCCGTGCAGGCTGTGATTGACCAGATGGGACGGGAGGCCATCGACAAGCTGGGGGATTATACGGTCGGCTTCCAGCTCTACCGCTTCCACAACGAAGGCGAGGTTACGCGCTGGCATGTGTTTATCACCGATGATCCCACGACTGCCCAAAACGGCTGGCAGGTGATCTTCGCGTTTCGAAACGACGAACTGTGGGATGCACCCAGCGTGCAGGATATTGCGCTGGAAGGCGTGGGCTGAAAAGCCGCATCGGCAGGCCGGAGCAAATGCGTTCCGGCCTGCTTTGTCAGTTGTGGAAACAATGGACCAAATCGTTTATAATGAGAGCAGCACCCATGGAAAGGAGGATGCTTTTGAAACCGGCCTATTCGCTGCACGCCCATATCGCCCGCGAATACCTGCGCACAAAAAAGGTATTCCGGTATCGTTTGAAGAAGATTGCAGACATGACGGATGACGAGGTCATCCGCGCCTGCCATTGGTGGTATACGGAACAGGGATTGGAAAACGAATACCGCAGCTTTGAAGCTGTGCGCATCAAAGAGAAGAACGAAGCATGACACAGATCGAACGCCGCGACAGCGGACTTGCCTATATTGCGGACGAAAGCATGTTTGAGGAAATGGTGGCCTGCCGGAAAAAGCTCAAGGCGCTTAACGCCATCGACCGCTGGGAGCAGGACAGGATCAACGAGGCGGCCAAACAGGTGGTGCCGGATTCGCAGGATATGACGGTCATTCCGCCTTTTTACTGCGAGTACGGCACGCATATCCACCTGGGCAAGGGCTTCTTTGCCAACTACAACTGCACGTTGGTGGATGTGGGCCCCATCACCATTGGCGATGACTGCCTGCTGGGGCCGGATGTGTCCATCTACACGGCAGGCCATCCGGTGCATCCGGGCACGCGCAGCACCGGATGGGAGTACGGCAAGCCGGTCACCATCGGCGATCGCTGCTGGATTGGCGGCAGCACGGTCATCCTGCCGGGCGTGACCATCGGTAGCGGCACGGTGGTGGGCGCAGGCAGCGTGGTCACGCGCGATCTGCCGGAAAATGTGGTGGCGGCGGGCAATCCGTGCCGTGTCATCCGGCCCATCACGCAGGAGGATGCGCGCATGCTGTACCGGCGCGAGCCCATTGATGACGAGGCCTGGCAGGACATCTGTCAGAAGACGAACCCGGAAGGCCAATGAAAAAGGGCTGTGGATTTTGTTCATGCTGCTGGCGCTGGGCTGGTCATCCGCCTGCGCGCTCACGATGCAGCTGGAAACGGCGCAGGGAACGATGATGGTCATCCTGCCGGATGGCTTAGTGCTGACGGAGGAGGAAGCGGCGCGGGATCGCTTTGGCGCAAGGTATACCTTCCGGCATCCCGGTACGGGCATGGAGATCAACGTTCATACCATGCTGGACAACGAGAAGGATCAGAAAGGTATTCTGCGCAAGGTGCGGGATCCTTCCAACAGGATCGTTCTGTTGCAAAACATCGCCATTGACGGCAGAAACCACATGGCCTATGACGCAGAAGCGTATAACTGGCAGTAGACACTGCTGATGCGCGCGGAAACCGGCTACAGCTACCGTTTCCGTTTCGTGCTGCCCGAGGAACAGGGGCAGGATACGCTGCCGCCGGTGATCGAGGAGATCATGGCATCGGGTATTTTGCTGACGGGCATTTCATTTGAATAAGGAGCCGATCAGAATGGATCATCCCTACACCATCACCGAAGAACGCATCACCGCAGAGGAATACATCGCTTTTCTCAAGCAATCCGATCTGGGCTCCCAATACCCCAAGGAGCGCTTTGAGGATCGCATGCGCACGCTGGTCAGCCGCGTGTCCATCAGCCTGACGGCTAGGGATGAAGCGGGCGAGCTGGTGGGCGTGTGCTTTGGCATCACGGATTTTGCCTATTGGCTGTTCATCACCGATCTGGGCGTGGTGCGCCGCTGCACCGGGCAGGGCATCGGCCGGGCGCTGGTGAAGCGACTGCTGGAAGCGGCGGGCGGCGAGGAGAACATCATTATGTACACCTGCGCAAACGAAAATGCCGTGGGGTTCTATGAAAAACTGGGCATGAAAAAGCCGGATGACGTGATGGTGTACAACCACGCCGAATGGACGGATTTTGTGGTGGAGTGAGAACCTTGTCGCATGCCGTGTTACATCCTCCGCATGAAACGCAAGCGGTGGTTGGTGGCGCATGCCATGCAGCCATGGCATAATGAAAACCGTTCCGGGGCCCGCGGAAACAACGCACAACGGAGGATGCTATGAGCTTAGGCAGGAATATTCAGTATCTGCGAAAACAGAAGAAATGGACGCAGGAACAGCTGGCGGAGCGCATGAACGTGACGCGGCAGACCGTGTCGCGCTGGGAAGCGGACGAGGTGATCCCGGAACTGGGCAAGCTGGTGGAGATGTGCGAGGCGTTTGCATGCAAGCTGGATGCGCTCGTGCGTGAAAACATCGCCGGCTGCGAGGATATCTATTCCGATGTGGTCATCCGGCGGGTGGCGCCCTTCCGCATGGCGCGGTATGTGATGATCACGCCCAACCCGGAGGATGATGTGAACGCCTACATGGAGCGCTGGGCCAGAAGCTGCGGCCTTCTGAGCCTCTACCCGGATGCCGTGCGCATCGGGTGGGATTTTCCCTTTGTGTCATCCGAGCAGCAAAACCGCTTCCACCTGCGCGGCTATGTGTGCGCCTATGTGCTTCCCAAGGGGTTTGAAACCGATGCGCCCGGCGTGGAGTATGCGGAGCAGCTGGAGGCGGACTACGCGGTCATCACCGTGCGCGATCCCTTTGCGGCGGCGTTTGAGCGCATTCCCAACGCCTACAGGCGCGTGCTGGAGCATCTGCACGCCAACGGCTTCCGTGAAAAACCGGCGGATCATGTGCTGAGCTGCTTTGAGCATGTGTACGAGAAAAACGGCGTAACCTTCATGGACGTCTATCTGCATACCGAGAGCGTGAACAAGGCGGATCTGTTTACCAGCTTTACGTGATTTTGCAAGGGTTTTGCGGCACTCAACCACCGGTTGATGCGCAGTTCTACCGCTGGTTCGTGGCGTTTTGACAGGGTGAATGCTAGGCTCATCCCTGAAAGGAGGGGTTCTCATGGATCAGGAAAAAATCGGCGGGTTCATCGCAGCCTGCCGCAAGGAAGCGGGATACACGCAGGCGGCGCTGGCGGAAAAGCTGGGTATCACCGACCGGGCCATCTCCAAGTGGGAAAACGGCCGCAGCATGCCGGATGTGTCCATCATGCTGGAGCTGTGCAGCCTGCTTCACATCAATGTCAACGAGCTCCTGACCGGGGAACACATCAGCATGGACAACTATCAGAAAAAAGCCGAGGAAAACCTGCTGGAGATGCGCAAACAGGAGGAAATGAGCAACAAAAAGCTGCTGGCGCTGGAATGCGTCATTGGCTATACGGCCTCCATCGCGTTCATCGTCATGATCTTTGCCGCCAGCTTTGCGGTGGAAAACACCTGGTGGCGCATTGTGCTCATTGTGACCGGCATGATCATCTTCATGGGCGGCATGGTGTGGGCGCTCAAAATTGAGCGCGAAGCCGGGTATTACGAATGCCCGCATTGCAAGCACCGCTACGTGCCTTCCATGAAGGCGGTGTTCTTTGCGCCGCATATCGGACGCAGCCGCAAAATGAAGTGCCCGCAGTGCGGAATGCGCAGTTTCCACCGAAAAACACTCACAATTGATCAAAGATGATTTCTGCGGTCTTCGGCAAGAGGAAAAAAGCCGAAGGCCGCAGAATTCTTTTAGCAAAACCAGCCGAAATAGGTGAAAACAGATGACGGATCGAATTCAACTGCTGAAGGATCAGATGTGGAACCGGGTGCATCATGCTGCGCGCATGCAGCTGGATGATGCGCTGCCTTTGTGTTACCGCGCGCCGGACATGCCGGATGTGCTGCGCACGGCCAACCGTCTCAAACAGAGCCTCGAAATGGAACAGCCCTATCTGTTTGAAGGCGAGCTGATTGCCTTCACGCGCACGGTGCCCAATCTGCCCATGATTTTTGACAAGGCAGAATGGGACGAAATCTGCCAGAACCATTTCATTCATGAAATGGGCAATGTGAGCAACCTTTCGCCGGATTACGGCAAGGTGATTGCCAGCGGCCTGCTGGCTGTGCGCGATCAGCTGGGCGCTCAGATGGAGCACGAAGCCATGCGCATCTCCATCGACGCCGTTGTGAACCTCACCAGCCGCTATGAAAAAGCCGCGCGCGAGGCTGGCATGGCCGATGTGGCGGATGTGCTTGCGCATGTGCCGGCGCAACCGGCGCGCACCTTCCGCGAGGCGCTGCAGTCGCTGCGCGTGCTGCACTACGCCATGTGGTGCGAGGGCGATTATCACAACACGCTGGGCCGCTTTGACCAGTACATGTGGCCGTATCTGCGCGCCGATCTGGCAAACGGCACGGAAACGCAGGAGAGCGCGTTTGAACTGCTGGAGGCGTTCTTCCTGGCCTGCAACCGCGACAGCGATCTCTATCCCGGCATGCAGCAGGGCGACAACGGCCAGAGCATGGTGCTGGGCGGCATGACGCCCGATGGTCAGGACGGCTATAACCTGCTGAGCGAAATGTGCCTGAAGGCATCGGCGGAGCTGCGCCTGATCGACCCCAAGATCAACCTGCGCGTCAGCGCTCAGACGCCTCTGGAGGCCTTTGAGCTGGGTACGCAGCTGACTAAGCTGGGGCTGGGCTTCCCCCAGTATGAAAACGACGACGTGGCCATCCCGGCGCTTGAAAAGCTGGGCTATGCCACGCCCGATGCACGCAACTACGCCATGGCCGCCTGCTGGGAGTTCATCATTCCCGGGCGCGGCATGGAGATTCCCAACATCGGCGCGCTGCCCATGGCCAATCTGGTGGATGAGGCTATCCGCACCAAGCTGGCCGGATGCCGGAGCATGGACGAACTGAAGCAGCACATCCGCGACGATCTCTTTGCCACCGTCCGGCAGATCATCAGCGAGCGCCACGACCTGTATGTCATTCCTTCGCCGTATCTGTCGATGTTCTTTGACAACTGCGTGGAGGAAGCGCGCGATATTTCCCTTGGCAGCACGTACAACAACTGGGGCCTGCACGGCACCGGCCTTGCGCCTGCGGCGGATATGCTGGCGGCGGTGGAGCAGGCTGTGTTTGGCGAAAACCTGCCCGTTCAGACGCTGCTGGACGCCATGGAGGCCAACTTCCACGGCTATGAAGCGCTGCACCATCACCTGAAAACCGAATGCCCCAAGATGGGCAACGATCAGGATGCGGCGGATCAGCATGCCTCGTGGCTGCTGCACACCTTCTCCGAGGCGGTGCAGGGGCTGCGCAATGAGCGCGGCGGCATCGTGCGCGCGGGCACGGGATCGGCCATGTTCTATATCTTCCATGCCAACGAGCTGGGCGCCACCGCCGATGGGCGTGAAAAGGGCGTTCCGCTGCCGGCCAACTATGCGCCGTCGCTCAATCTCAAGCTCAACGGCCCCGTATCGCTCATCAAATCCTTCACCAAGCCCGATCTGGCGGAGGTCATCAACGGCGGCCCGCTGACCATTGAATTTTCCGACAGCGTGTTCACCCAGCCGGAGTCCATCACCAAGGTGGCGCAGCTGGTCAGGCTGTTTGTGCTGCGCGGCGGCCATCAGCTGCAGCTGAACACCGTCAACCGCGACCGCCTGCTGGATGCGCAGAAGCACCCCGAAAACCACCGCAATCTCATCGTGCGCGTATGGGGCTGGAGCGGCTACTTTGTGGAATTGGACAAGGTGTATCAGGATCACATCATCCGTCGCGCGGAGCTGAACCTATGAGTACTGGCGTTGTATTTGACATCAAGGAATTTGCCGTTTTTGACGGCCCGGGCATCCGCACGACCGTGTTTGTCAAGGGCTGCCCGCTGCGCTGCCAGTGGTGCCACAATCCCGAAGGCCTGCGCAAGGAGCCTCAGCTGATGGTGAGCCGCGCCGCCTGCACCCACTGCGGCGCGTGCGATGCGGCATGCAGCCATCCGGCGGTGTGCAATGCCTGCGGCGCATGCGTGACGGCCTGCCGCGGCAGCCTGCGCAAAATTGTGGGCGAGCGCTGGCAGGCGGAGAATCTGGCCGCGAAGCTGCAAAAAGATGCGGATGTGTACGCCCTGTCCGGCGGCGGCGTGACCTTTTCCGGCGGCGAGCCGCTGATGCAGTGGCCGTTTGTGAAGGATGTTTTCAGCCGCCTTTCCGGCGTGCACAAGGCCATCGAAACCAGCGCCTATGCGTCCGATGAGGTGTTTGCAGACGCCATGGCATGCTGCGATCTGATCATGATGGACTGGAAGGTGTCCGATCCGGAGCTGCACCGCCACTTTACCGGCGTGGATCAGGCCCCCATCCGCCGCCATGCGCAGATGCTGGCCGCGGGGGACACGCCCTTTATCCTGCGCATGCCCATCATCCCCGGCGTGAACGACAACCCCGCGCACTTTGAAACCGCGGCGCAGCTGGTGAGCGGCGCCAAAGCGCTGCAGTGCGTGGAGCTGCTGCCCTATCAGCGCGCGGCCGGCGCCAAGTATGAAATGGTGGGCATGGAATATCAGCCGGAGTTTGCTGACGCGCAAACGCCCCAAATGTTTACCGACTGCTTTGAAAAAGCGGGCATCCCGTACAAGGTGTACCGCTGAAGGAGAAACAGACCATGGAGATCGTCATTCTGGACGGATATGCGGAAAATCCCGGCGATCTGAGCTGGGAAGGCTTTGAAAAGCTGGGTCATACCACGGTTTACGAGCACACGAAGCCGGAAGAGATCCTTGCGCGCATTGGCAGCGCCTCCATCGTCATCACCAACAAAACGCCCATTTCGGCCGAAACCATGGATGCATGCCCCGGCATGCGCTACGTGGGCGTGCTGGCCACGGGCTACAATGTGGTGGATGTGGCGGCGGCCAGAGCGCGCGGCATTGTGGTTACCAATATTCCGTCCTACGGCACACAGGCAGTGGCGCAGTATGTGTTTGCACTGCTGCTGGAACTGTGCCACCACGTGGGGCATCACAATCAGGCGGTGCAGGAGGGGCGCTGGACCCGTGGCCGCGACTTCTGCTTCTGGGATTATCCGCTCATTGAGCTGGCGGGCAAGACCATGGGCATTGTGGGCTATGGCCGCATCGGTCAGGCCACGGCAGAGATTGCCAAGGCCTTTGGCATGAAGGTGATGTGCTGCCGTCAAAGCGGCGGCGAGGGCATGGTGACGCTGGAGCGCGTGCTTCGCGAAAGCGACGTCATCTCCCTGCACTGTCCGCTGACGGAAAGCAACGCGGGCTTCATCAACGCGCAGAGCATTGCCATGATGAAGGACGGCGTGCTCCTCATCAACACCGCGCGCGGCGGCCTGATCAACGAGGCGGATCTGCGCCAGGCGCTCCTTTCGGGCAAGGTGCAGGGCGCGGCGGTGGACGTGGCCAGCGTGGAGCCTATCCGCGAGGACAATCCGCTTTTGGGGCTGAGCAACTGCCTCATCACGCCGCACATCGCGTGGGCGTCCAAAGAAAGCCGCCAGCGTCTGATGGACACGGCGGTGGCCAACCTGCGCGCGTACCTCGATGGCGCGCCTGTGAATAACGTGGCGCAATAAACGTCAAAAAAACGTGCATCTGTCATCGTTCGACAAACATTGCTATTGCTTTCGACCTTTTCTCACGCTATGCTGGAGTCGAAAGGAGGCGGAAGCATGAAGGAATACCGCGATGAATGGCATTTTCTGCGCGCACGGGCTGCTCAGCTTTTTGAGGAAGGTGATGTGCGGGGGTCGCTGAGGCTGATGCGCACCCTCAACCGCCTGCAGTGCGAGGCATTCCACAAGCTGATGGCTGAAAATATGAACGAACCGAAAATTGTTAGCACTCAGGCTCGATGAGTGCTAATTTTTCGTTGCTTTTTGTTTGCTTCTCTGCTACAATACGGAATGCAGGGCGGATCTTTTTTCGCCGCCCGCATTTTTTGACAACATTCAGGAGGCGTACACTTATGACCAATCAGCAGGGCAACATTTCCATCCATGCGCAGAACATCATGCCCATCATCAAGCGCTGGCTGTATTCCGACAAGGACATCTTTCTTCGCGAGCTGGTGTCCAACGGCTGCGACGCCATCACCAAGCATAAGATGCTCCATCCCGCATCCGACGAAGCCTACCGCGTGACCGTCACGCTGGACGAGAAGGCCGGCGAGCTGCGCGTGAGCGACAACGGCATCGGCATGACCGCCGAAGAGGTGGAAAAGTACATCAATCAGGTGGCCTTCTCCGGCGCTGAAGAGTTTCTCAAGAACTACGAGGGCGAGGAAAAGGGCGGCATCATCGGCCATTTCGGCCTGGGCTTCTATTCTGCCTTCATGGTGGCCGCGAAGGTCGTCATCGAAACCCTGAGCGAGAACGGCACGCCCGTGCGCTGGGAGAGCGAGGACGGCATGGCCTTTGCCATGAGCGAGGGCAGCCGCACCGAGCGCGGTACGGATATCATCCTCACCGTGAGCGAAGAGGAAAAGGAATTCCTGCAGGAGTACCGCGTGCGCGAGGTGCTGGACCGCTACTGCGGCTTCATGAACACGCCCGTGTATTTTGACGTGATCAAGGAAGAAGTGCCCGTCACCACCGCCGAAGGAGAGGAAGCGCCCGCGCCCGAAAAGAAGGAGCCCGTGCTCATCAACGCCACCGCGCCCCTGTGGCTCAAGGCGCCCCGCGACTGCACCGAGGACGAGTACAAGCAGTTCTACCGCGATGTGTTCCATACCTTTGAGGATCCTCTGTTCTACGTGCACCTCAACGTGGACTATCCCTTCAACCTCAAGGGCATCCTGTACTTCCCCAAGCTGACCAACGATTTCGGCACCCGTGAGGGCGAGATCAAGCTGTTCAGCGGCCAGGTGTTCGTGGCCAACAACATCAAGGAAGTCATCCCCGAGTTCCTCATGCTCCTCAAGGGCGTCATCGACTGCCCCGACCTGCCCCTCAACGTCAGCCGCTCCTTCCTGCAGAACGACGGCTACGTCAAGAAGCTCTCCGCTTACATCACCCGCAAGGTGGCCGACAGGCTGACCGGCCTGTTCAACACCGAGCGCGAAAACTATCAGACCTACTGGGATGACATCCATCCCTTCGTCAAGTACGGCTGCATGCGCGACAGCAAGTTCTTCGAACAGGTCAAGGACACCCTGCTGTACAAGACCACCAAGGGCGAGTACATGACCGTGCAGGAGTACCTGTCCAAGCACGAAGGCCGTCTGGGCAAGAAGATCATCTACACCAATGATCCCACCCGCCAGAGCGCGAGCGTTTCCATGTACGACGCAGAGGGCATCGACGTGGTGGTGATGGACGCGCTGATCGACCTGAACTTCCTGAGCTTCATGGAGTATCAGGGCGGCGTGGAGGACCTCAAGTTTGCCCGCGTGGACGCCGACAGCGATACCTTCACCAAGGATCAGACCGAGGATGAAAAGAAGCTCAACGAAGGCCGCGAAGCCGCCATGGCGGAGCTGTTCAAGGCTGCCACCGGCAAGGACGATCTGACCGTGAAGGTCACCGCCCTCAAGGACGAAAGCATGCCCGCCATCCTCACCCAGGACGAGCAGGGCCGCCGCTTTGGCGAAATGAGCCGCATCTACGGTCAGGACTTCAAGCTGCCCGAAATGCACACCCTCGTGCTCAATGCCGGCAATGCCGTCGTCCAGTCCCTGCTGACCGCCGAGGCCGGCGAAAAGCGCGATCTCATGGCCGCCCAGCTCTACGATCTGGCCCGCATGAGCACCCGTCCCCTCGAAAAGGACGAGATCACCACCTTCCTCACCCGCAGCAACCGCCTGCTGGAGCTGCTTGCCAAAGCGTAACAACTTGCCCGAAAAGCAGGGTTTTGCCCTGTGAATATCGAAAACCCCTGTATGGCGAAATGCTGTACGGGGGTTTTTGTACGAGGAACGAGCGCAGGGGCGCCGCCCCTGCACCCTGCTTAAGGGCACCTGCGGTGGACACATGTTCTGTTACCTGTGCCGTGCGCAGCACCCCTTAAGAATCCCGTGTATTGAGGCCGCAAAGCGGCCTCAAAGGGTTGTTTTAAGGAGTTGTGGAAATGTTCAGACGGGTTGTTTGTTTGGTATTGTGCTTGATGATGCTTTTGGGTACTGCTTTGGCGGATCAGCCGCGGGAGATTTATCCGCTGGATTATGATTCGCTCCCTGAGGCGAAGGAAGGGCAGCACCACTATCTGTTTGCCTGCATCGATAACTGGGAGGGCAATGCCCGCAAGCTGGGCAACACCGACGGCGTGATTCTGGTCACGCTGGACACGAAGGAGCAGCGGCTGCTGTTTACCACTTTTTCGCGCGAAATGCTCATCAAGCGCCCTGACGGCGGCATTGGCCGGTTTACCTACATCGCCAAGAATTATGGCCCTGAGGCTCTTTGCGAGATCGTCAGCACCCATTTCGGCGTGAAGGTGGACAAGTACCTGCTCTTCAGCATGGACAATGTGCAGACCATCATCGATTCCATGGGCGGCGTGGAGATCACCGTGACGGACGCCGAGGCGGATTACCTCAACCGCTACCGCATCTCGCGCGATTCCACCAAGCCCAGCATGAACAAGGCTGGCACGTATCTCTTTGGCGGCCATGCGGCGGTTATCTACATGCGCATCCGCAAGGTGGGCGGCGACGGCGACAGCGGCCGCACCCGCCGCATCCGCACGGTACTGGGCACGCTGGCGCAGAAGTACGCCAATGCATCGCTGGGCGACGCCATGCAGCTCATCAACGACGTGTCGGCCAACATTGTGACCACCAACATGACCATGGCGGATTTCCTGCAGGCGGCTGGTTACGCGCTGGAACTGCGCGGCGTGGATGCGCAGGGCATTCAGATGCCGCCGGACGCGGCCATGGAGCCCATCACCTACGCGGGCATGAGCACCCGTCAGGTGGATTTTGACGAGGCGCGCAGGCAGCTGAGCGCGTTCCTGGGCACGGAGTTTATTCCCACGCCCAAAGCGAAGGAGGAAGAAGAATGATCTACACCCCGCTCACTATGAAGGCCATGAAGCTGGCGTACGAGGCGCATCACGGTCAGCTGGATTACAACGGCATGCCCTATGTGTTCCACCCGTATCATCTGGCGGAACAGATGACGGACGAGATCACCACCTGTGTGGCTCTTCTGCACGATCTGGTGGAGGACACGGACTGGACGATTGAGCAGCTGGCGGAGGAGTTTCCACCGGAAGTGACGCAGGCGGTGGCACTGCTTACGCATGACGAAAGTGTAGATTATTTCGAGTATGTGCGTCCGATCAAAGACAACCCCGTTGCAAAAGCGGTGAAACTGGCGGATCTTGCGCACAACAGCGATGAGATGCGTTGTATTGGTTGTGACATTCCCGAAGAAACACTTGCGCGCTGGCGTGAGAAGTACCGTCGCGCAAAGGAGATACTGAACGAAGCCTAAGGGGGAGCCATCTATGCTAAAAATCACTTTCATGGGCGCGGGCAGCACGGTGTTTGCCCGCAACGTGCTGGGCGACGTGATGTGCACGCCTGCCCTCAGGGAATGCGAAATTGCGCTGTACGACATCGACGGCCAGCGTCTGGAGGAGAGCTGCCGCATCCTGTCCACCATCAACCGCAACGTCAACGAGGGCCGTGCCGTCATCCGCACCTATCTGGGCGTGGAGAACCGCAAGGAGGCCCTGCGCGGCGCGCGCTTCGTGGTCAATGCCATTCAGGTGGGCTTCTATGATCCCTGCACCATCATCGATTTTGAAATTCCCAAAAAGTACGGCCTCAGGCAGACCATCGCGGATACGCTGGGCATTGGCGGCATCATGCGCGCGCTGCGCACCATTCCCGTAATGGCCGATTTTGCGCGCGATATGGAGGAGGTTTGCCCGGACGCCTATTTCCTCAACTACACCAATCCCATGGCCATGCTGACCGGCTATATGCTGCGCTACACCAAGATCAAGACCGTTGGTCTGTGCCACAGCGTGCAGGTGTGCTCCGAAGGCCTGCTCAAGAAGCTGGGCATGGAGGACAAGCTGGAAGGCCGCAAGGAACTGATCGCCGGCATCAACCACATGGGCTGGCTGCTGTCCCTGCAGGACAAGGACGGCAATGATCTCTATCCCGAGATCCGCCGCCGCGCGAAGGAAAAGAACGCCGCAGAAAAGCACGATGATATGGTGCGTTTCGATTACATCGACAAGCTGGGCTACTACTGCACCGAGTCCAGCGAGCACAACGCCGAATACAACTGCTTCTACATCAAGGACAAGTATCCGGAGCTGATCGACCGCTTCAACATTCCGCTGGATGAATATCCGCGCCGCTGCATCAAGCAGATTGCCGACTGGGGCGAGATGAGCCGCAAGCTGATGGAGGATGACAGCCTCAGCCATACCCGCTCCCGCGAGTATGCCTCGCTGATCATGGAAGCCATTGTGACCGACCAGCCCATCCGCATCGGCGGCAATGTGCTCAACACCGGCCGTCTCATCAGCGACTTCCCGGAGCATGCCTGTGTGGAAGTGCCCTGCCTGGTGGACGGCGCGGGCATTCATCCCACCTATGTGGGCGCGCTGCCGCCGGTGTGCGCTGCCATGAACATGACCAACATCAACACCCAGCTGCTCACCATCGAGGCGGCCCGCACCCGCAAGCGCGAGGACATCATCCGCGCCGCCATGCTGGAGCCCCACACCGCAGCTGAATTGTCCATTGACGACATCATCCGCATGGTGGACGAGCTGATCGAAGCTCACGGCCCCTATATGGCTATGTATCACTAACAAAAAAACACCCGCCCTTGCGGCTGCAAAGCAGCCGCAAAACACGGGTGTCCAAAGGGTGAAACCCTTTGGCGGAGGGTGCAGGGAGGCAGCGCCTCCCTGCCGCACCTCACACAAAAAGGGACTTGCAAAACTGCAAGTCCCTTTTAACGTATCGATTAGTCCTCTTCTTCCTCTTCGGGCAGCTCGGCGTTGTGCCACACGTTCTGCACATCGTCGTTGTCCTCGAGCATTTCCAGCAGCTTCTGGATCTTGAGGAGGGTTTCCTCATCGGGAGGCACGACGGTGTTCTGGGGCACCATCTGCACCTCGGCGCTCAGGAAGGTGATGCCCTGACCCTCGAGGGTTTCGCGAACGGCGGAGAAATCGTTGGGGGCGGTGGTGACTTCAAAGGCGTCATCCATCACTTCCATGTCCTCGGCGCCGGCATCCAGCACGGTCATCATCATTTCGTCCTCGTCCATATCGGCGGTGCGCTCGATGACCAGCACGCCCTTCTTGTCAAACATGAAGCCCACGCTGCCGGTCACGCCCAGAGAACCGTCGTTCTTGGCAAAGCAGTGACGCACGTCGCTGGCGGTGCGGTTGCGGCTGTCGGTGATGGCTTCCACGATCACGGCCACGCCGCCGGGGGCATAGCCTTCGTAGGTGATTTCTTCGTAGTCCACATTGCCCAGCTCGCCGGAAGCCTTCATGATGGAACGCTTGATGTTGTCGTTGGGCATGTTGTTGCTCTTCGCCTTGGCGATGATATCGCGCAGCTTGGAGTTGCTTTCAGGGTTGGAGCCGCCTTCTCGCACGGCGATGGCGATCTCACGGCCGATCTTGGTAAAGATCTTGCCGCGGGCAGCGTCGGTCTTGCCCTTCTTGGCCTGAATGTTATGCCATTTGCTATGTCCAGACATCGGTATCAACCTTTCTGTATCACATTGGGTGGCAAAGATCACGAAGGGAAACCATTACCGCCCGGTTCTATTTTCAGCACAATATTATAGCACAGCTTGGCAAGACGGTCAAATGATTTGCGGTTTTCGCGCGAAAAGACGGCAAAAATATGAAAAAAGGATGTCGCGGCAGGAAAGATGTTACCAGAACCTAACAAATGATGAACGAAGCGCGGCAGAGTATGGAAGTGCGTAGGAGATTGCAGTATACTTTTTACTGCTGAGAATTCCCGTCGCAGACGGTTGAATGTAAAAAGGGGGAATCCGCTATGAAACAATCCATTCTTCGCATGCTGGCCTTTTTGTTTGCGCTGGTGCTGTGCCTGTCCGTGGTGTTGACAGCCTTTGCTGAGTATAAGACCATTCCCTATGGCGAAACCAGCAACCGCGTGCGCAAGCTGCAAAACGCTCTTAAGACCAAGGGGTTCTATAAGGGATCGGTGGACGGTGTGTTTGGCGAAAGCACCCGCAGCGCGGTGCGCAAGTTCCAGAACTCCGTGGGCATCCGTGCTGACGGCAAGCCCGGCAATAAGACCCTGACCGCCCTGTATGAGGGCAAGAGCGCCCTGAACAAGACCAGCAACACTCAGCTCAAGCAGCAGACCAAGCCCGAGAACCCCGGTACGCTGTATTACGGCTGCAAGGGCGATCGCGTAAAGAGTCTGCAGCGCGCCTTGCGCGACGTAGGCGTGTACAAGGGATCCATCGACGGTATCTATGGCGATCTCACGCTTGCGGCAGTCATCAAGTTCCAGGCACAGAAGGGACTGAGTCAGGACGGCATGGTCGGCCCCAAGACGCTGGCTGTGCTCAATAGCAATTCTAAGACCAAGGTAAGCACCAAGTTCATGCTTTATGTGGGCAGCCGCGGCGCTGAGGTAAAAAGCGTGGCACGCCGCATGCAACGCATGGGTTATCTTCACGACGAAGTAGACGATGTGTACACCGTGGAGCTGGCGGAGGCTGTGCGCAACTGGCAGCGTGACACCGGCAAGACCGTTACCGGATCGGTCACCCAGTCTCAGTATAACAGCTTGATTCTGGATTAAAGCACAGACATTTTAGACAAAGGTCTGCAGTGTGAAAACATTGCAGACTTTTGTTTTATTTGGTTGGGTTTTGGCCGCCGTCCTATATAATAAGGAAGAAACCCCTTTTCTTTATCATGAAAAAATGGTATAATATAAGGGCAGAAATCGCCTCTTTTGCGAGGCGGTTTTGCATGCCCGTCACTTGGGCAAGACCCGGCGCATGAGGCGCCGAAGGGAGTGGACTTTTGGTGACCGAATTGACCCCCGGCATGAATCCTATGCCTGAAAATGAAACGCCCATCCAGAGCGCGACTGCTGTGGAAGAACATGTATATGACGAGACGCAGATTCAGGTGCTTGAGGGCCTGGAGGCCGTGCGCAAGCGTCCTGGTATGTATATCGGCTCGACGGACTTCCGCGGGCTGCATCACTGCGTATATGAGATTGTGGACAACGCCATCGACGAGGCGCTGGCCGGTTATTGCACGGATATCAACGTCATCCTGCACAAGGATGGCAGCTGCGAGGTGCAGGACAATGGCCGCGGCTTCCCCGTGGGCATTCACCCCAAACTGGGCCGTCCCGCCGTGGAAGTGTGTTTGACTGTGCTGCATGCCGGCGGCAAGTTTGGCGGCGAGGGCTACAAGGTGTCCGGCGGCCTGCACGGCGTGGGCGCGAGCGTGGTCAATGCTCTTTCCCGTCACCTGAAGGTGACCGTGTATCAGGACGGCAAGATCTATCAGCAGGAGTACGAGCGCGGCAAGGTGCTCTATGACCTGAAGGTGATCGGCGAGACCGACCGCACCGGCACCACCATCCAGTTCTGGCCCGACGCGCGCAACGACACGGACAATCTGGACGGCGTGTTTGAGACTGGCGAGTTCCAGTACAACATTCTCAAGGCCCGCCTGCGCGAGATGGCCTTCCTCAACAAGGGCGTGCGCATCACTTTTACCGACGAACGCACCGATCCTGTCACCGAGCGCGTGTTCCACTATGAGGGCGGCATCATTGAGTTTGTCAAGTACCTCAATAAGAACAAGGAAGTGCTCTTTGAGGAGCCCATCTACATGGAGGGCGTGGTGAAGGGAACCACTGTGGAGGTGGCGTTCCAGTACAACGACACCTACCAGGAGAACATTTACACCTTCGCCAACAACATCCACACGCCCTAGGGCGGCACTCATCTGACCGGCTTCTCCGCCGCGCTCACCCTCGCAATCAACGAGTACGGCCGTCAGTTCAAGTTCCTCAAGGACAACGACTCCAACCTCAAGAGCGAGGACGTGCGCGAGAGCATCGCCGCCATCGTATCCGTCAAGCTGATGGAGCCGCAGTTTGAGGGTCAGACCAAGTCGAAGCTGGGCAACAGCGAAGTGCGCGGCATTGTGGACAATCTGGTGTATGACAAGCTGTCCACCTTCCTGGGTGAGAATCCCGCCATCGCCCGCATCATCCTGGACCGCTGCGTAGGCGCTGCCCGCGCCCGCGAAGCCGCCCGCAAGGCCCGTGAGCTCACCCGCCGCAAGACCGTGCTGGAAAGCGCCTCCCTGCCCGGCAAGCTGGCCGACTGCACCGAGCGCGATCCCTCCAAGTGCGAGATCTTCCTGGTCGAGGGCGACAGCGCCGGCGGCAGTGCCAAGACCGGCCGCGACCGCTTCTTCCAGGCCATCCTGCCCCTGCGCGGCAAGATTCTGAACGTCGAGAAGGTACGCTTCGACCGTGCACTGGCCAACAACGAGATCAAGGCCATGATCACCGCTTTCGGCTGCGGCTGGGGCGATGAGTTCAACATCGAAAAGCTGCGCTACCACCGCATCGTCTGCATGACCGACGCCGACGTCGATGGCGCGCACATCCGCATCCTCATGCTCACCTTCTTCTACCGCTACATGCGTCCCCTGATTGAGAAGGGCTATGTGTACATCGCCATGCCGCCTCTGTACAAGGTGACCAAGAACAAGAAGGAATACTACGTCTACGACGATAACGAGCTGGAAAAGCTGATGCAGGAGATCGGCCGCGATCCCAAGCCGGAAATCCAGCGCTACAAAGGTCTGGGCGAAATGAGCGCCGAGCAGCTGTGGCAGACCACCATGAACCCCGAAACCCGCACCATGATGCAGGTGACCGTGGAAGACGCCATGGCCGCCGACGAGATCATGAGCCTGCTGATGGGCGACAAGGTAGAGCCCCGCAAGGAGTTCATCGAAGAAAACGCCAAGCTGGTCACCGATCTGGACATTTAAGCAGGGGCCGTGCCCCTGCACCCCGGACTGCGCGGCATCGCCGCGCAGGGCTTGAATTTAGAGTTTGGGGCTGCAGGTAAGACCGCCGGTCGGCGGAGGGCCTCCCGGCTCGCAATCGGTATCGTCCCCTTTGCAGCTTGACGCAGTAAGTTGCTTTTACGCATATACTTTGATAATCCCACCCCGCCTGCCTAAGCAGGCGGTACACGGGATTCCTAAGGGCGAAGCCCTTAGGCGGGTGCAGGGCAGAGCCCTGCCCGTACCCCTTCCCATAAGGAGTGATTACCTACAATGGCTTCCGCTATCAACGATAAGCTCATTCCCATTGATCTTGAGCAGGAAATGAAAAAGTCGTTCATCAGCTATGCGATGGCGGTTATCATCAACCGTGCGCTGCCGGATGTGCGCGACGGCCTGAAGCCGGTGCACCGCCGCATCATTTATGCGATGAACGAACTGAACATGACGCCCGACAAGCCGTACCGCAAGAGTGCGCGTCTGGTCGGCGACGTGCTGGGTAAGTACCATCCCCACGGCGACAGCAGCGTGTACGACGCCATGGTGCGTCTGGCGCAGGATTTCAACA
>JAQXJZ010000112.1 GCA_029009515.1 bacterium
CACGCCTTCACGCAGCGTTTTGGGTTTGAGGAAATCCAGCGCAACCAACAGCTGATCGCGGCTGTAGCTGCAATGCACATCCAGCGGGCAATCATACGGCAGCCCTGCAGGAACATCGATAAAGTCGATCTCATCCAGACGGTAACGCAACAGTTCAATCAGCTCCTGCAGCATCACGGGGCTATCGCACAGCGTGTAGAGCTTCTCCCAAACCTCGTCGGCACCGAAATCCTCAATCGTTTCCTGCCATACGGTCGTATAGAACATATTGAGCATCTGCTGCTCCATGTGGGAGAGCTTGGTGAAATCCACATCGTCTAGCCTCGGTAGGATATCCAGCAGGAACTGAATCCAGCGGCGAGAATCAATGGTGACCAAGCGACTGAAGGCCTTGGTCATGGTTTCTTCGATGGACTCAGTATACTGCTCACGCACACCGGCCTCAACACACAGCCTGGAGAAGTTGTATTTAGCATACAACGACCGCGCATCCATATGATGATAGCGCAGGAAATTGGCCAGCGTCAGCGGCTGCGCGCTGTCCTCCTCAAAGGAAGCAATCAGGCTCACCAGCTTGGCTTTGAAGCCATAACTCTGGCGGATGTTGCCAAGGATGACCTGCGCTGCCTTCTTTTCCAGCTGGATGTAACAGCCTTTGGGGACATTCACAAAACCATGCTGCAGTTCGTATTCCACATTGCGATGGTTGCCGGAGAGCAGCGAGGCAAATTTCTCCTCAAAGTTGTACTTGCGGTTGGCAGCGCCGATGAAATCCAGCACCGTGAGGCAGTCCTTGCCATCAGCCAGACGCAGACCGCGTCCAAGCTGCTGGAGGAAAATGGTCAGAGACTCCGTCGGGCGCAGGAAAAGCACGGTATTGACCTCAGGAATATCGACGCCTTCGTTATAGATGTCCACAACGAAAATGATGCGAATTTTGCCGCTGACAAGGCGCTTGCGGGCATTGCTGCGTTCTTCATCGGAGGAAGAACCAACCAGAGACATCGCCGGGAAGCCGCAGGCATTGAAATAATCTGCCATGAACTTCGCATGCTCAACTGAAACACAGAAGCCCAGCGCTTTAACATCGTTCATATCCGTAGCATAGCGATCAAGACTGCGCAGGATATGATCGGCGCGCTTTTCAGCAACAGCCCGGTTGAGGGTATATACGTTGCTAAGTTCGGATTTATCATAACCACCACGTACCCAATGAAGCTCGCTCAGATCCACGGTGTCAGATACACCGAAATACTGGAACGGACAGAGCAGCTTGCGGTCAATAGCTTCCGGCAGGCAGATATCCGCAGCAATACGTCCGCCAAAATAATCGAGAATGCTTTTACCGTCCATACGTTCCGGCGTAGCTGTCAGACCAAGCATGATCTTCGGCTGGAAGTATTCCAGAGCTTTGCCATAGCTGTGCGCCGCAGCATGGTGGGTTTCGTCAATGACGATATAGTCGTAATAATCAGCAGGCAGCTTTTCATGGAACGCCTGCGAATTCAGCGTCTGTACGGAAATGAACAGGTGGTCCAGCGATTCAGGCTTATAGCCGCCCACATAGAGTTCGCCGAAATTAGCATCCTTCAGCACGCCAGCGAATGTATCACGGCTCTGTTTGAGGATTTCCTCACGGTGAGCAATGAACAGCAGTCGGTTTGCTTTGCCGAGATTTTGCTTACAGAAACGACGATAGTCCAGAGCGGAGATCACAGTTTTTCCGGTACCGGTGGCAGCAACCACCAGATTGCGCCAGATGCCACGTACCTCGCGCTCGGCCAGCAGTTTATCGAGGATTTCCTGCTGATAGGGATACGGGCGGATATCGAACAGGAACTGCGGACGTTCGCCGGTATACTTTTCAGCTTTCAGAGCTTGATCGAGGCGCTCGCGCTCGTCGTCGCTATAGAATTCAAATTCATCAGAATGCCAGTAAGCATCAAAGGTCGCAGCGATTTTGCGGATGGTCTGCGGCAGATCGCGTGCGGTGACCTTCACATTCCATTCAAGGCCACTTGAAATGGCTGCGTTGGACAGATTTGAAGAACCGACATATGCCGTCGTAAAGCCAGTATCGCGGTAGAACACATACGTCTTTGCATGCAGGCGGGTACGCTTAGTATCATAGGAGACCTTAATCTGTACATTTTCCAGCTTGGCCAGTTCTTCAATGGCTTTTATATCCGTCGCGCCCATGTAGGATGTGGTGATGATACGAAGCTCGCCGCCGCGCCGAGTGAACTCGGTCAGTTCCTCCATGATCAGGCGCAGACCGCTCCATTTGATGAAGGACACCAGCATATCGATGCGGTCGGCGGAGGCAATCTCTTTCTTCAATTCGGAGAACATCTGCGGCTCATGGACTGCACCGGTAAACAGGCTGCTCTGCGCCAGTGACGTTTCCGGACGGACAACGTCCTTTGCGGATTTGCCGAGCCCAATGCGAGGGTCTTTATCACCAATGAGCGCCAGCAGCTGCTGAGCGCGTTCGTCTACGGAAATGCCGTCGATATCCTCTTCTGCTACCTCACCGACCATAGCGACCAGCTGATTAACAAGCGCCACCTGATCCGGCAGTTCGGATTTGCCGTCATGCATCCGTTCCAGCGCCTTACGAACGACGTCTGCCACATACTGAGACAGCACGGAAGAAGCCTCCGCCTGATCGATTGCGGCGGTGGCCTTCTGATTCTCTGGCAGTTGATCCAGTTCGTGCGCCAAACGGCGGTCGATCAGCTGTTCATAAATGCCGGGACGGAGCATAAGGGATCACTTCCTTGGATTTCTATGTGTTTATTATACGGAATCAAGTGCAACGATTCAATATATGTTAATGAAAGGAAAACAGCCCCACAGCGAGAACTTTATCTTCATTGGATTTTTTTTGGAAGAGAAGAGGCCAGAAAGATGGAGTGCAGGGTGGAACAGATTGGCGGGGTTTGCTGCCGGATCTGGCAGCATGGCCCAAACGGCCCGGTGATGTATTGGGGCACTTCGTGCGATGGGGAGCAGCAGGGAGAAAGCGTAGCCGCTCTTATCGAAAGAAAGCTGGGCAATCATGCGCCGTGGACGCTGGTTGCGTATGAAATGGAAGAATGGAACCGGGATTATTCGCCGTGGGCGCTTCCGGCAGAGAATGAAAAGGCGATATTCACCGGCGGCGCGAAGGAGACGCTTGCCTGGCTTGCGGATCTCTGCATTCCATATGTAGAAAGCAGCCTGCCGGACGGTGCATCGCGCCGCCTGATTGGCGGCTATTCGCTGGCGGGGCTGTTCAGCCTGTTTGCGTTTTATGAGAGCGGGCTGTTTGACGGCGTGGCCAGCTTCAGCGGGTCGCTGTGGTATCCGGGGTGGAAGGAATACGCAGAGCGCCGGCAATGTCCCGAAGGCAGCATTGTCTACCTGAGTCTTGGCCGGAAAGAAGAAAAAACACGCAGCAGGCAAATGGCTGCGGTAGGGGATATGACATGCTGGCAGTACGACCAGCTGAAGCAGGACGAACATGTGCGCGCATGCGAGCTGGTCTGGCATAACGGCGGGCATTTTGCCGAGGTGGATCAGCGCATTGCCCAGGGCTTTGCCTGGCTGATTGAGCACGCATAACCAGCAAACCCGACGAATGAGAACAACCGGTGGCAGCATGTACCGCGCCATGCTTTTGCCAAAAATGGAGGATTGACCATGTACGAACAGCTTCATATCGAGCGGGAGCAGCTGACCTGCGAGCCTTCCTGCCAGGAATTTCGCTATCGCCTCCATAATCCGACAGACGAACCCGTCTGGCTGGAAGAATTTGAAGTGTTCCACGCGGATTCGCTGGATGCTTTGGACGTGGCGGCTGATCGCTGCCGCGTGCTGCGTACGGGCCGCCACAAGAATGATATGCCTTCCGTAGCCACGCTGGGCTGTATGGACGACGCCATGCTGGATGCGCTGGGCGGGATGACCGAATCGGGCGACAGGGCAGCCAATGGCGGACAGAAAAGGCTGGTCAGCGATCATCTGACGGTGTTGGGCAGCGGTGATCGCTGGTGTGTCATCGCCTTCATGACGGGCTTTGATCAGATGTTCTGCACGGAAATCATCCTTTCGGAAACCGGCGATTTTCAGTCTCTGTCCAGCCGGGTGCAGTTTTACCGGTACATCCGTCCGGGCGAAACGCTGGTGACGGAAACCCTGCGCGTGGAGCATACCAACAATCCGGAGGAGAGCATCCGCCGCTTTGCACAGGACAAGGCGCAGCCCCGTCCGTCTCTGCTGGGCGATCCGCCGTCGGTGTTCTGCACCTGGTACTACTATGGCCTGACCGTCACCGAGGAGGATGTGATGGTCAACCTGAAAAAGATGGCGGAGCAAAAGCTGCCCTTTGACGTCTTTCAGATTGACGAGGGCTGGGAGCAAACGCTGGGGCACTGGGAGCCCAACAGCAAGTTCCCGACGCCCATGAAGGAGATGGCAGACCGTATCCGCAAGGCGGGATACCGCCCCGGCATCTGGACCAGCCCCTTTGTGGCCAGGGAGACCGCGCCCGTGGTGCTGGAGCATCCCGAGTGGGTCCTGCGGGACAAAGCCGGTCAGCCCTGCATCTTCCCCATGAACGACACCACCTATTACGTGCTGGATATCACCCATCCGGATACGCTGCCGTACTTTACGGAGCTGTACCGTCATTTCACCTTCGACTGGGGCTACACCTACCACAAGCTGGATTTCACCCGCGCCCCGATGATCTACGCAGATGCGGATTTCCACAACAAGTTCATCACCCCGGCCCGCGCTTACCGCGAGGCCGTGGCCGCCATCCGCAAGGGCATGGGGGAGGACGCGTATTTCCTCATGTGCGGCGGATTGTACGACCCCATCATCGGGCTGGTGGATGCGCAGCGCAGCGGATCGGACGTGCTGTCCATGTGGGCGTCCACCATCAACAAGGGCGGCAAGACCGCGCCCTTCACCATCAAGCAGAGCCTGCTGCGCTACTACATGAACGCCTGGTGGCACAATGACCCCGACGCGCTGATGATCCGCCGCAACAGCGAGATGGAACGCGGCCTGCGCCTGACCTATGGTCTGCTCAATGAGGACGAGGTGCGCACGATGGTGGTCAATCAGCTCATCGGCGGCGGCATTGTGTGCTCCACCGAGCCGCTGGATCGCATCGATCCGAACCGCCTTGCCCGGCTGCGCCATCTCCTTCCGCCCATGCGCACGACGGTGCAGCCGCTTGCGCTGATGCACTCCGGGCGTTTCCCCGATAAAGTGCGCGTCGCCTTCCCGGGGAATGACCGTGTGCTGATTGCGCTGATCAACTGGTCGGATGATGCCGCCTGCCCGGCGACCGTCACCCTGGACGCTGATACGCTGGGCGCGGCTTATGCGCCGGATGGGGTGTATGCCGTCAGCAGCTTCTTTGACGGCTGCTGGACCGCCGGCGTGAAGAGCGGCGAAACCGTCACCCTTGGCGCCATCGCTCCGCACAGCACGGCGCTTTTGAAGATCGAGCCTCAGACGGACAAACCCATCGTGGTTGCATCGGATGCGCACTTCAGCATGGGACTGGAGCTGGACGGGCTGTATCAGCAGGACGGTCAATACCGCGCCCATCGCCGTCAGCCTGCCTGCTGGGATGCGCACTATACGGTGTTCAATCCCGCTGCGGGTAAAACCGTATTGTGTGTTGACAGGGAAGCACTGGGAAACCTATAATGGAACAGCGTTCCATAACGCAGGGAAAACAACGATGCATCGTATACGGATCTGCAGAACAGATCAGGGAATGCTGCAGCTCCGTATATGTTCATGTGCAAAAGGGATCAATGATTGGAACTGTGAAAAACGAGAGGAAGCAAGAACATGTTTTGCAGCAATTGTGGAAAAGAAATTTCGGATCAGGCCCGGTTTTGTAATTATTGCGGAAGCAAGGTGGAGATTGCCCAGCCCAAGGCTGCGCCGGTGGAGCCGCAGCAGCCCGTCCAGCCCGTTCAGCCTGCGCAGGCGGCTCAGCCGTCCAAGCCGGCAAAGCCCAAGGGCAAGCTGGGCAAGCGCCTTCTGAGCATCGTGCTGGTTGTGGCTGTGTATTACGGTGCGCAGTACATCACGAAGAACGTGCTTACCCAGAAGCAGAAAACGCAGACGCAGGCGCCCGGCTCTGCCACGGTCGTGCAGGATGACGACCCCAATCTGACGGCTTCCTGCCTGTACGGCGCGCTGTACGAGAATGGCGATCTCACCTACGGCATGGCGCGGGTGCATATGCCGGGCTACAAGCTGATGGCCGGTGAAGGCGATGAGCGCGACAGGCTGATTTCGCTGGACCGCACCAACCTGGTCTATACCTCCCAGCAGCTCGAAATCGGCGGCATCTCCTACGACGCGAGCGACGCGGACGGCATTCTCAAGTCTTTCAGCAGAAGCGGCGTTGACAACAGCGCCATGGTGGATTTCCGCAAGTACGAGGTGGATGGCTATCCCGTCATCCGCTACATTGCCAGCGGCACGGTGGACGGCATGGAGGAATACTTTGGCGAGCTCATCGTATTCCCCGGCAGGAAGCCCAACAAGACGCTGCGCATTGGCATGGAAGCCCTGGCCGATGGCGGCCTGGACGTGATCAACCGGGTGTTTGACACGCTCAAGATTTCGCGCGATTTCCAGCTGAGCTCTGAAGATACCAATACCATGGGCCTCAACCGCATTACTGTTCGATAAGGAGCCGCCGTATGCGTTTTGTCATTTATCGTAATTCCATTCTGGCATCCATCTGCAGTCTGTTTGGCTCTGTCTGCGTCGCCATGGCCGTTGGCGGCCTGATTGGCAAGGAGATTGAAATCCTTCCGGGCATCGCCATGATCGCGGTCGGCATCGGCCTTGTGTGGCTGGGAAGCGTGATCAGCGAGCGCAAGGCCCGCAAAAAGCAGGCCAAGGCGCAGGCTGCTGCGGCTGGCAAGACGGCTCAGCCCGCGCAGAGGACGGCTGCACGCGTCAGCGCTGCGCCCGCAGCAAACGCAAAGCCCGCCAAGAAGGCCGCCACGTTTGCCAATCTGTGCTTCCTGTTTGCGGCCATCGTTGGCGTCTGGGCTTTCTATACCTATGGAGCGTGGATGAAGGCCCGTGCCACGGGCGCGGCGTATGCCGCCGGTACCGTCGGCTTTGACCGCCAGTCCGTCAACATAGTGATGGAGGCGGTGGTGTATGCCAACCTGTGGATCACCTGCTTTGGCATGAAAAAAAGGCAGGAGCCTTCCGCGATGCAGGCGGTGGGCTTCTTTGGCCTCACGGCCATCAATGCGGTGCTGGCCGTGAGCTACTATCAGGATTACGGCTTTGGCGGATATACCTCTGCTTCGGGCATTTATCATGCCATCATTTCCGTACCGCTTCTGAAGATTGGCGCCTTTGTGCTGATGGCCATCTTCGCCATCTGCGCCATGCCCAACGCGCGCGTGCGCTGCGGCGGCGTGGTGCGTGCGCTCTGGTTTGTGCCTGCTGTGCTGCTGGGGCTGGCCTGCGCCAAGAACATCAGCGACAGCTTCCTTCCGGAACTGCTGCCCCATATGTTTGCCGAGGGCGTCAGCCTGACCCTTCGCCCGGAATATGTGGATATCCTCTGCCAGGTCTTTTCCACGCTGGCCGTGGCTTTTGCGGGTTTCTGCTATCAGCGCATCAGCCGCAGGGGCGTGCAGGCTGTGCAGCAGGAGACCTATGTGCGTCCTGAACCGCAGTACGAAGCGCCCCGGCAGCCTGTGCAGCCGCCCAGACCGGCACAGCCCGTGCAGCCTGTGCAGCCTGTGCAGCAGGCTCCGGCTGCCGCTCAGCCCAGCCGTCAGGAGATGGAGAAGAAGCTGCAGGCCTACAAGGACCTGCTGGACTGCGGCATTCTGACGCAGGCGGAATACGACGAGAAGGTCCGTGAACTGATGCGCGGCTGACAGGGGGGACAAAACGATGAATGAAATTCTGAAGATGCTCAATGCGCTCAAGGCGGACGACTTGGAAAGCGTCATCACGCGCGCAAACATCATTCTGGAAAAGAAGCGCAAGGAAGAGGCCGAGGCGGCGCTGCTGGAGAAGGAGCGTCAGCGTCAGGAGCGTATTGCGCAGGAGAAGCGCCGTCAGGAGGAGATTGCCCAGCTGCAGCGCAGGCTGCAGGAATTGCAGACCCAGTCCGCTGCGGCGCAGAAGGAGCCCAACGAGGTCAAGGGCGATACCTTCGTGATGTACGATGCGCCCAAGGCGGCGGTCAATCCGCAGCCGTCCCCCGCGCCTGTGAAGCCCCAGCCTGCGCAGATTGCCTGCCCGCACTGCCGTCAGCTCAACACGCCCGACAGTCTCTTCTGCGAGCACTGCGGCCAGAGGCTTTCCGCCCAGCAGCCCGCCGTTCAGCCGCAGACCCGCACGGCTCCTGCAACACGTTCGCGCGTAAGCGCTGCGCAGGTGCGCTTTGCGGATGAGAATATGAAAAAGTGGGAACTGCAGCCGGATGAGAAGGTGGTGTACTCCAACCGTGAAATCCAGCTGCTTCAGCCGGATCTGGGCCGAAAGTACCAGTATTCCATGCAGGTGACCAACAAGCGCATCCTCTTCACCCGCATCAGCGCTGTTGCGGCAGCCTCCGGCGTGGCGTTTGGCCTGATCGGCTCGCTGGCCAGGGATGCGGTGGGCGCAGGCCCCAAACCCTGGCTGGAAATCCCGCTCAGGGCGGTGTCCAGCTGCGGCGTTCAGAACAAGAAGGAGTTTTTCATCGCTGCCGATCAGACCTATGTGCTGAAAAACCATGGCTATGAAAAATTCCTGCCCGATCTGGTGGCCAAAGCAAAGGCCTGAACCAACTGACCAAAGACAGGGGAATGGAGCATGAAAGAGTTTTTTGGCTACTTCTTCGGCGAGGGGAGCGAACCGGAGTTTGCCATCTTCACGCTGGCGCATCTTCTGCCCGTGCTGGTGATGATTGGGGTGATTGCGCTCATCATCCGCAAGCGCGAATGGATCCGTCAATGGAAGCATGAAGAAGCGCTTCGCTGGGTGCTGGCCTTTGCGCTCATTCTGGCGGATATGTCGTATTACTGGCGGCTGGTGGGCATGCCGCAGCTGCATCCCGGCCCGGTGGAAAACCTGCCCATCGGCGTGTGCGGCTGGGCGGTGATCCTGTGCAGCTATCTGGTCATCAGCAAAAAGCAGACGCTGTTTGACATCAGCTATTTCTGGCTTTTGTCCGGGTCGCTGTTTGCGCTCATCACGCCCACGCCGCTCACCTTCACCGGCCCCACGCGCTTCCGCTATTACCAGTTCTGGCTGGAGCACACGCTGGGCTATGTGGCCATCTTCTACATGATTTTTGTGCACGGCATGCGGCCCACGGTGAAATCCGCCTTCAAGTCATTTGCGGCGCTGGTGGTGATGGCCGTGCTGGCTTACTGCGTCAACCGCATGATTCCCGGCGCCAACTACCTTTACATGGCGCGCCCGGAAGCCGCCCCGTCGGTGCTGGATATCCTTCCTCCCAACTTTGCGCTGAGGCTGATCATCATGGCGGCGGTCATCATGCTGATGTACGGGCTGGCCTATCTGCCGTGGTATCTGAAGGACCGCAAGGCAAAGGCGGCCTGAGAAAGAAAGGGGTGCGCGTGCGCGGACAGATCCGCAAGGCCGGGGTTGACCAGACCACGCCGCTGGTTCGCCGGCTGTCCTTTGGCATCTACAATCAGAAGTGCAAGCCTAACCGCATGCCCATGGACTGGCTGCTGAAATGACAGAGAAAAACAAAACGTCCCGCTTTCCGTGCGATGGAAAGCGGGGCGTTCTTTGTTGCTTGCTTGTTCAGCCGATGCAGCGCGGCAGGCCGTTTTCAAACACGACCTCCTTGCGGGACAGGTACCAGGTTTCGCCCATGTCGGCGCTGCCCTGATAGAACAGGTGGATGCGTCCGTCGTCATCCTGAAACACATACGGATGGCCGGATTCGCTGCTATTCCACGCCCCGGCCGGGCCACAGGGCAGGATGGGTTCGCTGGATACGCGGCGGAAGAACACGCCGTCCTCCGATACCGCACAGCCAATCTGCTGCGGCTTGCAGTTGTAGGACCCGCCGTAGAACAGGTAGATCTTTCCGTCCACCACCACGGTGGCGGGCGCTTCGATGCACTCGCCTTCCCATTTCAGCTCCGGCGTCAGCAGCGACTGATCCGCTAGCGCCGTCCACGCATCCCGGCCAAAGCCGGAGCTCAGATCCGCCCACGCGCCGCCCAGCTTCTGCACGCGCATGTCGTGATCGCGGGTGGCAAAGTACAGGTGCAGCCTGCCGTGAAACACACACAGGTCGGCGTCGATGGCACGGCCGATGCACCACGTGGCTTTGGGCGCATAGACGGGGTTTTCCGGGTTCTTGGCAAAGTGCAGGCCATCGGCGGAAAAGGCATGGCAGATGGCGTCGCGCTGGCCGTTGCCGTAGCTCTGGTAGAACAGGTGCACGCAGCCGTCCAGCACGATGACGCCGGGCGCGGCGATGCCGTGCTGCTCGTAGGGCATCTCCAGCGGCACCTCACCGCAGACCGTCCAGTTGTCCAGATCATCGGAAACGGCGATGCCGATGCCAAAGCGGTAATCATTGTACCGCTGCGAAAAGTACAGGTAGTATCGGTCGTGGAAACGCACCACGGCGGGATCCTTGGCAAAGTGATTGAGCGCGGCGTGGGTAAACAGCACGGCGATTCCTCCTTGAAATGCGCAACAGGCCGCCGAAGGCAGGTTCGGCGGCCATGTGTATCTGTGTCAGATCCTCTTCCACTTGGTGCCCTGGGGCGTGTCGATGATCTCGATGCCGCGGGCCTTCAGTTCGTCGCGGATGCGGTCGGCTTCGGCGAAGTTCCTGGCCTTCTTGGCGGCGGTACGGGCTTCGATGAGGCCGTCGATCTCGGGATCGGCAGACGCGGCGGCTTCCTCTTCCTGCTGCTTGCGGATCTTGCCGGCTTCCTCGATGAGGTTGAGGGAGAGCACGTAGTCGAAATCCTTCAGCGCAGCCAGCTTGGTGGCGTCATTGCACTTGGCCTTGAGCACGTCGTACACGGCGGTGATGGCCAGAGAGGTGTTCAGGTCGTTGTTGAGGGAGGTGAGGAAGCGCTCCTTCAGCGCGTCAAACGCGGCCTGATCCACTTCGCCGTCTTCCTTGAGGGTGGCGATGCGGGCGATCAGCTTTTCGTAGGTGGCGGCGGCGTTGTCGAGGTTCTCCCAGGAGAACACCAGATTGCGGCGGTAGTGGCTCTGCAGGCAGAACAGGCGGTACACCATGGGGTTGTAGCCCTTTTCCTTGAGCAGGCTCACGGTCAGGAACTCGCCCGTGGACTTGCTCATCTTGCCGGTATCCGTGTTCAGGTGATGCACATGGAACCAGTAGTTGCACCACTTGTGGCCCAGGTAGCTTTCGGACTGGGCGATTTCGTTGGTGTGGTGGGGGAAGGCGTTGTCGATGCCGCCGCAGTGGATGTCCAGGTCCTCGCCCAGATGCTTCATGGAGATGCCGGAGCACTCAATGTGCCAGCCGGGATAGCCCACACCCCAGGGAGAATCCCACTTGAGGGCCTGATCCTCAAACTTGGACTTGGTGAACCACAGCACGAAGTCGTTCTTGTTGCGCTTGTTGGTGTCCTCTTCCACGCCCTCGCGCACGCCCACGGCCAGATCATCCTCGTCATGGTCGTTGAACACGTAGTACTTGTCCAGCGTGGCGGTATCAAAGTACACATTGCCGCCGGCCAGATAGGCCTTGCCCTTTTCAATGAGGGTTTCCACGATGTGGATGTACTCGGCAATGCAGTTGGTGGCGGGCTCCACCACGTCCGGGCGCTTGATGTTCAGCGCGTCGCAGTCAGCAAAGAACGCGTCGGTGTAGTACTGGGCAATCTCCATGACGGTCTTGTTTTCGCGGCGGGCGCCCTTGAGCATCTTGTCCTCGCCGGTGTCGGCGTCGGAGGCCAGGTGGCCCACGTCGGTGATGTTCATCACGCGCTTCACATTATAGCCCGCGTAGCGCAGGGACTTTTCCAGAATGTCCTCCATGATGTAGGTGCGCAGGTTGCCGATATGGGCAAAGTGGTACACGGTCGGGCCGCAGGTGTACATCTTGACGATGTCGGGGGAGTTGGGGGTGAACAGTTCCCTCTTGTGGGATGCGGAATTGTACAGATACATGGTGCTGCCTCCTTGCTGTGCTGGAAAAATGAAAACGCCCGCCACTTGTGCCTTCACGGGCATAAGAGGCGGGCGAAGAACGCTCGCGGTTCCACTCTCATTTATCACTCAATCATTTGGGTTCGCTCCCGGACGCACTTTCGCAGCCTGCTCATCAGCCGGGCTTTCAGCCCGCGACCCGGCCTCTCTTGGAAAAGCGTTTGCGCTGCTACTCTTTCCGTTCAACGCGATATGCAGTTACTGCCTCATTGTAACGGGTGACTGGGCGGTTTGTCAAGGGGAAGTAAAGCGTGTTGACAAGGGGAAATGCTTTGGTATAAAATTCTTGTCAGATTGATACGCTGCGGCACGGCCGCGGCTTTGATGAGGTGAAAAAATGGATATCAAAAAGCTCATTTCTGAAATGACCCTGGAGGAAAAAGCCTCGCTGCTCAGCGGCCTGGATTTCTGGCACACCAAGCCCGTTGAGCGCCTGGGCATTCCCAGCGTGATGGTGTCCGACGGCCCGCATGGCCTGCGCAAACAGTCCGATCAGGCGGATCATCTGGGCGTGAACGAGAGCATCAAGGCGGTGTGTATGCCCACCGCCTGCGCCACCGCCGCCAGCTTTGACCGCGATATGCTGCGTCAGATCGGCGAAGCGGTGGGCGACGCCTGCCAGCATGAGAAGGTGGCGGTCGATCTGGGCCCTGCCGTCAACATCAAGCGCTCGCCCCTGTGCGGCCGCAACTTTGAATATTTCAGCGAGGATCCCTATCTGGCGGCGGAGCTGTCCACCAGCCTCATCAAGGGCATCCAGAGCCGCAACATCGGCGTGAGCGTGAAGCACTTTGCCGCCAACAGCCAGGAGCACCGCCGCATGTCCTCCGACAGCGTGGTGGATGAGCGCACCCTGCGCGAAATCTACTATCCCGCCTTTGAAAGCGCCGTGAAGGACGGCAAGGCCTGGACGGTCATGTGCTCCTACAACCGCTTGAACGGCGAATATGCCTCCCAGCACCGCGGCCTGCTCACCGACCTTCTGCGCGGCGAGTGGGGCTTTGACGGCTATGTGGTCAGCGACTGGGGCGCTGTGAGCGACCGCGTGAAGGGCGTGCATGCGGGACTGGATCTGGAAATGCCCGCTTCCGGCGGCACCAACGACCAGCGTGTGGTGGAAGCCGTGCGCGCGGGCGAGCTGGACGAGAAGGACGTGGATCTGGCTGTGGAGCGCATCCTGACCGTGCACAAACGCTACTGGGACAACGCAAAGCCCGATACCCCGTGGGACATGGAAGCCCAGCACGAGCTGGCCCGTCAGCTGGCGGCCGAGTGCATGGTGCTGCTCAAGAACGAGGACGGCGTGCTGCCCATCGCCCAGGACGAAACCGTGGCCGTCATTGGCCGGTTTGCCAAGGTGCCGCGCTATCAGGGCGGCGGCAGCAGCCACATCAACAGCTTCAAGGTGGAAAGCCTGCTGGATGCGCTCGAGGGCAATGAGAAGATCACCTATGCGCAGGGCTACGACATCGTGACCGAGGAGCCGGACGAAGCCCTGATCGCCGAGGCCGTCGAGGCGGCGAAGAAGGCCGACAAGGCCGTCATTGTGGCCGGCCTGCCGGACAGCTTTGAATCCGAAGGCTATGACCGCACGCACATGCGCATGCCCGCCTGTCAGGTGGCGCTCATCGAACGCGTGGCCGCCGTCAATCCCAACACCATCGTGGTGCTGTACAATGGTTCGCCTGTGGAAATGCCGTGGATCGGCTGCGTGAAGGCCGTTGTGGAAGGCTATCTGGGCGGCCAGGCCGTGGGCGGCGCGACCAAACTGGTGCTGTGGGGCGATGTGAACCCCTGCGGCCGCCTGCCGGAGAGCTTCCCCATCAAGCTGGAGCACAACCCCAGCTACCTCACCTACGGCGGCGAGGGCGATACGGCCATCTACAGCGAGGGCGTGTTTGTGGGCTACCGCTACTATGACAGAAAGTGCATGGACGTGCTGTTCCCCTTCGGCTACGGCCTGAGCTATACCAGCTACGAGTACAGCAACCTCACCGTGAGCGCTGACAGCATCAGGGATACCGACACGCTGAACGTGACCGTGGACGTCACCAACACCGGCAAGCTGCCCGGCAAGGAAGTGATGCAGCTGTACGTGGGTGATTGCGAAAGCAGCGTGTTCCGCCCCGTGCGCGAGCTCAAGGGCTTTGAAAAGGTGGCATTGCAGCCCGGCGAAACCAAGACGGTTTCCTTTACGCTGGGCAAGCGCGCTTTCGCCTACTGGAATGCGGCGCTGCATGACTGGCATGTGGAAAGCGGCGCGTTCACCATTGAAATCGGCCGCTCCAGCCGGGATATCGCGCTTAGCAAAACCATCAACGTGGAGAGCACCGTGGAGGTGCCCGCGCACTTCACCGTCAACAGCATCTTTGCCGATTTCATGAAGAGCCCCAAGGCCATGGCGGTGCTTGCGCCCATCGTGGAGGAAATGGCGCACGGCATGGGCATGGGCGGCGACAGCGAAACCGCGCAGAGCGCCATCAGCAGCGAGATGGTGGAAGCCATGGTGCGCTACATGCCGCTGCGCAGCGTGGCCAGCTTCTCCGGCGGAAAGCTGGGCTACAAGGAGCTCAGCGCGCTGGTGGACATGATCAACAACGCCTGATGAACCGGCATGCGCCGGTGGCTTATCGACCAAGGTACAGAAGAGTCAAGTCCGTCCCACGATCCAAACATGACTTTTCCGCAACAAAACAAACCCACCGGTTCAGCCGGTGGGTTTGCTTTGCCTGAAAAAAATGAATATGGTCCGGTGCAGGAAAACGCCGGAAAAAGGCGAATGGGTAGAGTACATGATTCACTATACGAGAGGCAGGTTATCCCGCTATGAATCTCATCTCTCTCAACGGCGCGTGGCGCATGCGTGAATGCGGCACCGAAAACTGGCACGAAGCGCTGGTTCCCGGCTCTGTCTATGCCGACCTGATGCGCGATGGTTCCATGCCCGATCCCTTCTGGCGCAACAATGAGCTGGCCGCTTTTGACCTGCTCAAAAAGGATTACGAGTACACCCGCACCTTCACCATGACAGACCTTGCGCAGAAGCGCTACGTGCTGCGCTGCCACGGCCTGGACACGCTGGCCCATGTGTTCATCAATGGCGTGAAGGTGGCCTATGTGGAAAATATGCACGTCACCTGGGAATGGGACGTGAAGCAGCTGCTCAAGGCGGGCGAAAATGAGATTGCGATCCGTTTTGATTCTCCCATCCTCGCAGCTCTGGAACGCTACGACCAGAGCCCCGGCTGGTACTGCACCGACGCCATCCCCGGCTTCCAGCATGTGCGCAAGACCCACTGCATGTACGGCTGGGACTGGGGCCCCCGACTCCCGGACGCGGGCATCTGGCGCGACATCGAGCTTTTGTGCATCGATGAAGCCAAGCTGGACAGCGTTCTGGTTCTGCAGAAGCACGAAGCGGGCAAGGTGACGCTGCAGTTCAAGCCCGAAATCGACGGCTGCGCCGATGGCTGGAAGGCCGTTGTGACCGCGCCGGACGGCGAAAGCTGGACCGTGGAATCCAAAGACGGCGACGAGGTCGTCATCGAAAACCCGCAGCTTTGGTGGCCCAACGGCTTTGGCGCTCAGCCTCTGTATACGGTGACCGTCACGGCCTTTGCCAACGGCAAAGCGCAGGATGCCTGGCAGCGCCGCATCGGCCTGCGCACCATGGGCATCAGCCGCGAAAAGGATCAGTGGGGCGAGGAATTCTGCCACATTGTCAACGGCGTCAAGGTGTTTGGCATGGGCGCGGATTACATCCCCGAGGACAACATCTTCAGCCGCATCACGCCGGAACGCACCCGCAGGCTTCTGGAGGACGCCAAGCTGGCCAACTTCAACGCCGTGCGCGTATGGGGCGGCGGCTACTATCCGGATGATTTCTTCTATGACATCTGCGACGAGCTGGGCCTGATGGTGTGGCAGGATCTGATGTTCTCCTGCGCCTTCTACGATATGACGCCCGAGTTCGACCAGTCCATCCGCCGGGAAACCGCCGACAACGTCAAGCGCCTGCGCCATCACGCATCTCTGGCGCTCATCTGCGGCAACAACGAGATGGAGATGTTCATGGGTCAGGCGCTGCAGACCACCATGCAGGGCGACTTTGAAACCAACGGCCCCAAGGACTATCACCACTACACCGACTATGTGAAGATGTTTGAGTACGTGCTGCCCTCCGTGGTGAAGGAGCACGCGCCCCAGACCTTCTGGTGGCCGGCCTCGCCGTCCTCCGGCGGCAACTTTGACGAGCCCAACGCCGAAAACCGCGGCGATGTGCACTATTGGGAAGTGTGGCACGGCAAAAAGCCCTTCACCGACTACCGCAAGTTCTTCTTCCGCTACGCCTCCGAGTTTGGCTTCCAGTCCTTCCCGTGCCTGAAGACTGTGGAAGCCTTCACCGAGCCGGAGGACCGCAACGTGTTCTCCCGCGTGATGGAGTACCACCAGCGCAACAAGGCCGCCAACGGCAACATTCTGGCCTATCTGGCGCAGACCTACAAGTATCCCGCCACGTTTGACAACCTGCTGTACTGCTCGCAGCTTCTGCAGGCGGACGCCATCCGCTACGGCGTGGAGCACTGGAGGCGCAACCGCGGCCGCTGCATGGGCGCCATCATCTGGCAGCTCAACGACTGCTGGCCGGTGGCCTCCTGGGCGTCCATCGACTACTTTGGCCGCTGGAAGGCCATGCATTATGCCGCCAAGCGCTTCTTCGCGCCGGTCATGATCTCCGCCGAGGAAGAGGGCGAGCTGACCCAGCAGCCCAACGTGATCGACTTCCTGCGCAAGCCCTTTGTGTGCAGCGCCAAGCTCAACGTCGCCAACGAAACCATGGCGGATGTGAAGGGCCTGGTGAAGTGGGCGCTGCGCGATGCGCACGGCTGCATCGTTCGTTCCGGCGAGCAGGAGCTGGCCATTCCCGCGCTGAGCGCCGCGTGGATGGATGAAATCACCTTTGAAGAAGCGGTGACCACCAAGCACTACCTCAGCTATCGCTTCGAAGTGAACGGTGAAACCATCAGCGAAGGCACGGCGCTGTTCTGCGCGCCCAAGCACTTTGAGTTTGTCAATCCCAAGCTGCAGGTGCGTCAGGAGGGCGACGAGATTGTGGTAACCGCCAACGCCTTTGCCCGCTTCGTATGCGTGGAGAGCGACGACCCCGATATGCTGCTCAGCGACAACTACTTCGACCTCAATGCCAGCGAAAAGCGCGTGAAGATCCTGCGCGGCAGCGCCAGCAACCTGCGCGTGCGCAGCGTGTTTGATCTGGCGTAACATTTCACGAGAACGGCAGTCTTGTGCTGCCGTTCTCTTTGCGAAAGGAAAGACGTACCATGCACCGCTCAAGCGGGTTTCCCTGGAAGGGGTTTCTGAAACGAATCGCAGTCATCGCCATTCCGGTGGCGCTGCAGAACCTGCTGACCACCACCGGCAGCATGGTGGATACCATGATGATTGCGCCGCTGGGCGAGAACACCGTGGGCGCCATCGGCCTGTGCGCGCAGTTTTCGTCGCTCATGTTCAGCGGCTACTGGGGCTTTGTGGGCGGCGGCATGCTGTTCTTTGCCCAGTACTACGGCGCGAAGGATGACGACGGCATCGACCGCTCCTATGGCATCACCTTAAGCTGCATGATGACGGTGGCCTTCACCTTTGCCGCGCTTGCGCTGCTGGCCCCGGAGTGGGTCATGCGCGTGTATACGGACAAGGCGGCCATTCAGGAAATTGGCGTGCAGTACCTGCGCGTGATCGGCTTTGCCTATCCGCTGCAGATTTTCTCCATGGCCATGAGCGCGCTTCTGCGCTCCACGGAGCGCGTGCGTATCCCGTTCTATGCGGCCATCGCCTCCGTGTTTACCAATATTGCGCTCAACTGGGTGTTCATCTACGGCCGGTTTGGACTGCCGGCCATGGGCGTGCGCGGCGCAGCGCTGGCCACGGTGTGCGCGGCGTTTGTGAATGCTGCGGTCATCCTGCTGTGCGCACGCGCGCAGAAGTACCCCTACCTGTTCCATTTCCGCAAGCACTTCCGCTGGAGCAAGGCGGCCATCGCCCTGTATCTGCAGCGCTGCTTTCCCATCATCTGCAACGAAGTGATGATCGGCGTGGCCAACATGGTCATCAACATGGTGCTGGGCCGCCAGAGCGAGCAGGCCATCGCCGCCACGGCGGTGTTCCGCACGCTGGAAGGCCTGGTAATCGGCTTCTTCGCCGGGTTCTCCAATGCCGCCTCCGTGCTGGTGGGCACCAGCGTGGGCGCTGGCGAACTGGAAACCGCCTACGAGCGCGCCAAGAGGCTGGTGTATCTGTGCGGCAGCTGCATCTTTGTGGTGTGCATTGCGCTGCTTTCGGTGCACAAGCCGCTTTTGACCGCCATGAGCCTTTCGGGCGAATCCTTCCGCATCGGCGTGGGTATGCTGACCATTTACTGCGTGGCGGCGGTTATCCGCATGTGCAACTGGACGCAGAACGACACCTATCGCTCCGCAGGCGACGCCACCTTTGGCACGGTGCTGGAAATTGTGTTCATGTACGCGCTGGTGCTGCCCTGCGTATGCCTGAGCGGCCTGTACTTCAAGGCTCCGTATCTGCTCATCTTTGCCTGCTGCTACATCGACGAGCCCATCCGTTTTGTGCTGATGCAGCGTCATATGTATTCCGGCAAATGGGTGCGCCCCGTAACGCCGGAAGGGCAGGCGGCGCTGCCGGCATTCAGAGAGCGCAGAAAAAAGAAATAGCCAAGAAACAGCAGCTGGTCACGGATCAGCTGCTGTTTTTGGCTTAGTCAAAGTCACTGTGGTGTGCCATGAAAAAAACGAAATAGGCGCGCATGTTGGGCAGATGGGTCCATCTGTCCGGCGCGGGCGGCTGGGCGTCCATGTTGTACAGCTTTGCGCCTCTCGTGGCCAGCAGGAAGGGCGAATGCGTGGCGATGACGAACTGGCATCCGAAGAAGCGGGCGGAATCCGTCAGGTGCTGCGCAAGCTCCAGCTGCTTTTCGGCGGACAGGCTGTTTTCCGGCTCGTCCAGCAGGTGCGGCGCTGGTCGTTGATGAACCATTCGCGCTTGGAAAGGCTGGGCAGGGTGAAACGGCTGAGATAGATCATGGCTTATCTGGCATACCTTTCAAACCAGTCGGTGATTTCCTTCAGACGGCGCACGCGGTGACTGGGCTTGCCGGAACGGCTCAGCTCATGATTCTCGCCGTGGAACACGCACAGGCGCGCGGGCACGCCCCTGTCCACCAGCGCGGTGTACATCTGCAGGCCTTCGGCCAGCGGACAGCGGTAGTCCTCATCGGAGTGGATGAACAGCGTGGGGGTGACGGCGTTGGCGGCGTATTTGAGCGGCGAATGCTGCCACAGCTTTTCGGGGCTTTCAAAGGGATTGCCCGCGTTCTGATCCTCCGCAAAGGTAAAGCCGATGTCCGACACGCCGTAGAAGCTCAGCCAGTTGGAAATGGAGCGCTGGCTGGCAGCGCAGCAGAAACGGTCGGTGTGACCGATGATCCAGTTGGTCATGAAGCCGCCGTAGCTGCCGCCGGTTTCGCACACGCGCTTGGGATCAATCTGCGGATACGCCCTGAGCACCGCATCGGTGAAATCCATCAGGTTCTGGTAATCCGTCTCGCCATAGTGGCCGCGGATGTCCATGAAGGCGTTGTCGCGCCCGTCGCCGCCCTTGGGGTTGCAGTAGAACACAAAGTAGCCCATGTTGGCCCACAGCTGCATCTCGTGGTAGAACACGGGGCCGTAAACGGTTTTGGGGCCGCCGTGGATGTCCAGCACGGCAGGATAGGTCTTTTGGGGATCAAAATCCCTGGGCGGCAGCACCCACCCGCCGATGGTGAGGCCTTCGCTCTCCACGCTGAGCGGGACGGGCTGGGCCACATATGTATCACGGAGCACCTCGTCATTGAAGTGGCTCAGCTGGGTGAGTGTGCCGGTTTTGAGATTGCAGGCGTACAGCTCCTGCAGCTTCATCCCAAACAGGCCGATCACCAGCGCCTGATCGCTGCCTTCGCTCACGCTGAAGCAGTCTACGCTTCCGTCCCCGGTGAGCACCATCTCCATGCCGCCGTTTCGGTCGATGCGGCACAGGCTGGCATTGCCTTCGCGCGTGGTGACAGCGTAGAGCCATTCGCCCTTTGCCATGCGCTCGCGGCCTCCGCCAAGGCGGCAGTCGCTGCCCACGCTGCCGTACAGGCTGTATTCCTCCTGACGGATCACGTCCAGCGCGCCGTTGTGCACATCCAGACGGTACACCCAGTCGTTCTCATTCATGCCGTGACGCTCGCCGGTGGTGCCAAGCAGCCACACTTCATGATCCACTTCGATCATCTGGGACAGGGACAGCTTTTCGTGCTTCATCACATCGCGCATTTCGCCGGTGCGCCAGTTGAGCGCGCGGATGCAGCAGCCCTGCAGGCTGGGCTTGGCACAGAAGGTTTCGCTGTCGAAGAGCACCTCGTCGCCGTAAATGAGCATGGAATGCACCATGGTCATGGGCTCGGTGATGCGCTCCACCTTCCACGGGTCGGTCGTGACCATGAACAGGGCGGTGCGGCGTTTGTTGATCACGCCGCGGCCGTTGAACCAGAAGGGGATCTCGTCGAACACCTCATAGTCCTTTTCATCCGCATAGGCCTTGTGTACCTGCTCGCGCTCCTCGTCGCTCATGCGGTAATAATCCGGCTGATTGGCGTCCATGCCGCCCAGCACGGCAAAGTGCGTGTCATCCAGCCTGCGGATCATGTGTGCACCAAAAGGAAGCGTGAAGGCGGGCTGCGCCTCGCCGCCGCGCAGATCCAGCACATGGTAGCTGGTGAAGGCCTCATGCTTTTCGGCACGCTTCTTTTCCTTTGCCGAGCGCACGGCGGGGAACAGCAGGCGGTTGTCATCCAGCCACAGGAAGCTGCTTTCCTTTCCAAGGGCGGTCAGGGGGCGGATTTCACCGTCGTAGAGATACAGGCGGCTTTCATAGCTGTTTTCCTCCTCGTTGGCATTGGATACCACAAAAGCACCCTTCTGGCCGTTTGGAGAATGCTCGATGGCGGAAAGAAAACGGTATTGCAGAAAATCCTTCAGCTGAAGTTCATTCATGTTCGGTTCTCCTTTCGATAAAGAGGAAGTAAATGTATGATAGTGCTTTACCAGCGGCTTGTCAATGTGGTATGATCAAAGAAAAGCCTCACTGAGGAGGAACGGATAAATGAATGAAACCCGTGTGATTGCGCATAATCCCGATTTTCTTGGCATGGTGGATCTGAGGCCCGATATCGAGTTTGCCTGCCCGGACGGCGAGCGGCTGGCGCTGCAGCTGCTCAAGCCCATGTGGAAATCTCCTGAAGGCAAGGGATTTCCGCTGGTGGTATTCATTCAGGGCAGTGCGTGGCAGAAGCCCAACCAGTTCTGGCAGCTGCCGCAGCTCAGCCTGCTTTCCCGCAGGGGTTTTGTCATTGCCAGCGTCACGCACCGCGCCTGCTGGACAGCCAAGGCGCCTGCCTTTTTGCAGGATGTGAAAAGCGCCATCCGCTTCCTGCGCGCGCATGCGGAGGAGTATGACATCGACAAGGAGCGCGTATGCGCGTGGGGCACATCCTCCGGCGGCAACACCGCGCTGCTGCTGGGTTTGACGGGGGATGATCCCGCCTTTGAAACGGAGCTGTGGGCGGGTGAATCCACCCGTGTGCAGGCTGTGGTGGATTGCTTTGGCCCCAGCAATCTGGTCAATATGCTCCAGTCCGAACGCAGGCACGAGGAGTCGGAGGGCGCGGCGCTGTTCACTGCGCTGGCTGGCTGCCAACTGGTGGACGAGGATGGCGAACCCACGCCTGAGGGCGTTGCCGCGCTCAAGGTAATCAGCCCGGAATATTATGTGGAAAAGGGCAGGAATCTGCCGCCCTTCCTGCTCCTGCACGGCGACGCCGACCCCGTGGTGCTCTATTCGGACAGCGACCGCATGCACGAAAAACTGACCTCCTGCGGCTACGAATCGCAGCTGGTGAAAGTGACGGATGCGCCGCACGAGGGTCCGTTCTGGTCGAGGGAGCTGCTGGAGATCATCTTCAGCTTCATTCAGGAGAAGATTGGCTAAGACTTCACACAACCATCACGCAATTCTAATGTACTTTTCAGCGCGCTCAAAGCTGGTTTTGGACGCGCTTTCTTTTCTTGCATCCAAAGATATGGTATAATACATCCCGAAAGGAGCCTGTGAAACGCTCCGATCGTCACTATGTTTGAAGGAGCCTGCCATGAGCAAGAAGAAATCCAAGCAAAAGAGCGGCTTTGGCCCGGGAGTACTCGCCTTTGGCGCGGTGTTTGCGCTGTATTCGGCCATTTTCCATCCGCACAGCCTGGGCGGATGCGTGCTGGCCGCCGCGCTCAGCGGCTTTGTCGGGGCCATCGTGCGCATTATGGCGCAGGGGCTGGATACCACGCAAAACCAGAAGACGCCGGAAAGCCTGAAAAAGGTGCAGGGCGAAACGGGCGATCCTGATGTGGACGCGCTGCTTGAAAAGGGCCGCGAGGTGATCACCGAGATCCGCAAGGAAAACGACCTTATCCCGGATTCCAGCCTGTCCTACAAGCTGGATATTCTGGAAAACCAGTGCGCCGAAATCTTCCGCACCGTGTACGACAAGCCCGAAAAAGCCTCGCAGATCCGCAAGTTCATGGATTACTACCTGCCCACCACCCTCAAGATGGTCAAGGGCTACCGGATGCTTGACGAGCGCGGCGTGACCGGCGAGGAAGCTGTGGCTGCGCGCAGGCGCATCGACGACGCGCTGGGCGTGGTGATTCAGGGCTGCTCCAAGCTGATGGATAAGCTCTATCAGGGCGACGTGCTGGATCTGACCACCGACATTGACGTGCTGGAGCAGATGCTCAAGCGCGACGGTTTGGCCGAAGGCGATCTGGAGGCCGCCGCCCAGCAGGCGCGCAATGCCGCCCGCATCAACGAGGCCGCTGACCGCATCGCTGCGCAGAAGCGCGCGCAGGTGGTCAAGCCCTCGCAGACGGCCATGCCCCGCTGGAAGATGGACGAGCGCTTCCGCCCCTCCGGCGATCAGGCCATGATGAACCGTCCCGAAGAAAAGTAACGATTTTTTTGATGATACAGGAGGCAAAGAACATGACGGATAACAACGCGATCCAGACCCCCGTGCTCACCCTGAACCCCACCTCCGAGGCACAGGACAAGGCCGTGCTGGAGGAAGCCGCCGCCCAGATGGAAGCGCCCGCGCCCGCCGCGCATGACGTGGCCGAGGCTGCCAGCCAGGCCGTGCAGCAGATGGATACCTCCATGCTCACCGAGGAAGAAATGCAGGCCATCGATGCCTTCATCAGCCAGATTGACGTCAACAACACCGATCACGTGCTGCTCTACGGCGCAGACGCGCAGAAGAAAATTTCTGACTTCTCCGATACTGCGTTGGAAGCTGTGCGCACCTGCGATACCGGCGAAGTGGGCGATATGCTCATCAAGCTGGTGGGCGAGATCAAGGGCTTCAACGAGACTGCCGAAAAGCCCAAGGGACTGGCCGGCCTGTTCTGGAACGCCAAGAAGGCCGTGGGCGACATGACCGCCAAGTATGACGAGGTGGAAGCCAATGTGGAAACCATCGCCACCGCGCTGGAAAGCCACCAGGTGCAGCTGCTCAAGGACGTGGCCATGTTCAACCGCCTCTACGACATGAACACCCAGTACTTCAAGGAACTGACGATGTACATCATCGCCGGTGAAAAGAAGCTGAACGAAGTTCGCTCCACCGCGCTGCAGGAGCTCAAGGACAAGGCCGCCGCCAGCGGCGATGCCATGGACGCCCAGCGCGCCAACGATCTGGCCGCCAACTGCGACCGCTTTGAAAAGAAGCTGCACGATCTCAAGCTCACCCGTCAGGTGGCGCTGCAGATGGCTCCGCAGATCCGCCTTCTGCAGAACAATGACAGCCTGCTGGTGGAGCGTATCCAGAGCACGCTGTCCAACACGCTGCCGCTGTGGAAGAGCCAGATGGTCATCGCCCTTGGCATGCACCGCAGCCAGGAGGCCCTGAAGGCCCAGACTGCTGTGACCGACATGACCAACGACCTGCTCAAGAAGAACGCCGAATCCCTCAAGATCGGCACCATCGAGACCGCACGCGAGGCCGAGCGCGGCATCATCGATCTGGAAACCCTCGTTTCCACCAACCAGAGCCTCATTGACACCATCAACGAAGTGATGAAGATTCAGGACGACGGCCGCACCCAGCGCCTGACTGCCGAGCAGCAGATGGCGCAGATGGAAGCCGAGCTCAAGCGCAAGCTGCTGGAGCTGCGTCACTGATCGTAACGAAAGGACTGCAAGGGAAAGATGAAATTCAACCTGCCAACATGGCTGTGCGCGGTGCTTGCGCTGGTGCTGGTGGCCTTTGGCCTGGTGTTTGGCACCTGGTCGGGCTACCGCGAGGACCGCGCGGATGTGACGGCGCTGCTGGAAGCCGATAACGGCCTGATGGACGTGCTCAGCTACCGCGCGGCGGATGGCCTCAACCTGTGCGTGGTGGCCAGGCGCCATCTGGGCGCGGACGATGCGGATGTGCTGGCGCTGGAGCAGAGCGCACGCGCGCTGCAGCAGAGCACAGACCTGAACGTGCGCCGCACCGAGGACGCGAAGCTGACCGTGAACGTGGCGGATGTATCCGCCAGGCTGAACGCTTCGCAGAGCTTTTTGGCCAGCCAGCGCGACCAGAAGTATCTGGAGATGCTGACGGCGGATCTCAACAACCTCAAGGGCAGCACCGCCGTAACCGTGTACAACGAGGCGGCGCATGCCTTCAACCAGAAGCTGGGCGGCAGCCTGTTCGGCACGCTGGCTTCCATGCTGGGCGTGCAGGCATGCCCTGTGTATCAGTGAGGTGAGCGGAATGAAGAAAAGAGTATTCGTCCTTCTCCTCACGCTGATGCTGCTGGTGCCGCTTTGCGCCCTTGGCGCGCTGCGCATGCCCGAGCACCGCGGAACCGTGACCGACGACGCAAACGTGCTTTCGGCGCAGACGGTAAGCGATCTGAACAGCTATGCGCAGAAGCTGGCTGAAAAGGCGGATGTGAACCTGCATGTGGCGCTGGTGCACTTCCTGGACGGCGCCGAGGTGCAGAGCTACGCCAACACGCTGTTTGACCTGTGGGAGCTGGAAAACGATGATCTGCTGCTGCTTGGCGCGGCGGGCGAGGACAGCTTTGCCGCCGTCATGGGCAATGATGTGCAGAAGGTTCTGGGCAAAACAAACGCCGAAAACCTGCTGTTCACCTCCTCGGAGTTCAGCTCCTTCTTCCGCACGCAGCAGTACGATGCGGCCATCGCCGCCTACTGCACGGCGCTCAATGAACTGGTGCACAAGCAGACGGGCGAATCCATCCGCATGGACGGCCTGTTTGGCCAGGCGGCGGCGGATCCCATCCAGCAGGTGCAGCAGTACGGCAGCGCGCTTTGGAGCGACGTGATGCAGTCCATCAGCGAAAGCAGTCAGGACTACCTTGCGCATCACGAGCGCGAGGAGCGCGAGGAAAACGGCCTGACGGCGGGCGGCTGGATTGTGCTGATTGTGCTCATCGTCATCATGACGCGGCAGAGCAAGGCGCAGCGCCGCTACGGCCAAAGGCGCCGCAGCGGATGCCTGACGTGGATTCTTGGCTTGTTTGGCCTGAATATTTTCATTGACTTCCTGCGCGGCAGGCGTTAAAATTCCAAAGCATCTATTATTGTGCGGCAGGAGGCTGGTCCTCCTGCCGTCCATTCATCGGAAGAAGGCACACCTTATGTTTGCGGATTACAAAAGGGGATTGTGGCACGGCCTGCCCATTGCGCTGGGCTACGTGTCGGTATCGTTCGCGTTTGGCATTCAGGCCACGTCGCTGGGGCTTACGCCTCTGCAGGCGGTTCTGATCTCGTTTTTCAACCTCACCAGCGCCGGTCAGCTGGCTGGTTTGCAGCTGATGGCCGTGGGCGCGCCGCTGGTGGAAATGGCGCTGACGCAGCTGACCATCAACCTGCGCTATGCGCTGATGAGCCTGAGCCTGAGCCAGAAGCTGGACAAGAGCATGACCACCGTGCAGCGCCTGCTGCTCAGCTTTGCCAACACCGACGAGGTGTTCGCCGTGGCCTCTCAGCAGCCCGGCAAGCTGGGCAAGTGGTACCTCTACGGCCTCACCAACGGCCCCTTCGTGGGCTGGACGCTGGGCACGCTGCTGGGCGCTTTGGCTGGCGGCATCCTGCCGGGGCCCGTAACCGACGCGCTGGGCATTGCCATCTACGGCATGTTTATCGCCATCATCCTGCCGCCCTTCCGCAAGTCGCGCGAGGTGCGCATTGTCATTCTGATCGCCGTGGCCATGAGCTGCCTGTTCACCCTTGCGCCCCTGTTTGCGTTCCTGTCCGATGGCTTCCGCATCATTCTGTGCGCGGTGGCGGCGTCGGCGCTGGGCGCGTGGCTGATGCCCCAGCCCGTGAAGGAAGATGAGGAGGTGCAGGCGTAATGGAGTGGAAGCTGTTTATTCCCCAGCTGCTGGTGATGGCCGGCGTTACCTACCTCATCCGCATGCTGCCCCTTGCGGCCATCCGCGGCAAGGTGAAGAGCGTTTTTCTGCAGTCCTTCCTTTATTATGTGCCCTACGCTGTTCTGGGCGCCATGACCTTTCCGGCGGTGTTTTCCGCCACGGGCAGCTTCCCGGCGTCTCTGGCCGGAACCATGGCCGCGCTCATCCTTGGCTGGATGGACAAGGGCCTGCTGACCGTGGCTGTTGCTGCCAGCGTGGTATCCTTCCTCACGGGGATGTTTTTCTGACGGAAAGTGCAACTAAAGTATTGCAATTTGTGCTGAAATGTGGTACAATAAGCCTTGCGATTTATGATCCTAAGGAGGTGAAAGAAGTTGCCTAACATCAAGTCCGCTATGAAGCGCGTGAAGGTGACCGAAACCAAGAACCTGCGCAACCGTATCGTCAAGTCCAAGGTGAAGACTGCGATCAAGAAGTTTGAGACGGAGGCCAACGCTGCTCAGTACAGCCTGACCACCTCCGCTATCGATAAGGCCGTGGCCAAGGGCATTCTGCACAAGAATGCTGCGAACCGCAAGAAGGCTCGTCTGGCCAAGATGGTGAACGCTTAAGTTTCTTAAGCAGTGCCGCCGACCTGCGCGTTGCGTATGTTTCAGCGGCAGGTCGATGAAGTGGAAAGCAATGCCGTGTGACAAGTTCACACGGCTTTTGCTTTGCAGGGGATAATCCCCTGCACCCGTACACCGCGCATCCGGAGGATGCGCGGGTCTTTTATGTTTGTTGGCTGCAGCTCAGACCGCCGGTCGGCGGAGGGCCTCCCGGCTCGCTTGAGCGCAGTGGGATGTGAAATGAAAATCAGCGAAGCGTGCTTCGTTAGCGCAGCGTCTTTATTCAAAAAAGCGGATGGTTCCCACAGAACCATCCGCTTTTTTGCTTGTTACGCTTGTCCGGCTGCTTCCATTACGCTGCGCAGACCGGCCACGCTTTCCACGGGCAGGGAGAACATAACCGTGTGGGCGGGGCTTTCCACACCGGCCTTTTCCATGATGGCGCGCATGATGGGCGCCTTCTGGCAGGCGGCGGTGAGAATCATGAGCATTTCCTTTTCGTCGGCGATGGACATGCCGAAGAAGTTGGCGTTGCTGTCGGGATTGGTGCCCTTGGCGTGCAGCACCGTGCCGCCCATGGCGCCGGCGCTGCGGGCAGCATCCATCACCATGTCGGAGTAACCGCGGTTGGCAATGGCAACGATCAATTCGTAGGGGAAGGCATTCGGCATTTCATTCACCTCTTCGGAATTCAGATTCTGACCGCTGGTAAAGTGGTTCAGGCTGCTGGCGCCGGCCAGGCTGGCCACCGGAATGGTAAAGGCCACGCCGGTGCCGGGCATGTCCAGTCCCAGCTCGCTCACCATGGCTTTCATCAGCCTTCTGGCGACAGTGCGGTTGGTCATCACGTACATGTACAGCTTTTCGGTTTCTTCCAGACCCAGCAGGCTCAGGAGCTTCTTGCTGGCCGTACCCTCACAGGGGATGGAGGTCATGGTCTCCACGTCATGCTCCTGAAAAAAGGCGATGAGCGGCTCGTCGTGATCGCGTCGGACGATCACATTGAGCAAACACAGATCATGCATGGGAGATCTCCTTTCATTCGATGATGTCTTCGGCAGGATGCTGCACGGGTGCGGCAGGCACGGCTTTGCCTTGCTTGCGCTTGTAGCTCAGGCCCAGCAGCTGGATGGCGATGAGGGGCGTCATGGCAACCATGGCCACCACGCCGAACGCGTCGGTGGTCACATCACCGCCTACGGCTGCGCACGCGCCCATGGCCATGGGCAGCATGAATGTGGCCGTCATGGGGCCGGATGCAACGCCGCCGGAGTCAAACGCGATGGACGTGAAGATGGGCGGCACGAAGAACATCAGGATGAGTGCGATGGCGTAACCGGGGATCAGCAGGTACATGATGGGCATCCCGGTGAGAATGCGCAGCATGGAAAGCCCCACCGAGATGGACACGCCCACGGACAGGCTCAGCTTGAGCGCCTTGGGCGGCACCGCGCCGGCGGTGAGCTCGTACACCTGCTTGCTCAGCACGTGCACAGCGGGCTCGGCTGCAACCACAAAGTAGCCCATCAGCATGCCCAGCGGCACCAGAATCCAGTTGGACGGGAGCGCGGCAAGGGCCTGTCCCAGATAGCTGCCCATGGGCAGGAAGCCCACGTTCACGCCCGTCAGGAACAGGGTGAGGCCCACATAGGTGTACACAAGGCCAAACGCAATGCGCAGCACCTCGCGCATGGGCAGATGCAGCACGGCCAGCTGGAAGATGACAAAGAATGCGATGATGGGCGCCAGCGCCAGCGCTACCTCGCCCATGTAATGGGGCAAGGCATGCGTGAACATGCCGGTGAGGGAGGTGGTATCCTCCACAATGGTCATGGTGGCAGGCGTGTAGGCCGCGCCGTCGGGCTTGAATGCGAGGCTCAGGATCATCACGGCCAGGATGGGGCCCACGGAGGACAGCGCGACCAGACCGAAGGAGTCGTTCTCGGCGTTGCGGTCACTACGCATGGCGCTCACACCAACGCCCAGCGCCAGGATGAAGGGTACCGTCATGGGGCCGGTGGTGACGCCGCCGGAGTCAAACGACAGCGCCAGGAAGGAATCCGGCACGAAGCAGGAAAGGACAAACACGGCAATGTAGCAGCCCAGCAGCAGCCAGGACATGCGGATGTGCAGAAGAATGCGCAGCAGCGCAACCACCAGGAACAGGCCCACGCCGATGGCCACCGACAGAATCAGCGTCATGTTGGGCACGCCGGGCACCTGGTTGGCCAGCACCGTCAGGTCAGGCTCGGAGATGGTCACCACCACGCCCACAAGAAAGCTGACCAGCATAATCAGCCACAGCTTCTTGCTGCGCGTCATGGCCGAACCCACATGCTCGCCGATGGGCGTCATGGCAAGGTCCGTGCCAAGGGTGAACAGCGCCATGCCCACCATCAGCATCACGCCGCCAAGCAGGAAACCCAGCATGGCGCTCACAGGGGCAGGCACAAACACAAAGCAAAGGATGAGAACAATGAGGACGATGGGGACGACAGAGGAATAGGATTCTTTCCATTTTTCGTGGAGAATGCCGCGATGGCGGCTCTGACGCCTCAAAAACCGGCGGGCAGCCTCCTGCCTGCTGACTTTGGTCATGATTCACCTCTTTGGAATGTTGATGTTGTTCAGCTGCTGAACAAGAATGATCCCGATGATGGCCAGCCCGATCTGCGCAAAACAGCGCGGAAAGGCGGCAAAACCGGGAAACACCAGCGCGGCGGAAGCGAGCACGAAGCCCATCACCGTGCTGTAGGCCGCCGCAGGACGGCGGTCAAAAAAAGATTTGACGGCATGCATGCACACCAGCGCAGACAGGGCAAAACCTGCGCCCATCCAGATCAGCTGGGGAATGAGCAGGGTCCAGAGCATCTGCAGATAGGCGCTGTACCAGCCCAGGCGGATGAGCACCATGGAGGTGGACACGCCCGGGATGATGGTACCCGCGCCTTCCAGAAGCCCAGTCAGGAAGGACTGCACCGGGGTAAGCTGCGCGGCGGGTGCGTCCGCTGCGCCAAGCAGCGCAAACGGCAGCGTGAGCGCAGCGCCGGTGAGGATCCAGCCCATGCGCCTTCCAAGCGGTGCGCTTGTTTCGCGCCACAGATCCGGCAGACCGCCCAGAATGAAGCCAATGAAGAGAAACAGCACCAGGTCGCCGCTGTGAGCGATCAATTGCGTCAGCGCCCGTGCGCCAAGCAGCAGCCCGATGCAGCCGCCCAGCGCGATGGGCAGCAGGTAGCGCAGTTTTCTTCCCGTATCGCGGAAAAAGGTGAGCAGCGCATCCAGCGCCGGGCGGTAGAGGCCAAAGGAGATGGCCATCACGCCGCCGCTCACGCCGGGCAGAATGCACCCGATGCCAATCAGGATTCCCGAGAGAAACCGGTGAATAAAGCCTCTGTACCGCATGCGCATCCCTGCCTCTTCCTTGATATACAGCAACGTATGCGCCTGTGAAACCGCTTTATGCGAGATTGCTGAGCACCTGCTGGAGGTGCTTCACATAGTAGGCAGGATTGAATTCCTCGCCGGTGGCCATCTTGAGCAGATCATTGGGCTCATAGCGGCTGCCGTGGCGGTGAATCCTGTCGCCCAGCCACGCGGTGATGGGCGCGATATCGCCCCTTTCAATCAGCGCATCGGTATCCAGATCACGCTGCATGGCGTGGAGCATCTGGCTGGCGTAGGCGCTGCCCAGCGCATAGGTGGGGAAGTAGCCAATCATGCCGCCAGCCCAGTGGGTGTCCTGCAGCACGCCCTGCGAATCGTTGGGCACGTCCACGCCCAGGTACTCCTTGTACAGCGCGTTCCATGCCTCGGGCAGATCCCTGGTGCTGAGGGTTCCGGCCATGAGCTGCTTTTCCAGCTCGTAGCGCACCATGATGTGCAGCGGATAGGTGACCTGATCCGCCTCAATGCGGATGAGGGAGGGCTGCACGTGGTTGACGGCGCGGAAGAGATCGCGGTCGGTAACGCCCTGCATCATATCGGGGAAGAACTCGCGCATCTTAGGCGCGATGAAGCGCAGGAAACCGGCGCTGTGGCCGATGAGGTTTTCGTAGAAACGGCTCTGGCTTTCGTGCAGGGACATGCTGGAGGTGCGGCCGAGCACGGAGAACTGATACTCCGGCGCAACGCCCAGCTCATACAGCGCATGGCCGCCTTCGTGCACGACGCTGTACAGGGACGAGAGCACGGCGTTTTCATAATAATGGGTGGTGATGCGCACATCGCTGCGGTTCATGCCGCTGGTGAAGGGATGCTCGGTTTCGGCGATGGAGCAGCGGTTCTTATCCAGACCGATCACGTCCATCAGCCAGCTGGAAAACTCGCGCTGGGCGGAGATGGCGCAGGGCTTGCTGACGAATGCGGGCTGCGGAGGCAGGGATTTGGCCATGTCCAGCATGGGCACCAGCTCCTTGCGCAGCATGCCGAAGAAGGGATCCAGCATGGCGGTGGACATGCCCTTTTCGTAGGAATCCAGCTGGGATTCATAGGCGGGCAGGTCGGCGCGGTGATAGTGCGCAAAGCGCTGGGTATATTCCACAATCTGCTTCAGATACGGCTCGAAAAGCGCGTAATCGTTGGTTTCCTTGGCCTTCACCCAGGCGGCGGAGGAATTGTTGACCAGCTTGCCGTAGGCGGCATACTCCTCCATGGGGATGCGGGTGAGCTCGTCCAGATCCTCGCGCAGGATTTCCACCTGACGCACGGTTTCGCCGTCCAGCTCGTCCTTCTTCTCCCACAGGGTGTCCAGCAGCTTGCGGGTTTCATCGTTCACCAGCAGCTCGTAGCGCTTTTGGCTCAGGAAGGCCATTACCTCGCCGCGGGCTTCGGCAGCGCCGCGGGGAGCGGCGGTTTCGCCGTCGCACATCAGCACGCCTTCGGCCTGGCCGTAGCAGTGCAGTTCAAATTGCAGCTTTTTGAGGGCGTCTTTCATGTTCATTCTCCTTTTTTACAGCGCAGCGCCGGTATACAGCAGATAGATGATGTAATAAATGCCGCTTAGCAGATGCCAGCCCAGCAGAATCCAGCCGGGAATATGGCGCTTTTCAGGCTTGCGCAGCTTTGCTTCGCGCAGGAAGCGGCCCAGGCACACCACCCACAGCATCAGGCTGGCGCCCATCATGCCCCAGCCAAAGTTGCCGTCGGAGGCGCGGCGGCCGTTTTCACCAAGAATCAGGAATTCCACAATGGCCACGGCGTTAAACAGCACGGTGAGCACATAGGTGGTATCGGCCTTCTGCTTGCGGCAGGCAAAGATGGCGTAGAGGGGGAAGGCCATGATCAGCACCACGCGCACCAGCACCGTCCAGAACTTGCCGCCGCTCACCTCCAGCACCATATCCGCCTGCCACGGCACGATGATGCCGAAGTAGTACAGGTACTGGAAGATCATGAAGATCACGGAAGGCAGCACGCACACGATGATCTGACAGAAATAACGGCTGTTTTTGGGGTGACGGATCCACTGCCAGAGAAAGTACAGGCAGCACGCGGGCAGGAAGGCCTGCATGAAGGTGGGTTTGGCCAGCAGGCTCAGAAACAGAATGCAGCCAAGCAGGATGGGGTACTTCCACGGCAGGATGGTATCCTGTCCGCCGCGCAGCACGCGGTGGGTGAAGCTGTCCCAGCACCACGCCACATAGGGCACGCAGAGGAGCATCCAGCAAAGGGCAATCAGCTGGGTGCAGCTGTGCCATGTGTTGGGAGAACCCGCGCCCAGATACACCGTGGGATTGTAAAACGGCACGCACAGACAGCTGACGGCGGCGCAGGCGGCGGTGTAGCCGGTGATGGCGCCGCGGCTGAGTTTGTCGTGCAGCATCACGGTGAGGATGCGGTGGATGAGCCACAGCTCCACGGCCTTGCAAAGCGTGGTGACCAGCGCGGAGGCCAGCCACAGCTCCGCCCCCAGGAGCGTGACCAGATGCACCAGCAGATGCCACATGGGATGCGCGCCGTGGCGCACAAAGGTGGTGAGATCCGCAAAGGTGCACTCGCCGGCCCAGGCGGTGTGGATGCTGATGTCGCTGGAAGGCTGCATGAGCAGGCGCAGGAAAATGACCATGCTCAGCAGGCTCATGCCGATGATCATCAGCCACTTGCCGATGTTGAAGCGCTTATCGGGGTTTTTCAGGGGGAAGGGAAGCATCGGTTTCCTCCTTGGTTATTCGTCGATTTTGCGGTAGAGCTTGTAATCGCCGGTGTCCAGCACGTTTTCGTAGCCGCTGACCGGGCACTTGAGGCGGTCGGTCAGAATCCAGCGGCTCTTTCCGGTGGTTTCGGTGGTGAACCAGCCGTACTGCATGCCCATGCCGGGATGGATCTGCTCCATGATGGGGTAGGTGCACAGGTCGGTGCGGATGGTGTTGTCGAAGGGATCATCGGCCGCTTCGTCATATTCAATGGCGGCCACCACCTCGGGCAGGCTTTCGGGCGATTCAGGATAGGCAAAGCGGTTTGCGTCCACAAACGCGCCTTCCGGGCTGAAGAGAAGCAGGCCCAGCGTTACCACGCAGCAGCCCAGCATCAGCGTGGGAATGCTGGGACGGTTGCGCGCCACCATGTAGGCAATCACCAGCCACAAGTAGGGCGCAAGGCGGCGGAAATCCTGCCAGTCATAGGTTTCGTAGAAAAGAACGGTGAAGGCAAAGGCGGCCAGCAGCAGCGCAAAGCAGCTCATCATGGGGCCGCGGTAGCCAAAGCGCAGGCGCAGCTTACGTTCGGGCGAAAGCACCGTGCACACAAAGGTGCCCAGGCCGCAGCCGATGGTCACGCCCCAGTACAAAACGCGGAAGGCGTCCTGCATCAGGCTGTGCGTGGGGCGGATGAAGTAATCCATCAGGTTGGATTTGGCATGGCTGAGCAGCATGCGCACAAAGGTGGCGGCGTCCGGCGCGCGCAGCAGGTGATACACAAAGCCCTGCGCCTGCGGAGCGGCCGTCTGCATGCCGATGTAGCAGCAGATGAACGAAGCGATGAGCGCCGGAATGGAGAACCACACCAGCCTCCAGCCAATGCGGTAGCGGCAGAAGATGAGGATGACGGGCAGAAACAGAATGCAGTACATGGGACGGTACAGCGTGCCCATGAGGATGCACAGGATGCACAGTACCAGCATCCACACCCTGCGCTTCTCCTGGAAGCCCAGCAGGAACGTGATGTACAGAAGCACCAGCGCATAGTCGAACCACTGCGTCATGGAGGTGAGGCAGTACAGCACGATGGGCGCGTAGCAAAGCATCAGCCCCGTCAAAAGCAGAGAGGCGGAGAGCCTGGGCTTGCGGATGAGGCAGAACACCGCCGCCGCCAGCGAGCACCACAGCGCATTGCACAGCATGATGGTGTTGTGGCTGACGCCGAAGAGCTTTACAAACAGGCCGTAGATGAGAATGGGCCCGATGCCGGAGGTACCCATGGTGCCGATGGCGGCATTCTGCTCCAGCATGCCGTAGTAGCCGGTGGAGAAGCCATGCTCGTGCCAGCTCAGCAGCGTGCGGTAGTTGCTCAGCTCATCCATCCACACGGGATGCGAATCCAGCGTGTTCACGCCCAGGAAGAGCGAAATCATCCACAGAAGCAGAAACGGCGAGAGGATGAACACGGCCCAGCCGATGTGGTCGGCTCTGGCGGAACTGCGCCTGAAAACATCCTTCATCGTGTAAAAACACCGTCCTTTTCCAAAAGCATCGTGCCATAAAAGCACTACCTATTAATATATCATATTGCCTTCGGGCTTGCAACAATCGCGTTTTTTTGCTATGCTTTGTGCGACAATGCATGCAAAGGAGCAGCACAATGAACAACTTTCCCTATGACGCTGTGGTTTTTGATCTGGACGGCACGCTGTTTGACGCGGAGGAAGGCATTGTATCCTCGGTGATTGAATCGGTGCGGGGACTGGGGCTGGAGGTGCCGCAGAATGCGGATCTGCGCGAGGTGGTGGGCCCGCCGCTGCGCGATTCCTACCGCAATCTGCTCAATGTGCCCGAAGAACTGGTGGAAAAAGCCATGGATCTTTACCGCGTGGATTTTTCTGCGCGCGGCATGTATCTGTACAGCGTATATCCCCATATCCGCAGCATTCTGCAAATGCTGCGCAAGGGCGGCACACATGTGGCTGTGGCCACCTCCAAGCCGCTTTGGCTGGCGCTGGATATTCTGCGCCACTTTGGCATGGAGAAGCTGTTTGACCGCATTGTGGGCGAGGTGGACGGCGCGGCCAAGCTGGGCAAGCCCGAGCTCATCCGCAGCGCCCTGCCGGATAAATACAAAAGCGCCGCCATGGTGGGCGACCGCAAGTTTGACGTAGAGGGCGCTCTGGCCAACGGCATCGATGCGGTGGCGGTTTCCTACGGCTGCGGCAGCGAGGAAGAGCTGCAGGACGCCGGCGCGACGGTGATCATCCCGGATACGGAAAGCCTGCGCGCCTATCTGTGCCCCGGTGCGGAGATTCCGCGTGGCTTCTTCCTGAGCGTGGAAGGCCCGGACGGCAGCGGCAAGACCACGCAGGTGGACCTGCTGGAAAAGAGCCTGCGCCAGTACGGCTTCAGCGTGGTGCGCACCCGTGAGCCCGGCGGCTGCGAGATCAGCGAGGACATCCGCCGCATCATTCTGGACCCCGAAAACATGGAAATGTGCGACGAGTGCGAGGCACTGCTCTACGCCGCATCCCGCGCGCAGCATGTGCATCAGGTCATCCGCCCCGCGGTGGAGCGCGGCGAACTGGTGCTGTGCGACCGCTTTGTGGACAGCTCCGTCGCCTATCAGGGCGGCGGCCGCGAGCTGGGCGTGGACATGATTCAGCAGATCAACGCGCCTGCTGTGGGCGATATGCTGCCCGACGCCACGCTGTATCTGGCCATCGATCACAAGCTGGCGCTCATGCGCCGCCTGGCCGCTTCCGAGCCCGACAGGCTGGAGCTGGCGGCGGTGGAATTCCACGGCCGCGTACAGAAGGCCTACGAGAGGCTGATTAAGGAAAACAAGAAGCGCTTCCTGGTGGTGGACGCCTCGCGCGATATCGAAAGCATCGCGCAGGATGCGCTGAAGGCTGTGCTTTCCAAACTTCTGGAGGATTGACGTATGGAGAGAGTCGTCATCGGCATGTCCGGCGGCGTGGACAGCTCCGTCGCGGCGCTCATGCTCAAGCAGCAGGGCTACGACGTGGTGGGCGTGTTCATGAAAAACTGGGATGAGAAGGACGAAAACGGCACCTGCACCGCCGCCGACGACTGGCGCGATGTGCAGGACGTGTGCGACACCATCGGCATTCCCTGCTACGCCGTCAATTTTGAAAAAGAATACTACGACCGCGTGTTCAGCTACTTCCTGAGCGAATACCGCCTGGGCCGCACGCCCAACCCGGATGTGCTGTGCAACCGCGAGATCAAGTTCAAAGCGTTTTTGGAGTACGCCCTCAAGCTGGGCGCGGGCCACATGGCCACCGGCCACTTCGTGCAGAAGGATGTGCGGGATGGTCACACCGTGCTTCTGCGCGGCAGCAATCCGGCCAAGGATCAGAGCTATTTTCTCTACATGCTCAAGGAAAGGCAGATTGAGCGCGCGCTGTTCCCCGTGGGTCACCTGACCAAGGACGAGGTGCGCGAGATTGCCGAGAAAAACGGCCTGATCACCAGCAAGAAGAAGGATTCCACCGGCGTGTGCTTCATTGGCGAGCGCAACTTCCGCCAGTTCCTGCAGGGCTTTTTGCCCATGCAGCCGGGCGACATGCGCACCGAGGACGGCAAAAAGGTGGGCGAGCACATCGGCCTGGCCTACTACACACTGGGCCAGCGCCGCGGCCTTGGCATTGGCGGCAGCGGCGACGGACGCAGGTGGTTTGTGATCGACAAGGATCTCAAAAACAATGTGCTGGTCGTCTCCCAGGGCGAGGACAGCCCGCGCCTCTACAGCAAATTCACCCGTGCCAGCCAGCTGACCTGGGTGGCGGATGAAGCGCCCGCGCCGGACGGTGTGCCCTTCCGCGCAACGGCCAAGTTCCGCTACCGCCAGCCGGATCAGGCGGTGACGATCACCATCCATGGCGATGAGATGTACATCGAAGCGGATGAGCTGCAGCGTGCGGTCACGCCGGGTCAGAGCGTGGTGCTCTATCAGGACGATGTGTGCTTGGGCGGAGGCATTGCGGAAGAGACTTCCATGCAGCCTTATGCATAAGGGAAATGTGCAATATAAGGAAGATTTGCGTCAAAAAAACAATCCAAAAACACCTTTCCGCAGGGAAGCGCTTGCAATCGCACGCACGATTGTCGTATAATATTCAGCATCATTCGGATATCGTCTGAATGTTTATAGGAACAAGGAGGAATTTGACCATGAAGAAACTGGTTGCTATCGTTTTGACTCTGGCTCTCGCGATGAGCTTTGCCATCCCTGCCATGGCTGCCGACACCATCAAGATCGGCGTTATCGGCCCCCTGACCGGCGGCGCTGCCATTTACGGCAATGCGGTTGCCAACGCTGCCAAGATTGCTGCTGATGAGATCAACGCTCTGGGCGGCATGCAGCTCGAGATCGATGCTCAGGACGACGAGCATGACCCCGAGAAGTCCATCAACGCTTACAACACCACCCTGGATAGCGGCTCCCTCGTCATCGTGGGCTGCGTTACCTCCGGCCCCTGCGCTGCTGTTGCCAGCCAGGCTTATGAAGATCGCATCTTCATGCTGACCCCCTCCGCTTCCTCTGTTGACGTCATCGCCGACAAGGACAACGTGTACCAGGTCTGCTTCACCGACCCCGCTCAGGGCGCTGCCTCCGCTGATTACATCGCCGGCAAGGGCCTGGCCAAGAAGGTTGCCGTGATCTACAACAACGGCGACGTGTACTCCACCGGCATCTACCAGACCTTCGAAGCCAAGGCTGCCGAGGTTGGTCTGGAGATCGTGGCTGTGTCCACCTTCACCGATGACACCACTGACTTCTCCGTGCAGGTCACCGAGGCCAAGAACGCCGGCGCCGAGCTGGTCTTCCTGCCCATCTACTACACCCCCGCTTCCATGATCCTCACCCAGGCTGCGGCCGTGGACTTCAAGCCCATCTTCTTCGGCGTGGACGGCTTGGACGGCATCCTGACCATGGAAGGCTTCGACGCTTCCCTGGCCGAGGGCGTGCTGCTGCTGACCCCCTTCTCTGCCGACGCCAAGGATGAGAAGACCCAGAACTTCGTCAAGAAGTACACCGAGCTGTACAACGACATCCCCAACCAGTTTGCTGCTGACGCCTACGACGCTGTGTACGCTGTGTACGAGGCCATGATCGCTGGCGGCGTGACCGCTGACATGAGCCCCGAAGAAGTTTGCGAGATCATGATCGAGCAGATGCAGCAGCTGACCATCGACGGTCTGACCGGCACCATGACCTGGGCCGCCACCGGCGAAGTGAGCAAGACCCCCACTGCCGTCAAGATCGAAAACGGCGTCTACGTGGGCATGGAATAATCGCTGCAAAAGCGCTTCTTTCCGGCTCCGTCCCCAATGCGGGCGGAGCCGGAAAACCGTATAGCTTTAAGGTAACCAACGGTAGTTTAGTCGCGTGATCACCCGACTGCCGTTGATTACCTTAACGCATTTTCAAGAAAGGATGTGGGGAACATGATGCAATTCCTGTCCTACCTGTGCAACGGCATCAGCCTGGGCAGCGTTTACGCCATCATTGCCCTTGGATACACCATGGTTTACGGCATCGCCAAGATGCTCAACTTCGCTCATGGCGACGTCATTATGATTGGCGCCTACATTGCCTTCTGCGCCATGCAGTACTGGGGCCTGCCGCCCATCATCTCCGTGATTGCGGCCATGGCGGTGTGCACCGCGCTGGGCGTGACCATCGAACGCCTGGCCTACAAGCCCCTGCGCAAGGCGACCTCTCTGGCTGTGCTCATCACCGCCATCGGCATGAGCTACCTGCTGCAGAACATCGCCCTGCTGGTCTGGGGCGCCAACCCCAAGAGCTTCCCCTCTGTGGTCAAGCTGGGTTCCGTTTCCCTCGCGGGCGGCCAGCTGATCATCTCCGGCGCTGCCATCGTGACCATCGTGGCTTGCATCGTGATCATGGTGGCGCTCACCCTGTTCACCAGCAAGACCAAGATGGGCAAGGCCATGCGCGTTGTCAGCGAGGACAAGGGCGCGGCTGAACTGATGGGCATCAACGTGAACTTCACCATTTCCATCACCTTCGCCATCGGCTCCGCGCTGGCGGCCATCGCCGGCGTGCTGCTGTGCTCCGCCTATCCCACCCTGCAGCCCACCACCGGCTCCATGCCTGGCATCAAGGCATTTACCGCCGCTGTGTTCGGCGGCATCGGCTCCATCCCGGGCGCCATGGTTGGCGGCATCCTGCTGGGCGTGATTGAAATTCTGGGCAAGGCCTATGTATCCACCGAGCTGGGCGATGCGTTCGTCTTCGCCGTGCTCATCGTGGTGCTGCTGGTGAAGCCCGCCGGTCTGCTTGGCAAGACCGTGCACGAGAAAGTGTGAGGTGAGCGGTATGAAGATCAACAAAAAACTTCTCAACAACCTCATCACCTATGGCATTGTCATCATCGCTTTCATCATCTGCCAGTCCATGGTATCCACCGGCACCATGAGCCGTTCGCTCAAGGGCCAGCTGGTGCCCATCTGCGTGTGGATTGTGATGGCCGTGAGCCTCAACCTGGTGGTTGGCGTATCCGGCGAGCTGAGCCTTGGCCACGCCGGTTTCATGAGTGTTGGCGCGTTCAGCGGCATTGTGGTTTCCACCTGGCTGCTCACCCGCTTCCAGATGGACAATGAGCCCCTGCGCCTGGTGCTGGCCATGATCGGCGGCGGCGTGTGCGCCGGTATCGCCGGCGTGCTGATCGGCATTCCCGTTCTGCGCCTGCGCGGCGACTACCTGGCCATTGTAACCCTGGCGTTTGGCGAAATCATCCGCAACGTCATCAACTGCCTGTACATTTCCTTCGACAACGGCAAGATGCACATGGCCTTCAACAACTCCGACATCCCCGGCAAGCTGATCATCTCCGGCCCCAAGGGCGCTGTGGGCGTGGACAAGATTGCCACCTTCGTGATGGGCTTCATCCTCATCATGTTCACGCTGTTCGTGGTTCTCAACCTCATCAACTCCCGCTCCGGCCGCGCCATCATGGCCACCCGCGACGCGCGCATTGCCGCTGAGAGCGTGGGCATCAACGTGACCAAGTACAAGATGATGGCCTTCGTCACCAGCGCTGTGCTGGCCGGCATGGCCGGTACGCTCTACGGCCTCAACTTCTCCACCGTGGCTGCCAGCAAGTTCAAGTTTGATACTTCCATCCTTGTGCTGGTGTTCGTGGTGCTGGGCGGCATCGGCTCCATCCGCGGCTCCATCATCGCGGCTGCGCTGCTGACGGTTCTGCCCGAACTTCTGCGCGCCTTCTCCGATTACCGCATGCTGGTGTACGCCATTGTGCTCATCCTGGTCATGCTGGTCACCAACAACCCGATGCTGAAGACCCGCATGGTTTCCATCACCACGACGATCAAACAGAAAATTGGCAGGAAAGGCGGAAAGGAGGCTGAGCAGGAATGACGCAGAAGAGACAGTCTGAAACCAGAATGGTTCCCGTGCCCAGCCACTCCATCGTGCCTGAGCGCGACGTGGACAAGCGCCCGGTGCTGGAAACCCGTCACCTGGGCATCGAGTTCGGCGGCCTGAAGGCGGTTGAGGATTTCAACCTGACCATCGGCAAGACCGAGATTGCCGGTCTCATCGGCCCCAACGGCGCCGGCAAGACCACCGTTTTCAACCTGCTGACCAAGGTGTACCAGCCCACCAACGGCGTGGTCATTCTGGACGGCAAGGACACCGCCGGCATGAATGCCGCACAGGCCAGCAAGCTGGGCATTGCCCGCACGTTCCAGAACATCCGCCTCTTTGGCAACATGAGCGTGGAGGACAACGTGCGCATTGGCCTGCACAACCAGATCCGCTACAACATGTTCACCGGCATTCTGCGCGCGCCCGCCTTCTGGAAGCAGGAAAAGGCGCAGCACGAAAAGGCGCTGGAGCTGCTGTCCATCTTTGACATGCAGGACATGGCCGATGTGCAGGCCGGTTCTCTGCCCTACGGTGCGCAGCGCCGTCTGGAGATTGTGCGCGCGCTGGCCACCAATCCCAAGCTGCTTCTGCTGGACGAGCCCGCTGCCGGCATGAATCCGCATGAGACCGAGGAACTGATGGAAAACATCATCAAGATCCGCGATCAGTTTCAGATTGCCATTATGCTCATTGAGCACGACATGAACCTGGTCATGGGCATCTGCGAAGGCATCTGCGTGCTCAACTACGGCCGCATCATCGCCAAGGGCACCGCCAGCGACATCCAGTCCAACCCCACCGTCATCGAAGCCTATCTGGGCAAGCGGAAGGAGGGCTAACGAATGAGCACGCTTCTGAAAGTTGACAACATTCACGTGTACTACGGCGCCATCCACGCCATCAAGGGCATTTCCTTTGAGGTGAACGAAGGCGAGATCGTCACCCTCATCGGCGCCAACGGCGCTGGCAAGTCCACCACGCTCAACACCGTGGCTGGCCTGCTCAAGCCCCGCGAAGGCTCCATCACCCTCGAAGGCAAGAGCCTGCTGGGCATTCCGGTGCACAAGCTGGTGTCCCGCGGCATGGCGCTCTGCCCCGAAGGCCGCCGCATCTTCCAGCAGATGACCGTGCGTGAGAACCTTGAAATGGGCGGATATAGCCGTCCTGCCGAGGAAATCGACGCTTCGATGGCGGACGTGTTCAGCCGCTTCCCGCGCCTCAAGGAGCGCGAAAAGCAGATCGCCGGCACGCTGTCCGGCGGCGAGCAGCAGATGCTGGCCATGGGTCGCGCGCTCATGTCCAAGCCCAAGCTCCTCATGCTGGACGAGCCTTCCATGGGTCTGGCGCCCATTCTGGTGGAGCAGATCTTTGACATCATCAAGGAGCTGCACGAGGCTGGCACCACCATTCTTCTCGTTGAGCAGAACGCGCAGATGGCTCTGTCCATCGCCGACCGCGCTTACGTGCTCGGCACCGGTTCGATCACCATGTCCGGCAACGCTGCCGACGTGCTGGCGGACGACCGCGTGCGTGCAGCTTATCTCGGTGGATAAGCTGCACGAGTGAAGGAGTGAAGCAGCGGCTTTGCCGCTGTGAAGTATGCCTTCGGCATGTGAAGTGTTCCGCTGAAGCGGAACGATTTGATTAGATATGCAAAAAGCAGCTGGTCATGGCGATCAGCTGCTTTTTGCATATCAAACTGAAATCTTCGAGCGAAGCGAGAAACTTCATTTGCCGCAGGCAAACTTCATTTCTTCACTCCTTCACTTGGCGGCGTCAGCCGCCACCAGCGGTACCCAGATTTCGCTGTATTCGCTGTTGCTTTCGGTTTCCGCCACATAGCATTCAATGTTGTAGTTGCCGGCCAGTTTATAGTCGCGGCAGTTGGGCAGCCATTCCTTCCAGATGCGGCTGTTAACGCTTTGCAGCGCATCCGGCAGAGCGCCGCGGCAGGGGAATACGGCCCATGTACCGGCGGGGATGGTACGGGTAACGCAGCCGGAAGGCACTTCCGCCCAGGGGACGTAGACGTCTGCGATGAGGTACTCAAAGTGGCGGCCGTCGCTGTCCAGGCAAACGCCGAAGTCGCCGCAGACAGGAGAGGACTGCGCCATGTGCTCCTGCCAGAATTTCGGGATTTCCTGATAGCTTGTCAGGCCGTCAAACATACGCGGCACGCCCATTACGGTAAAAGCGGGTTTTTCGACAATTTTGTATTCCAGCATGTTTCCACCCTCCAATGTGATCCTGATTTTCAGCGGAGCAAAGGCATTCAGCCGTGCTCCTTTTTCTTTTGCGGCAGAAGGGGAGACGCCGTGAAAGCGCGTGAAGGCGCGTGTGAAACTGTCCGGCGAGTCGTAGCCATAGCGCAGTGCGGCATCGATCACCTTCACCTTGCCAAGCGACAGCTCCTCTCCGGCCAGGGTGAGGCGGCGTTTTCGGATGTACTCCGAAAGCGGCAGGCCGCACACGGCGCCAAAGATGCGCTGAAAGTGGAACTCCGACACATAGGCGCAGCGCGCAATGGCCTGTATGTCCAGTTCCTCCGTCAGGTGCTCCTCAATATAGTCCAGCGCGTTTTGCATCCCTTCCATCCAGTTCATGGGGCAGTCTCCTTTCTGACAGGATCAGCATAGCATGCACGTGCAGCGAATGCCCGACTTTTTATGCCGGGCTGGGTCGGACGAAATAAAAAGCCAGGGAGGCCTTTGTGCGGCCTCCCCGGGAAACAGCGTTTCCTGCTAATGAAAGCTGTTGATGACGACCATATTGTTTTATGCTTCCGGCTCCATCAGACCCAGATCGCCGTCTTTGCGCAAGTACAGCACATTGGTGCGATCGGTCTCCACGTTTACAAATACGAAGAAGCTGTGTCCCAGCAGCTCCATCTGCAGGATGGCGTCCTCCACGCTCATGGGGCGTACGGGGAAGGACTTGGTGCGCACGATCTTGCGGGTGGATTCCTCCACGGTTTCGGCGGCGTCGGCGTCGTATTCCAGCTCCACGGGGCTGAAGGCGTCCTCACGCAGGCGCTTATCCAGCTTGGTGCGGTGCTTGTGAATCTGGCGCTCCAGCTTGGCCAGCGCCTGATCGATGGAAACGTAGAGGTTATCATCGTTGCTGGCTTCTGCGCGCAGGGTGACGCCGCTGACAGGAACCGTAATTTCGCAGGTGCGGCGGTTGTTCTTTTCCTTGGTGAGTCGCACAAAGATCTCAGCGTTGGGGTTGAGATAACGGCCCATCTTGGAAATCTTCTTCATTACGCGGTCGTTGATGCCGGGGGTCACTACCATGTTCTTAGCAGTAATGGTCGTCTTCATAGCGTTTCTCCTTTTATTTACAAATATGCCTCATCCGGAAGGGGAACAAAAGAGTGTGCGGGTGCCAATGGAACCACGCTCCTTTCCGAGAATATGGGCAGGGCTTCCTCGCCCTGGAGTTTGTCTGTTTGTCTCTTTCTTATTCTGTGTCTATATGTTTCTACATATGCGGGTGAAATTCCTGCAAGAAAGATGTGAACAAACAGTAACTTCGTCTGTTTTATGGACAGCTTGCTTTGGCAAAAGCGTCAAAACAGCGTCTTTCATTGACTTTCTCCCCATTCTGCGGTATGATACAAAATTGGGGGATCATGTGTCCTCCATCGCTTGAACGACCTATTCTGTACATATGGGGAGAGAGATGGCATGTCTGTTTTGAAGCAAAAGATTCTGGATCGCACCGTTACGCTGGGCGTTGTGGGCCTGGGCTATGTGGGTCTGCCGCTGGCGGTGGAAAAGGCCAAGGCCGGCTTCAAGGTGATCGGCTTTGACGTGCAGGACCAGAAGGTGGACATGGTCAATCAGGGTCATAACTATATTGGCGACGTCGTGGACAGCGATCTGGAAAAGATCGTCCGCGAAGGCTATCTGCGCGCGACTACGGATTTTGCCTCCGTGGCCAGCTGCGACTGCGTGTGCATCGCCGTGCCCACGCCGCTGGATGCGCATCAGCAGCCCGACATCAGCTACGTGCGTTCCTCTGCCGAGAGCATCATGCCGCATATGCATAAGGACATGCTCATCGTGCTGGAATCCACCACCTATCCCGGCACCACCGAGGAGCTGCTCAAGCCCATCCTGGAAAAGAGCGGCCTGAAGTGCGGCGTGGATTTCTACCTGGCGTTCTCGCCCGAGCGCGTCGATCCCGGCAACCTCATCTACAAGACCAAGAACACCCCCAAGGTAGTCGGCGGCTGCACCCCCGAGTGCACCGATATCGCCGCTACCCTCTACGAGGCTGTGCTGGAAGCGCCCGTGCACCGCGTCAGCTGCCCCGCTGTGGCTGAAATGGAAAAGATTCTGGAAAACACCTACCGCAATGTCAACATCGGTCTGGTGAACGAAATGGCCATGCTGTGCGAGCGCATGGGCATCAACGTGTGGGAAGTAATTGACGCCGCCAAATCCAAGCCCTACGGTTTCCAGGCGTTCTATCCCGGCCCCGGCCTGGGCGGCCACTGCATCCCGCTGGATCCCTACTACCTGAGCTGGAAGGCTCGCGAGTACGGCTTCCACACCTCGATGATCGAAAGCTCCATGATGATCAACGACCGCATGCCTGAGTACTGCGTGGATCGCGCCATGGCGGCCCTCAACGATCATAAGAAGGCCATGAACGGCGCCAAGGTGCTGGTGCTGGGTGTTGCCTACAAGCAGGACATCGACGACTACCGCGAGTCTCCCGCCATCCGCGTGATCGAAGCGCTCAAGAAGCGCGGCGCGGAGGTTTGCTACTACGATCCCTTCGTGCCCGAGTACCGCGAGCACGGCGTGGTGGAAAAAGGCATCCCCGCCCTGACCGAGGAAGTGCTGAAGGCTGCCGATCTGGTCATGGTCACCACCGCCCATACCACCGTGGATTACGACTTTGTGGCCGAGCACGCCGCTCTCATCTTCGATACCAAGAACGCCATGAAGAATGTGCAGAAGCGCGAAAACATCCGCATTCTGTGATTCAGAAGGAGCTATCCAAATCATGAGTGAAAAACTTCGCTACGCCCTCATCGGCTGCGGCCGCATTGCGCCCAACCATATCGCCGCGGCCATGAACAACGCCGATGAACTGGAACTGTGCGCCGTGTGCGATCCCGTTGTGGAGCGCATGGAAGCCGTGCTGGCTCCCGTGCCGGAAGAGCAGCGCGCCCAGATCCGCCGCTATGCCGATTACCGTGAGATGCTGGAAAAGGAGCATCCCCAGCTGTGCGCCGTGGCCACCGAAAGCGGCGAGCATGCGCGCATCGGCATGGACGTGATCCGCGCCCATTCCAACATCATCATCGAAAAGCCCATCGCCCTTTCCATCAAGGACGCCCGCGCCCTCATCGCCGAGGCACAGAAGCAGGGCGTGAAGCTGTGCGCCTGCCACCAGAACCGCTTCAACAAGTCCATCCAGAAGATCCGTTCTGCCATGGAAGCAAAGCGCTTTGGCCGCATGCTGCACGGCGCTGCGCACATCCGCTGGAACCGCGGCCCCTCCTACTACGAGCAGGCCAAGTGGCGCGGCACCTGGGCGCAGGATGGCGGCGCTCTGATGAACCAGTGCATCCACAACATCGACCTGCTGCGCTGGATGATGGGCGACGAAGTGACCGAAGTGATGGCCTATACCGATAACCTCCAGCATGATTACATTCAGGCGGAGGACCTGGGCATGGCGCTGGTGCGTTTTGCCAACGGCAGCTACGGCCTCATCGAAGGCACCACCAACATCTATCCCCGCAACCTCGAGGAAACGCTGTACCTGTTTGGCGAAAACGGCACCGTGAAGGCCGGCGGCAAGAGCGTGAACATCATCGAGAACTGGGATTTCCGCGACAATGCCGACAACGCCGAGGAGGTCAAGCAGCAGTACTGCGAAAACCCGCCCAACGTGTACGGCTACGGTCACACTCCGCTGTATGCCGACGTGATCGACGCCATCCGCCGCGACCGCGCGCCCTATGTGGACGGCAAGGCCGGCCTGCGCGCGCTGGAACTGGTGCTGGCCATCTATAAGTCCGCTGCGGAGCACCGTCCGGTGCAGCTGCCGCTGGAGGACTGCGCCACCACCGATTTTGAAGGGCGGTTTGGCCGATGAGCGCGTATATCCATCCCACCGCTGTGGTGGATGAGGGCGCTCAGCTTGGCGAAAACACCAAGGTATGGCATTTTTGCCATGTGGAAGGCAGCGCGAAGATCGGCGCTGGTTGCTCCATCGGCCAGAATGCCTATGTGGGCAAGAACACGGTGATCGGCGACGAGTGCAAGCTGCAGAACAACGTGAGCATTTACGAGGGCGTTACCCTTGGCAATGGTGTGTTCTGCGGCCCCAGCTGCGTCTTTACCAACGATCTCACGCCCCGTGCCCGCTATCCCAAGGGACATGAAAACTTTGTGCCCACCGTGGTGGAGGATGGCGCGTCCATCGGCGCCAACGCAACCATCGTGTGCGGCCATCGCATCGGCCGCTGCGCCATGATCGGCGCGGGTGCGGTGCTTACCAAGGACGCGCCTGCCCACGCGCTCATGCTGGGTACGCCTGCAGCGGTGCGCGGTTATGTGTGCACCTGCGGCGAGCTTCTGCGCGGCGCGATGGTCTGCCCCAAGTGCGGCAGACAGTTTGAACAGGACGGAGACGGACTCCGGGAGGTGGAATGATGCAGTTTCATGATCTGGCGGCGCAGTATCAGGCGCTGAAAAAGGACATCGACGCCGGGATCGCCGACGTGCTTTCCAAGGGTCACTTCATTCTGGGCGAACAGGTGACGGAGCTGGAAAACAAGCTGGCCGCGGACGTGGGACGCAAGCACTGCGTGTGCTGCGCCAACGGCACCGACGCGCTGGAGCTGGCCCTGATGATGTGGGGCATCGGCGAAGGCGATGCTGTGTTCACCGCTGATTTTACCTATTTTGCATCCGCAGGCACCGCCAGCCGCATCGGCGCGGAGCTGATCCCTGTGGATATCGATCTGGACACCTTCAACATCTGCCCCGATGCGCTGGAAAAGGCCATCGAGCGCGTGGAGAAGGAAGGCCGCTTCAAGCCCGCTGTGGTCGTGGCGGTCGACCTGTTCGGCCAGCCTGCGCAGTATGAGCGCATCGAGGCCATTGCCAAAGCGCACGGCATGCGCGTGCTGGAGGACGGCGCGCAGGGCTACGGCGGACAGATTGGTTCTCGTCACGCCTGCTCCTTCGGCGATGCCGCCACCACGTCGTTCTTCCCGGCCAAGCCGCTGGGCTGCTATGGCGACGGCGGCGCGGTGTTTGTGGGCAGCGATGAGGAGGACGCGCTGCTGCGCTCCCTCCGCGCCAACGGACGCGGCGTGCAGGATAAGTACGACAACCAGCGCATCGGCATGAACAGCCGTCTGGATACGCTGCAGGCCGCCATTCTGCTGCCCAAGCTCAAGGCGCTGCGCGAGTATGAGATCGACGCTGTGAACGCTGCGGCGCAGAAGTATACCGAAGCGCTCAAGGACGTTGTCAAGACCCCCGTAGTGCTTCCCGGCTACGTGAGCAGCTGGGCGCAGTACACGGTGCTGCTGGACAGCCGCGAGCAGCGCGACCGCGTGCAGCAGGAGCTGAAGGCGCAGGGCATTCCCACCATGGTGTACTATCCGCGCGGCGTGCATGAGCAGACCGCCTACGCCGACCGTCACTTCCCCGACGAGTGGTACCCCAACACCATCGAAGCCACCAATCGCGTGCTGGCGCTGCCCATGCATCCCTATCTGACGGATGAGGACATCCAGACCGTTGTGACAGCGCTCAAAAAAGCTCTGTAAAAATGTCCAAATTGCAAAATGTAACAGGCGCAGATGCTTTCTGCGCCTGTTTGCTGTATAATGGACTTACAGATGCTGCACGTAATCCTGTGCATAGTACAGCACACGCATTACATTGAGCACCTGGCTGCCTTTGTCAGGAATCACAAAGATGATGTAATTCCTGACGATGATCTTTCGGTAGCCTTTCAGTTTTAAAAGCGGATCGCCGACCACAGACAGTGAGAATGGAAAATGACAGGCGGATTGAAGCGCTTGCTCAAACGCATCCAGCAGCTCTTTCGCGCTCTCCGGTGCAAACAGCTGCTGACTGATATAATCAGAGATTTCCCGAAGATCGCGAATGGCCGACTCTGTTAAACGGTAGGTGTACACTTCAGTCCAGCCTCGCTCTCAATTCAGCAAAGGCGGCCTCACCATCCATGGTGCGGCCTTGTGCAAGGTCGGTTTCCGCTTCCATCAGCTTACGGTAGACTTCTGCCATGGCAACCGTTCGCTGATAGGTTTCCATACTCATGACAACCATGTCGCCATAGCCGTTTTTGGTGACGAAAATAGGTTCGCGGCTTTGCTTGCAGCGTTCGCTGATTTCATTGGTGTTGCGAAGATCGCGAATGGGAATGATCTGCATACAATGACCTCCTTGTGTCATTAGGCTATCATTATCATAGCACAATTATGACACATGGTCAAACGGAAGAAAAAGGAGGAATGGCAAATGGAAATCCGTCCGCTGACTTTGCAGGATGATCTGCGCGCGGTGGGGGAAGTATATGCCGAAGGCTGGAAGAACGCCTATCAGCGCCTGCTGCCGCAGCGCTTTCTGGACAAGCTGAACCACGAACGGTGGAGCGCCGTTTTGCATGCCGATCCGTCCGCGACCATTGGACTGTTTGAGGAAGGAAGGCTGCTGGGCGCGGCCACAACGGGATTTGTGCGCGAGGAAGGCCGCGAGGGTTATGGCGAGATCGCAAGCCTGTACGTGCTGCCGGAGTGCATCGGTCAGGGATACGGCGCTGCGCTGCTCAGGGCTGCGGAAGACCATCTGCGCGATCAGGGCTGCGAAGGCGTCTGCCTGTGGGTGATGTGCGCCAACACGCGCTCCATTTCTTTTTATCTGCGCAAGGGCTACCGTCCCAGCGGCCGCATGCAGAGCGAACGCTACGGCGAGGCGGATGTGGAGCTGATGGAGCTGGTGAAGGACTAAGCCTGCAGGCCGCGCAGCGTGCGGCGGCACCAGTTGAACAGCACGTCGAAAGCCGCGTCAAAATCATCACAGCAAAGATTCATCACTGCTGCGTCGTCTTTATTCAGATGGCGCAGCAGTTCTTTTCGGGTGGGATAAAACATGCCCTCGCGCAGCAGGTACAGCCCCTGCAGGATGAAGAACACGCCCTTGGCGGTCATGGGCAGTTTTTGCCGGTTCTTTTCAAGCGGCGCATGCACGCGGCGGTGCGCCAGCTCGTGATACAGGTTGCCCAGGCTCAGCTGCAGATACGCGCGCAGATCATCTGCCGTATAGGCTGGCACGAGTTCCTTCAGACAGCCGAAGAAGTCCTTCGTGCCATGCACCAGCTGGGCAATCTCCAATGCGTTCCAGCAGGCCAGCTCCTCCTGTCCGCACAGAAAGCCGCAGGAAAGCCCGGGCTGCGCAAGCGTCTCCACGATGCTGCGGTAGGCGGCCAGATCCGCCGGGCCAAGATCGCGGATGACGACCATGGGGTCGATATCGCTGGCTTCGGTGGCTTCGCCGCGCAGATAGCTGCCCTGCAGCCCCGCGTAAACCAGACGGCTGCCGAAGGTTTCCTGAAGGCGGCTGATGAGCTGCGCCATATACTCGTTTGCACAGAACATAACAGGTGCTCCTTTGATTCTCAGTCAAGCAAAGACCAGCCGGAATGCGACTGGTCTTTTGGCAATGTTTTTGGATGGGTTACAGCACCAGATCCCCACCGGCTTCGACGCAGTAAGTCTTGCCGTCGGCAAGCAGCCACAGGGGCTGCGCGCTGGGATTGTGGAAGCGGCGGCCATCGGCGCTGATGTGCATGCCGCGCCAGGCGGTGACGTAATCGTAGATTTCGATGTTGGTGGCGTACCACACATTGTCGCGGCCGGACATGAACTGTGCGAAGTTTTCGATCACGTGCCAGTTGTTGTTGGCCTCAAACTCGTAGCTGTGGCCCCAGAGATAGAACAGCTGCGGTCCGAAGGGATGCGGCTTGACGAACTTTTCAGCCAGCTCCATCAGCATGGGATCATCATGATGGCAGGTGGCGGGCAGGCGCAGCCAGTCGTGGGTGATATCAAACCGGTGGGTGGATTCCACCGTGCGCGAATAGGCCACGCCGCAGCTCTTGAGGGTCTGGGCCAATTCCGGCGTGACGGTGCCGAAGGGATAGGCCATGCCGCGGATGATGCGGCCAAACTCGTTTTCCAGCACGTTCTTGTCGTGCATCACCTGCCAGATGGCATAGGCGGGCGGCAGGGAGGGCAGATCGCCGTGATGATAGGCGTGAATGGCAATCTCATGGCCGCTGTCCTTGTACAAATCCAGCACGGCGCTGCGGCTCATGCGGCGGTGAATCTGCCCTTCGGGCCACACATGGCCTTCGGGCGCGTACAGGCCGCTGTTGATGTTGAAGGTGGCTTTGAGACCGTGGCGGTTGAGGATGTCCATCAGCCGGATATCCTGCTCCACGCCGTCATCATAGCTCAGGGTGAGGGCCTTGGGTTTTCCATTGGGAAACAGCATCCACAGATCGGGCATGGTATTTACCTCGCGAGTAGATTTGGTTTGGTTCAGTTCTTCGTCATCTCGGCAACCAGATCATCGGTGAGGGGCGCGCCGTATTCGGTGCACTCAAAGGCCTCGGCGTATCCCGTGCCCTCGGGCAGACGGTCCGGGTACATGCGGGCGATGACGGCAAAGCGCTCAAACTCCTGCTTTTTGAGCAGCCTCGTCTTTTCCTCGAAGGTGGGCGCGGCCTCAATCTCCGGCCAGTGGTCGCACCAGGGCAGCCACTCATAGTACTGCGATTCATGCGCCAGCACGCCGTCGATCTTCGTATCCATCACCTCGTCAACCCGCAGGCACACATCCGCGCGGAAAGGGGTGGGATTGGTGAAGGAATCCCACGAGGAGAGCACCACGGGCGTTTTGCGCATGCAGGGCACTTCGGGCAGATACAGCGGCACGCCCATGAGATAGCAGCAGTCCATCACCAGCTGGCCGCAGGCGCGGTGATCGGGATGGTAATCGCACACGCGGTGGGTGATAATCACATCGGGATTTCCTTCGCGGATCACCTTCATCAGCATGGCGCGGTGCTCAAGGGAAGCCGTCAGCTCGCCGTCCGGAATGGGCAGGATGTGGTACTCCACGTCGTACAGCTGGCTGACCTTTTCCGCCTCTTTGGCGCGCCGCGCAGCCAGCGATGCGCGATCCATCAGGTGATGGCCAGCGCTGCCGTCCGTACCGGTGACAAAAGTGACCTTGTGGCCCTTTTTGCGCATGAGAAGCGCAAGGCCGCCGCACATGTTTTCAGGGTCGTCCGGGTGCGCGCCAACAACCATAAAATGAAGAGGATTCATCAGAGTGCCTCCTTATGGAATTTCGAAAAAGTTCTTAGATTATTATAGCGATTTCATCAGGGAAACGCAAGACGGGATGCTATTGACACACACGCTTTTTGTGTGCTACGCTGTATGCAGCAATGCGAACTTTTTTTCACAACTGCATGACTTGCGAAAGTGAGGCAATATCCAATGAAGCTTCCCTATGAACAGGCGGAGAAGATCCTTGCGGGCATGACGCTGGAGCAGAAGGTGGGCCAGATGGTGATGGCCAGCATCGAAGTGACGGAGATGGACGAAAAGACCCGTCGGTTCCTGCGCCAAAACCATGTGGGCAATATCATCCTCTTTGGCAAAAACTGCGTGGACCGCGCCCAGCTGGCCAGGCTCAACCAGCAGATTCAGGACGAGGTGACCAGCTATACCGGCGGCGTGCAGGCGCTTTTGTCCATCGACCAGGAGGGCGGCAACGTCACCCGCATCCGCAACGGCGCAACGGTGTTTGGCTGCGCCATGTCGGTGGGTCAGACGATGGACCCGGAGAATGCCTATCTCACCGGCCATATCATGGGCAATGAAATGCGCGAGCTGGGCATTTACTTCGACCTTGCGCCCGTGCTGGACAGCTGCTCCCACGAAGCGGTCAATCCCGTGGTGGGCCGCCGCAGCTACGGCAAAACGCCGGAGGAAGTGGCGCTGATGGGCGGCGCGATGGCCAGGGGCCTGCAGGATGCGGGCATTCTGGCCTGCGGCAAGCATTTCCCGGGCTCCGGCGACTGCAAGGTGGACACGCACTTTGCCTTTGCGGTGGAGATGACCCCGGAAAACGTCATCCGCGAGCAGTATCTCATTCCCTTCCGCAAGGCCATCGAAAACGGCCTTGGCGCGCTCATGACCAGCCATATCTGCTATCCTGCCCTCGAGCCCGACAGGCTGCCCGCTACCATGTCCAAACGCATCCTGCGCGATCTGGTGCGCGACGAGCTGGGCTTTGACGGCCTTGTGATCAGCGACGGCCTGCAGATGCTGGCCATCGCCGAAACCTACGGCGCGCCCAACGGCTGCGTGCGTGCGGCACAGGCCGGCTGCGACCTGCTCATCGTGGGCAATGGCGGCGACAATGCCGATCCCGACGGCGCGGACGTGCAGACGCCCTGCATCCAGGCCATGCTCAAGGCCGTGGAAACGGGCGAGCTGAGCATGGAGCGCGTGAACGAATCCGCGCGCCGCGTGATTGCCCACAAGCTGGCGCTGGGCGATATGCAGCCCAACCCCGATGTGGTCAGCCGCGACTGGCGTGCGCATGAGGCCTTTGCCGCCGCGCTGGCGGAAATGGCCGTGAAGGTGGAGCGCGATGACGCGCACATGCTGCCGCTGCCCAAGGGCGCGTTGTTCCTCTCCCGCATCTCCCGTGCAAGGCTTGGCGTGGAGGAAGGCGACCATCTGGTGGCCGGCTTCGCGCCCATGGCCGCAAGGCTGACGGACGGCGAGGCGGTGGAGTTTGCCGACCATCCCGATCTGGACGCGCTGAAGGAAAAAATTGAAAAAGCCCCCGCAGTGGTATTCGCCTTTGCCAACAGCATGGAGCGCGACGCCCTGATGGAGGACATGAAAAAGGTCTGTGAAATGAACGCCAAGACCTGTATCGTCTGCCTCGACATCCCCTTGATGGCAGAAGAACTGACCTTCGCCCAAACCCTCATCACCAGCCACGACCAGACCGTGCACGCCATCCGCGCCATCTGCCGTTCCCTTCAGGCCCTGTAAGGGCCTGAAGCCACGGGATTCTCAAGGGCGAAGCCCTTGAGCGGGTGCAGGGTAGCGCCCTGCCGTTCCTCATCCAAAAAACGCCGTGAAAATCCTCACGGCGTTTTTTTGATCAATTGTAAATGTAAAACTCGCACTCCAGCCTTCCGTTGTACAGCCTGCGCTTCTTGTCGGCGCGGCGGCCGAAGGAGCGCTCGAAGGCGGGGTCGGCGGTGATGACGGCCAGCTTCCAGCCGGGATGGCGCTTGAGCAGCAGGCCGATTTCGCGGTAGAGCTCGCGGGCGGATTTCTGGTCGCTCAGGCGCTCGCCATAGGGCGGATTGAGCAGGAACACGCCGGGCTGGCCTTCCAGCTGCAGCGTGCGCAGATCCTGCGCCTTCGTGTGGATGCGCCCCTCAAAGCCCGCCTGACGGATGTGGCGGCGGCACAGCTCGAGTGCTTCGGGGTTGATGTCGCTGCCGGCGATGGAGAAGGACGCGCTTTCGTCGTAGGAGGCTTCCAGTTCCTCGCGCAGCGCCTTCATTTCGGCGCGCGGCATGAAGGGATACTGCTCGCAGGCGAACTTGCGGCGGATGCCGGCCGGACGCCCGATGGCCTTGATGGCCGCTTCAATCAGCAGCGTGCCGGTGCCGCAGCAGGGATCGTACAGCCGCATGCCCCTGCGCCACGGGCACAGATCCACCAGCGCGGCGGCCAGCGTCTCGCGCACGGGAGCCTCGCCGTTCCAGGTGCGGTAGCCGCGGCGGTTGAGCGCATCGCCGCTCAGATCCAGCGTGATGCGCGCCTGATCGTTCACCACGGCCACGTCGATGGGAAAGGCCACGCCGGTTTCCGGCAGACGGTCCACGCGCAGCTTCTGCATCAGGCGCTGTACGATGGCCTTTTTGCTGATGGACTGGCAGTCGCGCACGCTCATGAGACGGCTGCGCACGCACTTGCCGCTCACGTTGATTCTGGCGTCGCGGTTCAAGTACTTCTCCCACGGGATGCGGCTGACCAGCTGGAACAGATCCTCAAAGGTCTGCACATGCTGCTCAGCCAGCACCAGCAGAACGCGGTCGGCCGTGCGCAGGCACAGATTGGCGCGGAAGGCGTCCAGAAGGGATCCTTCAAAGCGAGCGCCGCCGTTTTCAGCACGGGCCGGGATGTTCATGCGCTTGAGCTCGTTGGCAGCCACGCCCTCCAGACCAAAGGCGGCAGTGGCCAGAAATGTATATTCCATATCGGTATCTCCTGTCATGTGGATGGGTGGGAAAACCCATGGGGAATTATACCATGCCGTTTGATGGCAGACAAGCCTTTGCATGGCGCGGGAAGGAATGGTTCATCCTGTCCGGGGAGGTGGGGGAGATGCATTTTCTGTTGGGCGCAGCGGGCTATCCGCTGCTGGAGCTGTGCTGGCGCAGGCGCACGCATCCGTCCATGGCGCTGGCAGGCGGCATGGCCATGAGCTGGCTGGGCTTCCTTTGCCGCAAAGGAAAAGACCGCCCCTTGTGGCAGCTGGCGCTGCTGGGCGGCCTTGGAATAACGGGGATTGAATATGGCATTGGCCAAACGTTCAACCGGCGCTTCCGCGTGTGGGATTACCGGCGCATACCCCTGAATGTACAGGGGCAGATCTGCCCTGCGTACACGCTGGCATGGTGCGGCCTGAGCGCGGCGGTAATCGGAATTATGCGTTTTTCCAGCGCGCAAGCATCTGCTGCATCTGGCGGATGGGTTCGCCGCCTTCCATGGAGGACAGGAAGGTGACCTGACCGCCGGGGCCGCAGTTGGCCAGCCCTTCTTCCTGCAGACGGCGGCCAAGCTGGCGCACCGTGCCCAGATTGCCGTCGATGAGCGCCGTATCAGCCGGGAAGAACCTGGCGATGGTCTTTTTGAGGAAGGGATAGTGCGTGCAGCCCAGCACCACAGCCTTGATATTTTCGCTCTGATAGGGCGCGGTGAGCTGCTCAAGCAGCGTTTCCACACGCTCGCCGCTCAGTTCGCCTGCCTCCACGCATTCCATCAGGCCGGAGCAGGGCAGCGGAATGGCGTCGCGGCCAAAGCGCTCCATCAGGCTCTGGAACTTGGGCAGCGCCAGGGTGTTGCGGGTGGCCATCACCAGCACCTTGCCGTCGCCCGGCAGGAGCGATGCAGGCTTGAGCGCGGGTTCCATGCCGATGATGGGCAGGCTGAGCTCCGCTCTCAGCTGCGCGGCAGCCACGCTGGTGGCCGTGTTGCAGGCGATGACGATGGCCTTGCAGCCCTGATCCAGCAGTAGCTGCACGGCATCGCGCGAGTAGCGCAGCACCTCCTGAGGCGGCTTGTCGCCATAGGGAATGTGCAGGGTATCGCCGAAGTAGATGAAGTTTTCGTTTGGCAAAATGCGCAGGGCTTCGCCAAGCACGCTGATGCCGCCTAAACCGCTGTCAAAAAAGCCCACCGGACGAGGATCCATGCGTCTCACCTCCCTGTGGGGATTATACCCGCAAACCGGGCGTTTTTCAACCCCGGCCAAGGTTTTTACACCGTGCAGCATTGACAATGTCTGCCTGTGCGGATATAATATCTGCATGTCTGTGTATGCGCATGGACGGCGACTGCATCGCCCGGAAGAGCCGGACGGTGCGGCTTTGCTTTGCTTTTTGGGCGCATGCAGACGGTGAAAAGGATTTTGATAACGGCTTGCCGTTGAAAGGAGCATCCCACCATGGCGGAAGAAAAAAAGGTTATTCTCACCCGAGAGGGCTATGAGAAGCTGGAAAAAGAGCTGGACTATTACGTCAGCGTGCGCCGCAACGAAATTTCTGAGCAGATTGCCATCGCCCGCGGCTTTGGCGACCTGAGTGAAAATGCTGAGTACGACGAGGCCAAGAACGAGCAGAGCCGCATCGAAGCCAAGATCGTCGAGATGGAAAACACCCTGCGCAACTGCATCGTCGTGGAAAACGACGAAGTGAGCACCGACACCGTCGGCGTTGGCAACACCGTGAAGGTTATGAACGACTTCCTCAAGAAGGAACAGGTCATCACCATCGTCGGCGCCAACGAGACCGATCCCGTCAACCTCAAGATCAGCTCCGAAAGCCCCATCGGCGCGGCGCTGCTTGGCAAGAAGGTTGGCGATCTGGTGAGCGTGGAAGTGCCCGTGGGCATCATGAAGATGACCGTGCTGGAGATCAGCCGCTAAGTATCCCCAATCCCTACTTTTTCCCTTTCAAGAAGGAGCGTTTTATACCATGTCCCAGAACACGGAAGTACAAGTTCAGCAGGAAATGACCCAGCAGCAGCTCAGCGAGCAGGAAGCCATCCGCCGCGAGAAGCTGCGCAAGCTGGTGGAGGCGGGCAACGATCCCTACACCATCACCCGCTATGACCGCACCCACACCTCCCAGCAGATTCTGGATAACTACGATGAACTGGAAAACAAGGAAGTGTGCATCGCCGGCCGTATGATGGCCCGCCGCATCATGGGCAAGGCCTCCTTTGCCCATCTGCAGGACAACGACGGCAAGATTCAGATCTATGTCAAGCGCGACGACGTGGGCGAAGAGGACTATGCCGCCTTCAAGCAGGACGACATCGGCGATATTTTTGGCGTCAAGGGCTTTGTGTTCAAGACCAAGACCGGCGAGGTCAGCGTGCATGCCAGCCAGATCGTTCTGCTCTCCAAGTCCCTCAAGCCCCTGCCTGAAAAGTTCCATGGCCTGACCGATACCGACATGCGTTACCGTCAGCGCTATGTGGACCTGATCATGAATCCCGAATCCAAGGATGCTCTGGTCAAGCGCTCCAAGATCATTAATGCCATCCGCCGCTATCTGGACACCCAGAACTTCATTGAGGTGGAAACCCCGGTGCTGGTGCACAACGCCGGCGGCGCTGCTGCCCGTCCCTTCATGACGCACTTCAATGCGCTGGACGTGGACATGAAGCTGCGCATCTCCCTGGAGCTGTACCTGAAGCGCCTCATCGTGGGCGGCATGGAGCGCGTGTACGAAATTGGCCGCGTGTTCCGCAACGAGGGCATCGACACCCGCCACAACCCCGAGTTCACCCTCATGGAGCTCTACCAGGCCTACACCGACTACCATGGCATGATGGACCTGACCGAAAACATGTACCGCTATGTGGCGCAGGAAGTGCTGGGCACCACCACCATCGTCTACAACGGCGTGGAGATGGACCTGGGCAAGCCCTTTGAGCGCATCACCATGCTGGATGCGGTCAAGAAGTACTCCGGCGTGGATTTCAATGAGATCCACACCCTGGAAGAAGCCCGCGCCATCGCCAAGGAGCACCACATCGAGTTTGAGAAGCGCCATAAGAAGGGCGACATCCTCAACCTCTTCTTCGAAACCTACGTGGAGGAGCACCTGATCCAGCCCACCTTCGTGATGGATCATCCCATCGAGATCTCCCCCCTAACCAAGAAGAAGCCCGAGAATCCCGAGTACGTGGAGCGCTTCGAGTTCTTCATGAACGGCTGGGAGATGGCCAACGCCTACTCCGAGCTCAACGACCCCATCGACCAGCGCGAACGCTTCGCCGCTCAGGAAGAGCAGTTCAAGCAGGGTGACGAGGAAGCTAACCACACCGATGAGGACTTCCTCAACGCGCTGGAAATCGGCATGCCCCCCACCGGCGGCATCGGCTACGGCATCGACCGCATGGTCATGCTGCTGACCGATTCTTCCTCCATCCGCGACGTGCTGCTGTTCCCCACCATGAAGCCGCAGGCGTAAAGGATTAAGAAACTTCCGGAAACAGCATCCTCAAAAGAGGGTGCTGTTTTTTGCGTAAATGAAGGAAATATGCTAAATATGCGCGATGCATAATCCAAATAAAGGCTGCACAAGCGCTGCAGTCTGGTGCACCAAAAGTACATCAATTCACCTTTTTTATCCTTGAAAACGAACCAGTTGAGATGTAACTTATGAAACGATAAGAGCTGGGCTGAATGCCCGTCATACGCGCTGGACAAAAAGAAGAGGAGAAGGTGCCATGGCAGAAAGCTATTTTTATGACGTAACAAAGTGGCAGACCGGCAATGCCTATGATGATATTGGCGAAGTCATCAACAGCATGATCGCGGACATCAAGCAGCGTCAGAATAATTCGGATCTCAACGACGGCGGAAAGCCTGGCGCGGTCATCTTTATTCCCTCGGGTGACTATCACCTCCGCACGCAGGTCGTGATTGATATCAGCTATCTGAAAATCATGGGCACCGGCCATGGCTTTATCTCTTCCAGTATCCGCTTCAATACGCCGCAGGAGGAATGGAAGAACCTTCACGAGCTGTGGCCGGGCGGCAGCCGCGTTCTGGTGGATCTGCAGCCGGAAAAGGGGAATGAAAAATCCGGCGCGGCCTTTTATGTTAAGCGCGAAGGGAACCCCAGAATCAGCTCGGTTGAGTTTGCCAACTTCTGCATCGACGGCCTGCACTTTGTGGAGGACGCCCGTGCGGCTGAGCCGGAAAACACCTACGTCAACGGAAAAACCGGTATTTTGGTGGACTGCGCACACGATTCCTTCCGGATCAGCGAAATGGGCATCGTGTATCTGGAGCACGGCGTGGTCTGCTGCCACGCGGACGCCCTGACGATCCACGACAATTTCATTGCTGAATGCGGCAACTGCATCGAGCTGCGCTGCAAGGGACAGGCGGCCAAGATTACGGATAACCTGCTGGGCGCCGGATTTTGGGGCTATTCGATTTTTGCGGAGAATTTCGGTGGCCTGCTGGTGGGCGTGAACAATGTGTTCCCGCGCGGCAGCAGCAGCCTTCACTTCTCGGGCGTGGTGCGCTCAAGCGTGACCGGCAACCGCTTCCATTCCTTCTATCCGGGCATGCTGATTTTTGATCACAACTGTACCGAAAACCTGGTGGCCTCCAATCATTTCCTGAGGGATCACGAGCCGTGGCCGCCTATGATGGCGTATGACAATGGTGTGGATGACGACTTTGGCCTGCTCAGAATCAATGGATGCAATAACTCCATCATGGCAAACCATATTTCGGAAACCATTGGCAGGCAGTATCTGAAGCCCGCCGGGGTCAAGCCGGTCATCATCCATATCGAAGCCGGCCATGGCAATTATGTAGCCAATAATCATATTGTGGCAACGACCGAGGCGGCAGACAAGAGCGGTTCGAACGGGGATGATTCCTGCTTCGGAGCGCAGGTGGGCGCGCTGCTGACGGTTGATTCGCTGGAAGAACTGGACGTTGTTGCCGTGCGCGTTGCAGAAGAAGCGTTCAGTAATACCATTCTGGACACCTGCAGCGAGCAGCAGTGCGAAGCGGACACAGCGCGGAACAAATGCCGGTTTGTGTAAACGCGCAGATCCTTGATGATATGATCCGATTTTGATATAATGCCAGCATAGCTCTTGATCAAGAGGGCATTGTGCATTTGGATCAATACACAGGAGGAAGTCATATGCGCAGTTTTGAGAAGGAATCCCTGGGCCTGTTTCCCACACCGATGTACCGGCTGCCCAACATCAGCCGCGAGCTGGGAACCAACGTGTGGATCAAGCGAGACGATCTGTGCGGCGTGGCGCTGGGCGGCAATAAGGTGAGAAAGCTGGAATACCTGCTGCACGAAGCCAAAACGCAGGGATATGATCTGGTAATGACCACCGGTCAGGCTCAGAGCAATCATGCCATGCTGACGGCTGCCTGCGCGCTGCGCATGGGTATGGACTGCATTCTGGTTCTGAAAAAGCGCGGCGTCACGGCCCGCAAAGGCAATCAGATTCTCAACCACCTGATGGGCGTGGAGGTCCGCTATATGGATACGGACAGCTACGAGGAGATTTATCAGGAAATGGATCGCATCGGTCAGGAAATGGGTCGCAGGGTGTACAAGATTCCGTGCGGCGGTTCCAATGCGCTGGGCTCTCTGGGCTACATTGACTGCATGAAGGAAATTGCCGATTCCGGCTGCCGCTTCGATCATCTGGTGTGCGCCTGCGGATCCGGCGGTACCGCCGCGGGCTGCGTGCTGGGCGCGAAAATTCATCTCCCCGGAACGCAGGTGATGTGCTCCATGGTGGATAACGATCCCTTTGACGTGATCGTTCCCAAGCTGATGAAGGAAGCGGCGGATCTGCTGGAGATCGATGTGGATATTCCCGTTCCGGATCTGCTGGATATGTGCGGCCCCGGCTATTCCATCCCGTCCGAGGAGGGCAATGAGGCCATCGGAATGATGCTGAAGCTGGAAGGCATTGTGCTGGACACCTGCTATACGGGCAAGGCCTTTGCCGGACTGGTGCGGCGGGCGAGAGAAGGATACTATAAGCCGGAGGATCAGGTGCTGTTTGTTCATACCGGCGGCGCAGGCGGCCTGTTTGCGCAGGACTGGGAGAAGAAATAACAAAAACGACGCAGACGAACATACTCGTCTGCGTCGTTTTTTGGTTACTTGCTGGCTTCCTGGGCGGCAATGCGCTCGGCCAGATCGCTCAGGTAGAACCAGCGCTCGGTCTTTTCTTCCAGCTGGACTTCCAGCGCGGCTTTTTCCTCCATGATCTCCTGCAGGCGCACATAGTCGCTGGCGTTCTGGGCAATGCCGGCCTCGCAGTCGGCGATGCGCGCTTCCAGATTGGCAATGTCCTGATCGATGGTTTCGTACTCGCGCTGTTCCTTGAAGGAAAACTTCAGCTTCTGAGGCCGGTCGCTGCGTTTTTCGCGGGTGTCGCGGCTTTCCTTTGGCACGGGCGGCTTTTCGTCCATTTCACGCAGAAGCAGCCAGTCGGAGTAGCCGCCCATGGTGCGGCGCACTTCTCCGTCGCCGCGTACCTCCAGAATGGACGTGGCAATCTTGTCCAGGAAATAGCGGTCATGCGAAACGGATACAACCGCGCCGGGGAACTCGGTGAGATAATCCTCCAGAATGGTCAGCGTTTCCACGTCCAGATCGTTGGTGGGCTCGTCCAGAAGCAGGATGTTGGGCGCGCTCATCAGAATGCCCAGCAGGTAGAGACGGCGTCTTTCTCCGCCGGAAAGCCTGCCAATGGTGGAAAACTGCAGATCGGACGGGAAGAGGAAGCGCTCCATCATCTGCGTGGCGGAGATGCGGCCCTCTTTGGTGTGAACCTCGGAGGCAACCTCGTGGATGTAGTCGTACGGGCGCTGGGTGGGATCGAGCTCGCGGCCTTCCTGCGTGAAGTAGCCGATGCGCACGGTGCCGCCAAAATCCACCGTGCCGCTGTCGGGCATAAGCTCGCCGGCGATCATGTTCAGCAGCGTGGATTTGCCCGCGCCGTTGCGGCCGATGATGCCCACGCGGTCATCGCGCAGCAGGGTATAGGAGAAATCCCGGATGATGGTGCGGTCGCCGTAGGCTTTGGAAACATGCGAAAGCTCGACGGTTTTGCGCCCCAGGCGGGAGGCGGCGGAAGAGATGGAAACAGCGCTGTCCGTGGGCGGCGCTTCCTGCGCCTTGAGGGCCTCATAGCGTGCGATGCGCTCGGTGCTTTTGGTGGATCGCGCACGGCAGCCGCGCATGATCCACTCGGTTTCCTTTCTCAAAAGGGCCTGACGCTTGCGCTCAGATGCCTGCGCCATTTCGAGCCGCTGCGTTTTCAGCTCCAGATACTTGGAATAGTTGGCCTCATAAAGATACATCTTGCCGAAGGACACTTCGGCGATGCGCGTGACGACGTTTTCAAGGAAATAGCGGTCATGGGTGACCATGACCAGGCCGCCGGTGAATTTGGACAGCTTCTGCTCCAGCCACGTGACCATTTCGGCGTCGAGATGGTTGGTGGGCTCGTCGAGGATCAGCACATCAGCCGGATGCACAAACACCGTCGCCAGCGCTACACGCTTGCGCTGGCCGCCGGAAAGCTCGCCAATCTTCTGCTCAAAATCGGTGATGCCCAGCTTGGTAAGCGTCGCTTTGGCCTCATATTCGTTCAGCTGGCGGAATTCGGCAGGATGCCCTGCAAACACCTGTTCCAGAACGGTAAGGCTGTCATCCATGGCGGGCACCTGCGGCAGATAGGCAACCTGCACATTGGGATCACGGGTGATGCGGCCGGAATCAGGGTCCTCAACACCTGCGAGCACTTTGAGAAAAGTGCTCTTGCCGGTGCCGTTTACGCCGATCAGGCCAACGCGCTCTCCGGCGTTCAGGTACAGCGTCACGCCATCCAGCAGCTGTTTCATGCCGTAGTTCTTTTTGATATTCTCTGCGGTGAGCAGCATCATATACCTCCGGGAAATGGTTGAAAACCATCAAATCTCCTCCACAGTATAGCACAGGATATCGCGCTTTTGCTACCTGCAGATGAAAACCTGAAAAACGAAGCCTTCTGACACAATTCTGACACGGAACATTTGTACAATGTAAAAAAGCGCCTCCTGCTGGCGGCGCTTATCGCATGTTATGGTGTTATTCAGCTTGTGTTTTGCTGCCGGAGACTGTTTCAAACCGGTAGCCAATGCCCCATACGGTTTTGATCCGCCAGCCCGGATGCTCAAACTGATCCAGCTTGGCCCGCAGGCGTTTGATCTGAGAGTCCACCGTTCGCACATCGCCAAAATAGTCGATGCCCCATAATGCGTTGAGCAGGTTTTCGCGCGTGAATACCTTGTTGGGGTAGGATACCAGCGTCCAGAGCAGATCCAGTTCTTTTTTGGAAACGCTGACCGGCTGGCCGTCAATCAGAACCATGTTGTTGTCCATCTGAATCTGCAGATTATCAACGCAAATCTGCTGCGGCTCCCGGCCGGTCTGGCTTTTGCTGAGACGGCGAGTGACGGCGCGCACGCGGGCCATCACTTCGCCGGGGGAAAAGGGCTTGATGACGTAATCATCCGCGCCGATGTCCAGCCCCAGGATGCGGTCCACTTCTTCGGCCTTGGCGGAAATCATGATGATGGGCGTGGTGGAATGCTGCCGTATTTTTCTGCAGACTTCAAGGCCGCTGATGTGGGGCATAATCACATCCAGCAGGATGACGTCGTATTGTATGTGTTCAGCCGCACGGAGCGCTGACAGTCCGTCATGAACACAGTCCACGTCATAGCCTTCTTCGTGGGCGTATTTCATCAGAATATCTGTGATCTGCACGTTATCATCAGCGATGAGCATGTGCATAAGCATGCCTCCTTCGGTTGAAACTGGTTACCATTATAGAAGCTGATTTTGTCATAAGTGTGTCAAAGCAGGACTGGCTGGTTTTCATCCCAGGTTTATCAATGATACAGGAGCGTATATCATGGCACTTTACATTCCGGATCCGGTTGCTAAGAGACTTCCCATGTACTACCGCTATCTGAAGGAAACCGAGCTTAAGCAACAGGTGTTTATCTCTTCCTCGGAGCTGGCGCAGCTGACGGGCTTGACGGCCTCGCAGGTGCGTCAGGATGTGAATGCATTCGGCGGGGAAGGACGGCAGGGCTGCGGATATCCCGTGAGCGAGTTGAAGCAGCATATCGAAAAAATCCTTGGCATGAGCAAACAGCAGCACATGATCATTGTGGGCAGCGGCAACCTGGGCCGTGCGCTGTTCAGGCATAAAGCGTTTGCTGAGCGCGGATTTACAACGGTTGGCCTGTTTGACAGCCGCATGAGCAGCGCCGCCAGGAACAAGACGCTTCCGGTAAAGCACATTTCGGAGTTGGAAAGGTTTACAGCGGAACAGAAGGTGGATATTGCCATCCTCACCCTGCCAGCGGAGCACGCACAGGCTATGGCCGAGCGGCTGTATCGGTGCGGCATTCGCGGCTTCTGGAATTTTGCGCCGGTGGATGTGCAATTGCCCAGGGATGCGGCGGTGGTCAATGTTCATCTGGATGAAAGCCTGGAGCTGCTCAGCTACCGCATGGAAAACCCTGAATAAACTGGCATGCGTCGGTAGTACATCGACCAAAAAGGCAAGTCCGTCCCACGGTCAAAAAAAGGCTGGAGTGAGAGAAGTTCTCGCTCCAGCCCTTTGGCTATTTCATCTGCACAGCGGCAGAAACCTTCCGGAATTACTGAGCGTCAGCAACAGCGTTCGCCAGAGCCTTCAGGTAATCGCCAACGGTGATGGTGCAGCCGGCCTTCAGATCGGGCTCGTCGGGAACCATGGTGTGGTTGCCGTCGCCGCGGTCAAAGGTCTTCATGCCCAGCACTTCGTCCAGGGTCTTGCCGATGCACCAGGCTTCCAGAGCGGCAGCCTGCTCGTACCATTCCTTGCCGATGGAGGAAACCTTCAGCATGCCGTAGCCTTCCTTCAGCTCCTTCTTGGTCTGGGGAGCGGCGTTCAGCTCGCCGGAGGCAGCGCCGGCAGCGTCGAAGGCAGCCTTGGGCTGAACAACGTCAAACTTCACAGCCACGATCTTGCCGGCATCGTCCAGGGTGACGGCGCACATGGTGGTGTTCACGCTCACGGAGCCGGCCTTATCGGCAGCGGCGGGAGCCAGCTTGACGGAGGTCACGGAGCCCAGGCCGGTGGCGGCCAGGGCAGAGGTGGCGATGGCCAGCAGGGCCATGATCAGCAGGACGGTGGTCAGGAACTTCTTCATGATGATTGTCTCCTTTTCTTTTGATGCTTGTTCGCTGATGCAAACAAGGTACTGCCGTAAGTGTATTGTTTTTTTGTGTCAAAAAAGTGTCACAAAGACATAGTTACAAATTAGGCAATGTAGCGCTCTGTCAGCTCGCGAAAAGCCAGTCTGCACGCCGGATACAGCATGAAGGCTGGATGAGGATCTTTGCATCAAGGTTCCGAAGATGCGATTGATTCGGCGGACGGGATTTGTTATGTTGAAAGCACAGAAGCCGCGAACGAAATTCATACAACCCATAAGGAGGCTGCTTCAATGGCACAAATGATGGTTAATTTCTATTCTCATACGCTCGGTCATGGCGTGGACATCGCCGTCACCATTCCCAGCCTGTCCTCCTGCGACGGCAAGGACGGCCAGCCGGTCTCCCACAAGGTGGAGCACAAGTACCCGGTGCTGTACATGCTGCACGGCCACGGCAACGATTACCGCTGCTGGCTGCGCTACACCGGCGTGGAAAGGCTGGCGGAGGAACAGCGCATGGCCATCGTTACCTTTAACTCTGAAAACAAGGCGTACAACAACTGCGCCGGCGATGACCGCTACGAGGACTTCCTTGCTTACGAGCTGCCGGAGTTCATCACCAGCATGTTCCCGGTGTCCGACCGCCCGGAGGATACCTACATCGCGGGTCTGTCCATGGGCGGATACGGCACGCTGGCGCATGCCTTCAAGTATCCGCACCGCTACTGCGCATACGGCGCCATGTCGCCCGCGCCGTCCCTCCGCAAGCGTCCGCATTTTGCCGGACTGGATTTTGATCCCATCGAGCCCATCGAGGAAGCCGCCGCGCGCATCCGCGAGGGCGTGAAGCTGCCCAAGGGCTACATCTGCTGCGGCCGTCAGGATTTCCTGTATGAATCTGTGTGCAAATTCGTGGAAGAGCTCAAGGCGCTGGGTGAGGACTTTGAGTGGCGCGATGTGGACGGCTTTGAGCATGAGTGGCGCTTCTGGGATCTGGAGCTGCCGCGCTTCTTCGCCTGGCTGCCCCGCACCGACTACTACGCCGACAAGCCCCACAAAATCTGACCAAACAAACCGGCATGCGCCGGTGGCACATCGACCAAGATATAGAAAAGTCAAGTCCGTCCCACGATCCAAACTTGACTTTTCAGCAACAAAAAAGACGCCTTACGTAGCTTCCAATAAGACAGTATGAGAATATTACTGACATAGGGTAGCTGCCGTACAGGAGTGCGACAAGAAAAATTGGCGATACTTGGTTTTCACAACCAGGTATCGCCTTTTCTATCTTTATCAGAATATTTGAAGCTATTATTGGAGGTACATATGATGCAGGAACTGAACTATATCCGTTGCGGTGATTACTATATTCCCGATATTCGTTTGGCGGAGGAAAACAGACCTATTGGTCGGTGGGGGCGGATGCACAGAGATTATATCAAGGAGCACAACCCTATCCGCTTCAACGATCTTTGTCTCAGCGGTGACCTCTGGACATATTTGGCTGATTTGAACGATCAGGCACAGAGCCGTCTTGAACTTATCATTGGGCAAATGAAAGCCGCTGAGGGTGTGACAGAAGACATGAAGCAGCACGATCAGATGGAATGGGTTGGAGCCATGAACAGCATCCGTAACCGATCTGAGGAAATCATCCTCCGGGAAATGATCTATGAGGAGGATGCGGTATGAGACTACTGGAAGAATTTTGGTACGGCAACATTGAGCCTACAGAGTATGACACTTCTTCTAAGGAGTACAAGAAGTTACAAGAGTTGATCTGTAGGAATGAAGAAAAGTTCAAAGCTACCATGACAGACGAGCAGAAAGAGCTGTTTGAGAAATACACAGATTGTGTGCGAGAGTATCAAACCATCACAGATTGTCTGATATTCCAGAATGGCTTCAAGCTGGGTGCCAGGATGATGTTGGAAGTTATGGAAGAATAACCGAATGTAAATATGGCTGCTACTCTGAAATACGGGTAGCGGCCATTATTTTTGCAAAACACATTGACAGACTTCGATTTGATGAATATAATATGGATAGATCGATAAACTTGAATGTGAGGTGAAACAAATGGCATCTGAATATGTTGACAACGCAAGAGTATTCAAAGCGTTTTGCGATGAAAACCGCTTGCGTATTCTGGAGCTGCTTCGTAGCGGCGAGAAATGCGCTTGTGTGCTGTTGGATGATTTGCATATTACACAGTCTACG
>JAQXJZ010000113.1 GCA_029009515.1 bacterium
TGGCTGAAAACAAGTAAGCAAAACTGCACATGAAAAACCGCGTCTGCCCGATTTTTGATGGGGCAGACGCGGTTTTTTGGGATTGTGGAAGCCTCCGGCGGCCAAGGGCGCCGCCCTTGGATCCTGCTCAAGGGGCTAAGCCCCTTGAGAATCCCGTAAATATGGACTAAGAAATGGAATGGTTGGAGACAGAAGCAAGGGACGGCAGAAAGGGAAAGCATCAGTTCTTTTCAAAGAATCTCCCTACATCAATAGCCATGACTTCGGCCAGCAGCCGCAGCATGTTGTAGTTTGGCACGGTGCGGCCGATTTCCCAACTGGAAATAGTTTGTCGGGTCACGCGCAGATAACGGGCGATTTCGTCCTGCGTTTTTCCTGCTTTTATTCGTTCTGAGCGAAGGATATCTCCAATGCTGCTCATATTTTACACTCCTTGAACTGCCAGCCTGAGCATTCCAGTTGCCAAAGATTAGGATAAATATTATTTTAAAACATCATTTGACTTGTGTCAATCACATAATGCTATTCACACAAAGTTTATCGTTTGCTGTTTCTTGCCTACAATAACATAGGGTGAGAAAATGAAGGCAGCGTACAAGAAGTATTACGAGCAGTTTGGGTTGAACGTCGTGTATTATCGCAAAAAGAAACGCTTGACGCAGATGAAACTGGCCGAGCTTGTTGACGTGGATCGCAGCCACATCAGTGCAATCGAGCTGGGAAATGTGGGCGTTTCGTTTGATGTGATTTTCAAGCTCTGCGAAGTGCTTGAGATATCGCCCAAACAGCTGTTTGATTTCAGAGAATGAACAACCGCCGTGCTCGTCATTCAGAGTACGGCGGCATTTTGTTGTCCGCAGCAAGCGGAAAGGGAGGTGCGCATCCCGCACGCTTGCAGATAGAAGTCCCAAAGATCGGGAGTGAGTCTGGATGCGAGGGGTTCACTTCATCTCAAAAAACTTCCCCACCTCAACGCCGATGGCTTCGGCCAGCAGCCGCAGCATGTTATAGTTGGGCTCGGTGCGGCCGTTTTCCCAGCTGGAAATGGTCTGGCGGGTTACATGCAGATAACGGGCGATTTCGTCCTGCGTCTTGCCGGCCTCAATCCGCTCCGTGCGAAGTTTATCTCCAATGATGCTCATTCGTTCCACTCCTTCGCCTCTGGCCGCTGGGGCTCAGCAGGCGTGTCGTTTGCTGTCGATGCATCTATCCTACCACGCAACACCGCAAAAGTAACGCAACATTTCTTTTACATTGATGTATTTGACTGTAATTTTTCCCTGAAATGACAAAAATGATACAAGTCTGAAACAGAACTTGTATCACTCACTGTCTGATTGTACAAAGGGAACATACAGCCGGAAGGTCTGCTCGCGTCCCTGATCGTCGGTGACGTCCACCTGCAGCCCCATGCCGCAGAAAGGCTGGGAGGCGGATGGGTTGAAAGGAAGGAACATGACGCCCTTTGGCTTGATGGTGCTGCCGCCCAGCTGCTGGGTGATCTGCCAGTCCGCCAGGGCGTCGGTCACGGTCGGCACCACGCATCCGAACCACTCCTCGGTGAAGTACACAGCCCGCACGCGCTCGATCTTTGCCCGCATGCCGTGGGTTTCCATCAGGAATACGCGGAACATCCACCTTGCGGGCGCGCCCTCGGGGAAGGAATAGGCTCTCGCGGGCGATTCGGTGGATTCCAGCACCAGATAGGGCTGGCCTTCCAGCTCGATATTGGCCTGCTGGAACCACTCCACCCCCGGCGCATCCACCTTGGGCGAAATGCGCCAGATGACGTAACCGATGCAGCTGATGAGCACCACCGCAGCCGCTGCGGCGATGATCCTGCGCCATGGGATGGCGCGCGGCACCTCCACTTCCTCGGTGACGGTTACGGTCTCTACGACGGTTTCCACAACCGTCTCTACCACCGTTTCCACCACGGTCTCCACCACGGGTTCGGGCGGATCCTCGTTGAGCAGCACATGCACAGGCACGCCCACAACCTCGGAAAACGCCTGCAGCACCTCGTAGCCGGGCTGGGTGCGGCCGTTTTCCCAGCTGGAGATGGTCTGGCGCGTCACGTGCAGCTTTTCAGCCAGCTGGTCCTGGGTCAGTCCGCTGGAACGGCGCGCAGATTTCATCTGCGCGCCGATATCGCCAGTCATGCTCATTTGGGCTGTTCCAGTTCAATGTAGGTGTGGAAGCTCATCTCGTTGCCTTCCGCATCCACGCCGCGCAGGATGTAGCCCGCGCTCTGGACGTCCTGCACCGGAATGCCGCTGCCAAAGTCCCAATCGGTGGCAAAGCTGAGATCACAGCCCCAGCCGGTCAGCTGCTCCCCATCGTACACGCTGGGATAGGCGTCGCCGTTGAAGTCGAACAGCACTTCCACCAGCTCGGTCGCGGTGAAGGACAGATCGGTTCCGTTGTGCGCAAGGAAGCCATAGAACCAGCCGGCGCCCTTGTCAAACTGATCGGTGACCACCAGCGGAGAGACGGCTTCGCGGGGCGTCATGACAATGAAGGGCTTGCCTTCTTCGCGCTCGTTGGGCTGCTGGAGCATGTCGATGGTATAGCGGATTTCCACTTCCTGAGAGAGCGGCACGTACACGCCGAAAACCAGCTCGTTGCCGTTGGCGTCCACGCCGCGGATGGCAGCGCCGTAGCCGGTATCGCTGCCGGCAGGGCGGATGACGTTGTAGCCTCGGGCGTCGCCGACCTTGAGGATGTTATCGTTGAAGAAGATGTTCAGGCCCACGCCGCTGGTGACGAACACGTCCGCCACCTTGCCGTTTTCATCGAAATAGACCTCGGTGACCTGGGTGGGGGTGAAATCCGCCGAACCGAGGTTTTCATAGCCGTACCAGATGTTCCAGCGGTAGGGCATGCCCTCATCGCCGGGCGTGTGGGAGATGCGAACGGGGTTGTAGCGAATGAAGAAGTTGAGGTAGGCTGCGCCTTCCGTTTCGGGCTGCGCAGTCTGATACCAGTCCAGATCGTACACGTCGCCGGGCATGTTTTCGGCCAGCGCGCAGCCGCACGCAAGCACCAGTACCATGCAAACCAGAGAAAGCAACCATTTGAGTTTCATTTGTGTTCACATCCAATCTGATGAACTTGTGGTCTTATTGTACCTTTTTTTATGCCGTTTGACAAGATGGCCGGTGCGAACGCAACAAAATGTTGCTTTTTTGATTGTAAATGAAAAAGATCAGTCCGTGAGGACTGATCTTCAGACTGTCAAAGAAGCCACTTTGCTACACGGCAAAGTGGCTTCTTTGACAGGCTGGTGTGCGCTTCTCCAAAAGCGCACATATTCGCCGCAGCGGAAACACCCCACCAGTGTGGAAAACCAGGACATGTTTATTCACTGTTTTCCGTGCTATCATAATACCGTGAAAAAACACCAATCAGCAGGCGCCCTCTCGCATCCGCGTTTTCTATTCCCTCTTTCCCGCAAGAAGGGGGATCGCCCCCCATGCCAGTGC
>JAQXJZ010000114.1 GCA_029009515.1 bacterium
ACTCGCAGGCATTGCATCCGTGGTGATCCAGAAGCTGCCATCATAGCTGCCATCGCTCAGGCCGCTCTTAGGCGTAACCACAACAGTCGCCGTTTCGCCGGGCTGGAGCGTGGCCTTGCTGTAATTGCTCAGCGTGTAATGAGCGGGCTGGCTCTGTGTGTTCAGCGTAACCGTCTGATTGCCAGTGTTGGTGATGGCCACCGTCTTGCCAACGGGCTGTTCGCCTTCGGTAATCGTGCCAAAGTCCAGCACATTGGGCGAAACAGCAATGCTGTACACCGCCTCAGCCACGGTAAAGCTGGCGCTCACATTGGCCGAAGCCGTGCTATTGGTGTTGATGACGATGCTCTCGTTATACGTACCGGCAGACAGCCCGGCCTTGGGAGTAACGGTAAAGGTAGCCGTGCCGTTGGGGGCAAGGCTGGTGGTGCTCAGCGCGCCGATGGTGTAGCTGCTGGCGATGGGCTGGGTGAGCGTGACCGTCTGGTTACCCGTATTGGTGATGGTCACCGTCTGCGCAGCAGGGGCGGTGTAGCCAGCGATCTGCGAACCAAAGGAAAGGCTGGCAGGATTAGCAGTGATGGAATAGACGGGCTGTTCTCCGGGAACCTTGTAACTCTTAACCGGAGAATACACCACCGTTCCATCAGCCATAATGGCATAGAACTTCCAGTAGTAGGTGTGGCCGGGCTCCAAGGCAGCTCTGCCCAAACCAGTGGTCGGAGTGTCCGTAATGGTATAGTAGAAGTTGTAACGTCTGGTTGTAGTATCAGTATCGTTGTCTTCCACAGCAGCATCCTGCTGTCTCCAAATGCCGCCCGAACCGTTGACAGACGTACTGGAAGAATGCTCGATTCCCCATTCGGATTCTGCAAGGATCAAACCGCCATAGGTGCAGCGCGTACTGGGATCGCACGTTAGCCATCCACGAATGATCGGATTCGTGGCCGATACCTGCGGCCATCCGGAAACAGGTGCATACAGTTCCGTCATATCTCCGGGTTTCCATTCCGACACAGCAACCGCCTTGAAGTTGGCCGTTACGTTCGTAGCATTGGCAGGCATCACAAAGGATGTGCTGGCCGAATTAGTATTTGCGAATGTGCCGCCACTGCTGCTTGTCCAGCCGCTAAAAACATAGCCGTTGCTAGCCGTTGCGTTCAGGGCGATGCTCGTGCCAGCCGCGTACTGACCAGAAGCCGCATTGACAGTACCGCCGTTTCCTGCTGATACGTTAAGCTGGTATTTGGCACCGGGCGCTGTAAAGTGTGCCGTAACGGTGGTATTACCGCTGGGCATGGTGAATACTGTCTGATAGGCAGTAGTTTGTCCAAAAGACGCGTCCGAACCATTGCTGGTAGTCCAATGGGAGAACGAATATCCGCTATCCGCAGTAGCCTTTACAAGAACTCTAGCACCTGCTTCTACGGTCAGGCTGGTTACCCAGTTGACACCGTCGGTAGAAAGTTCAGCTTTACCGTTACCAGAGGAGGTTGCGATAAGTTCATTTGGGCCTACACTACCAGTTATCCACTTCATGCTTTCGCTAAAAGCTTTGTCATAATCATCCGAAATAGTGTATTCAATTTTCTGATTTGGCTGTAGCACAAAGACTTTATCTGGTGAAACTGCATCTTTTAAATAGTCTGTTTGCAGGACTGTTTCTCCAGAATAATGCTGCATATAACCGCCTTCAAGCATAAAATTATACCAAGGGCCACCTTTCCACTCTCCCTTGGCACATTCAAGGTGAATGTGTCGTCCCCCACTTATGCCCGTATCGCCAGCCTGATAGAATATTTCTCCCTGCCTATACGTTTTTCCCACGTTCAAGTGGCTGATATTATCCATATGGCACAGCAGCATGGTCACATAATCCGTCGTTCCGTCTGCCCAAAGTACCTTCTCTTGACTTTGTACAACAACAGAATTACCAGCAGATGCTAATATATACTTGACTTCCAAATCAAAAGGTGCAAACAACCATTCTTCAGACGATGTATTATAGTTATCAGGAAGCAAATCAATTGCCCTGCACCCTGCAGGAATGTGAGAATACATGCCCGTACCATATCCCTGACTAATAGTTGTTGTGCCATTCAAAGGAAACATCGCCTTCTGCACTTCCGCCTCTGCACCCGCCGCAAAAGCAAAGCACATCAAAGCAAGCAAAACAACCAGTCCCGCTTGCCTAAACCACCTTTTCTTCATTCTTCCATTCCCCACTTTCCGAAAATCCACTTCACACCAAATAAAACCAGCAGATTTCCAATTTCATCATAAATCTTACAACACCCTTTGGTTGTTGTCAATAGCACCCATAGGGAATTTTATTTTATTCCAATAAGTTGTTAGACTATCTTGCAAGGGAGGTGCAGATATGCTGCCGAGATTAAAGGAACTGCGTGCGGAATTTGGTGTGAGCCAACAAAAACTGGCTGACGCCGTATTTGTCACGCAGTCCTCTATCAATAAATATGAAAACCACAACATCGAACCCGAGATCGCCATTCTCATCCGAATTGCCGACTACTTCAACACCTCCGTGGACTACCTCATCGGCCACACGGATGAGCGCCGCCGCATCGAGCGCACCGAAACTTTCGCCCTCAATCCGCAGGAAGCCGCCATGCTTCATGGGTATCGCCGGCTGCACGAAACCGAACGCCGCTGCATCAACCTCACCATCGAAGCCTTCAACCGCAACGCCTAAACGCCTACCTTTACGGCAGAACATTTCCGCATCAACCGCATACATTTTTTGGCCCGACGGATGCTGGGTTTCCAGCAAGCGTTGGTGTTTTTTATTGCTCATTTTTACATTCACGCACCAAAAACCGCCCCGCCAGCCCATAAGCCAGCGGAGCGGTTCCTTTTTGCGTATTCTGCTTTATTCTCCCTGCTCCTCCCGCTCCCACTCGCGGTTGCGAATGTTCTGCATAATAATGCGCACCACCTCGTCCGCGCCGGTGGAGAACAGCGAGCGCAGCATCTTTCTCACGCTTTGCTTCACGCCGCTGTCCAGATCGCGGATGGCGTCCAGCATCCTGGCGGCGCTGTCGCGCCAGTCGGTGATGAGATCGGTCACCAGCTCGCCCTGTGCCGCGTCCACCACCTGATACAGCGTGTCCACCAGCAGGCGGCGCTCGTCCATGTCCATGGTGGCCAGCCAGGCGTGGGTGGCCTCGTCGGTGATTTTGCAGGTCATGTCCACGCCTTCCAGGCGCACAAAGTCACCGTCCTTCACCTGCCAGGTCATCACGTCATGCTGCAGGATGCCCACCGTCAGGGCGCGCACCACGGTATACACGGGGTGATAGTGCAAAAGCATGCCCACCACGCTGCTTTGCGGAAGGTAGCTTTCAATGCGTCCGCTCACCAGCGCGTAGCCGCAGCTGTGCAGCGTTTCTTCGTCCACGCCGGGGCCGTCGAAGGAGTAGATGCGGCGGATGCGCTCGCGGGTGGAGGGATCCGCGCAGGCGCCCGCATATACGGCCAGATTGCCGCCCTTGCTGTGGCCGCAGAAGATGAGCTGATCGCCGTTGCGCTGTGCGGCGCGGCGTACGTACTCCACCGCCTCCTGCTGGGATGGCACCGTCATGAAGGCCATGTTCAGGTCTTCCTTCCAGCCCACGATGTGCAGATCGGTTCCGCGGAAAGCAATACAGCGCAGGCCGCCCGGCAGCTGGTAGGTGCAGGCGCAGAACTGCATTTCGCGCCCCTCATCCACCACATCCTCGTAGGCGGACAGCCGCCAGGCAGCGTAGCGCGGCAGCTGGGCGCAGGTTTCAAACAGGCGGTAGCGCTTTTTCTGAAAAATGTCCAGTCCATCGTAATCCACCTGCGTGCGCAGGTACTCCCACGCCTCGCACAGCTGGCAGCTGCCGCCAGTATCCATCAGGCCGGTCAGGGGCAGATACACCAGCTGGCTGAGGATGAGCGCGTCCTGCGCGTCAAAGGGGCGCTCATCCAGCCCAAGCGTGCCGATGGAAAGGGCATGATCCTGAATGTTGGGCATGGGCGCTCCTTACTTGCTCAGCACGAAGGCGAAGGCGGCCATTTCCGGCATTTCGGGCAGCTCGTCGATGGTCATGCTGGCCAGCGAGCGGTCCATGTGCTCAAATTCGCCGCTGTCGTCGTTGTACTGCAGGATGTTGAAATAGGTGCCGTCGTTGTCGTAATCGGCCTTCACGCCGGCGGCCTCGGTCACGTTGAAGCCCCAGCTGGCTTCCTCGCCGGAAACAAGGCCGTTTTCCAGCAGGCATTCCAGCACGCTGGACTGATCCTCGGTCAGGATTTCATAGGTCTGAAGCTCGTTGTTTTCGTCCTTGACCGCCATGTAGATCATCTTTTCGGTGTAGGGGACGTTTTCGGTATTGCGCACAAAGGCGATGGCGGTGTAATCCTCGGTGCCAATTTCGCTGATGGCTTCTCCGGCCGACTGGAAGCTCTGCTGCTCGTCGTTGTAGGTCAGAATGGTCCAGTACGCGCCGTTTTCCTCGGGAATCGCCTTAAAGCCGTCCACGCGGGTCACATTGTAGCCCCAGCTGGCTTGCTCGCCGTCCACCAGGCCGATGTTCCACAGCGCATCCAGCAGATTGCTCTGATTGGTGCGCAGCTCGTAGCCGTACACGTACTCGTCCAGCACCTTGATCAAAAGCAGCACGTTCTTGTCGCCCTCGCCGATGGTGTACCAGTCCTCTCCCGCGCAGGCAGCGGTCAGACAGCCAAGGGCCAGCACCAGCGCCAGCAGCATGCAAAGCAGTTTTTTCATTTGGGGATTCCTCCGTTTCTTTTGGGGGATTGATTCTTTGCAAAAAGCGCCCTGAAAACACAGGACGCTTTTTTCTTACTTTTCGGGGTACTGCGCGCGGCTGCCGCCAATGAAGGGCAGGCGGGAATAAGCCATCACCACATGGGCCTGACCCACTTTGGTTTCGCCTTCGCCCATGCGCAGGGGCACGGCCACGGGGCGCAGATGCATGCCCACCAGCGTATCGCCCAGGTCGATGGCCGCATCCGCCTGAATGCTCACGGCCACGGCGGGCTCGTCAAAGCGCTTGTAGGCCGCCGCACCGGCGCTGCCGCCGGCCTTGGGCACGGGCATCACATTCACCTGCGTCAGGCGCAGCTGATTAAGCAGCGCCTGTTCCATCACCAGCGCGCGGTTGAGATGCTCGCAGCACTGGAACACTGGGTTCAGCTCCAGCTCCCGGCAGGTGTCGATCATGGTTTTGGCCAGCGCATCGCCCAGCTCCGGCACGCTGTTTTTGCCGATATGGCCGCCGGCCACCTCGCTGGTGGAGCAGCCCAGCACCACCACCGCGCCCTTGCGCAGGTTGGCGGCGGTTTTCAGGTAGCGGATGCACTCCGCCAGCTGGTTGGTGATTTCCTGATACATAAGCGTAAATCTCCTTACTTTGCGTGCACAAAGGCGTATGCGCCAATGCCCACCGCGATGGATAGATTGAGCGAGTCGATCTTGTCATTGTGCGGGATGCGCACGGCCTGTCCCATCTGGGCAAACTCCGGCGGCAGGCCGCTGCCCTCGTTGCCGAACACCAGGCCGAAGGGGCGCTGCACGTTTGCCACGGCCTCTTCCAGCATCACCGATCCGTCCAGCATGAACGGATACAGCGCGTGGTTCGGGTGCTCCATGCGGTAGAGGCTGAAGTCCTCGTACTGCTTCACGCGCAGGCTGAACACCGCGCCCATGGTGGCGCGCACCACCTTGGGGTCGAACACGTCGGCAGCGGGGCGGATGACGGCGATGTCCTCCACGCCCAGCCCCAGCAGCGTGCGCTGGATGGTGCCCAGGTTGCCTTCGTCCATCGGGTGATGGAGGATGACGTGCGGCGCGTCGGGCTTCAGCTCGCTCTGCCACTTTTCAAACACCACGGCGGCAAAGCAGTTCTGCTTGCCGCTGATGCGGCTGAGCGCCTTATCGGCCACTTCCTCGCGCACATGGTGCGCCCGGCAGATTTCGCGCAGCTTTTCCACGCCCTCGCCCTGCGCCTTCTCGCTCAGAAGCAGGCGCATGGCGCGCTCGGGCGCATTCTGCATCAGCTGCAGCGAGGGGAACACGCCCGGCGCGTAGCTGTAGGATAGATCCGTGCTGTATGGCTTGAGCGGCGGCATGGCCGCACCTCCTCATCTGGTCTTTAGCAGATTTTCGTACTCGCTCTTGAGCAGGCTGTAGCACGCCTTGTCGGCCGGCTGGCCGTCCGGCAGGATCACCACATGGCGCAGAACGCCCTCGTAGGTGAAGCCCAGCTTGCGGATGACGCGCTTGCTCTTCTGGTTGAAGGGAAAGTGCGATGCGCTCACCACGGGGCAGTTGAGCTCCTCAAAGGCATAGCGCAGCATTTCGCGGCAGGCCTCGGTGGCATAGCCCTGACCCCAGGAGGCTTCGCCCAGCGCATAGCCCAGCTGGCGCGCGCCCTCGATGCGGCGCGAACCATCGCGGTGCAGGCCGATGGAGCCGATGACATGGCCGGTGCGTTTTTCCACAATGGCCCACACCTCGCCTGTCTCGATGAAGTTCTCCACCACCTTGCGGCTGTCCTCCAGCGATTTGTGCGGAGCCCAGCCGGCCATGGGACCCACCTGCTCGCTCTGCGCGTAGGCGTACACGTCCACGGCGTCGTTGGGCGCAAAGCAGCGCAGCACCAGGCGCTCCGTGCTCAGAAGCGGCAGCGCAGGTTCGTTTCCGGTTTTTTTACGATGAAACCAACTCACAGATTTTCATCCCCATCCGTGTTGTTCTGGTCATCTTCATGATTGTCGGCAAAGCCGGTGGCGCTGATATCGCTGTCGGACATGCCGGCTTCCTTCATGCGGTTGCGCATGGTGGTGTACAGCTCGCCCATGCCGTCGGGATGGCTCGCCGCGCGGTAGAAGGCGGCGTTGGAAGCGTTGATGTACACGCTCAGCGCCAGCGACATGAACTGCGCCGCCACCAGCATCAGCACCGTGCCCAGCATGCCGCCCAGCAGCAGCTGCACGGCGTTGATCAAAAGATTCCAGCCGATGAAGCTGACCTGCAGCGCGAAGTAGGCAAACTTCTTGTCCTTCATGACGGCCTTGCTCTTGGCCAGCGCCTGACGGGCCGTCAGGTTCGGGTCATCGGCCAGGTAGTACGGGGCCATGCTGTAGCGCAGCGCGGCCACGATACCCGGGATGACCAACAGCAGCGACCACAGAAAGATCTTCACAAACATCAGCACATGCAGCCACAGCGCGCGGCCCCAGATGCTCATGCGGCCAAACAGGCCGCTCTGCACGCCCACATCCTCGCCCACGTTGAGGCGGATGAAGTAGCGGTTGCAGCTGACGGCAAACACCGGCGTGAGTACGATGGAGAGGATGTTGGCCGTAAACAGCGCCGCCCACATGAGCGTGGAAATGCCGTCGATGGCCGCAAACAGCCGCTCATACAGCCCCAGCACCTGCTGGGCCTGCTCGTTGGTGATATCGCCCTGAGGCAGCAAATTGGCCGCGTAGGCAATGCTTTGCATCACTCGCTCCACATCGGCCAGGGTCACATTCTGCAAAACCTGCGCGATGGTGGAAAAAATGCACGCAAAGAACGTCACCACCAGCGCGTTCTGCCAGTTGCCCTTGAGCGCCTCGCGGGCTTTTTGCTTAAAAAGGAAAGATGCCATCATCATAGGTTATGCCTCCAAAGGGATGGATCATTCAAACAGCGCGTCCACAAAGTCCGCGGCGTTGAAGCTCTGCAGATCTTCGATGCCCTCGCCAACGCCCACGTACATCACCGGCACGCCCAGCTCGCGCACGATGGGGAAGGCGATGCCGCCCTTGGCGGTGCCGTCCAGCTTGGTCAGCACGATGCCGTTGATGCCGGCGGCTTCGCGGAAGGCCTTGGCCTGCGCCAGACCGTTCTGGCCGGTGGTGGCGTCCACCACCAGCAGGCAGCGCACGGTGGCTTCGGGATACTCGCGGTCGATGACGCGGCGCATCTTTTCCATCTCGTCCATCAGGTTTTTCTTGTTGTGCAGGCGGCCAGCGGTGTCCACAATCAAAAGGTCTGCGTGGTTGGCCTTGGCGGACTGGATGCCGTCAAACACCACGCCCGCAGGATCTGCGCCCTCCTTGTGGCGCACGATGGGGCAGCGGGCGCGCTCGCTCCACACCTGCAGCTGGTCGGCAGCGGCGGCGCGGAAGGTATCGGCGGCGCAGAGGATGATGGTGCGGCCCAGGCCCTGGAAGCGCAGCGCCAGCTTGCCGATGGTGGTGGTCTTGCCAACGCCGTTGACGCCCACCATGAGGATGATCATGGGCCAGTTGAGCACGGGCTTTGGCACATCCAGCATTTCGACAAGGATCTTCTTGAGGATCTTCTTGCCCTCGGCGGCGTCCTTGATCTTCTTCTCCTGCACTTCCTTGCGCAGCTTCTCAATGGCTTCCATGGCGCAGGCGGTGCCCATATCGCTCAGGATGAGCGCATCCATCAGGTCATCGTAAAAATCATCATCGATGGGGCGGCCGGGCTCCACCGCGGCCTCCATGGCCACGGCCATGTGCTGACGGCTCTTGCCAAGGCCTTCGCGCAGGCGGGCAAACAGGCTTTTCTTTTCGGACATTGCAGGGGTCCTCCTTTTCGTTGGTAGGAAGCACGGGGGTGCCTCCGGCGGCCCAAGGCTCTGCCTTGGGAATCCGCTTAAGGGCCTGAGGCCCTTAAGAATCCCGCATGGGGGATGAAGGTTATTCGTAGTCGGTCAGGTTGACGCTGACCATGCTGCTTACGCCGCGTTCTTCCATGGCTACGCCGAAGAGGGTATCGCAGCGCTCCATGGTGCCCTTGCGGTGGGTGACGACGATGAACTGCGTGTCGGCGCTGAATTCCTTCAGGTAGTCGGCAAAGTAGCTGATGTTGGCGTCATCCAGCGCGGCCTCGATTTCGTCGAGGATACAGAACGGGGTGGGCTTCAGCTTGAGCATGGCAAAGAGGATGGCGATGGCGGTCAGCGCGCGCTCGCCGCCGGAGAAGAGGCTGAGCAGCTGGCGCTTTTTGCCCGGGGGCTGCACGATGATCTCAATGCCGCAGTTGAGCGGATCATTGGGATTGGACAGGCTGATTTCGCCGTAGCCGCCGCCAAAGAGGCGGGTGAAGGTTTCGGCAAAATACTCCTGCAGGGTGCTGAACTGGCCCACAAACACCGTTTCCATCTGCTCCAGCAGCTGGCTGATGAGCGCCTGCAGGTCGGCCTTGGCTTTTTCCAGGTCGTCCTTCTGCGCGTTCAGCTGGGTGAAGCGCTCGTACATCTGGGTGTATTCCTCGATGGCGCCCACGTTGACCGATCCCATCTGGCGGATGCGGTCGCGGATGCGCTGCGCATCGCGGTCGGCTTCGGCTTCGTCGAAGGCGGCGGTGAGGGTTTCGCCGTGCGCCATTTCGTCGTCCTGCTTGCGCTGGTCGTACTCGTCGCGGGCTTCCAGAGCGCCGGCATAGCTGAGCTCGTAGTTGTTCCACAGGCGGTCGTTCAGCTGGGTGAGGTCGGCGCGGATGCGGCCCAGCGCCATCTCCTGCCGGTGCATGCGCTCGGTCTCGTGCGCGCTCAGCTGCTGAGACGCGTCGATTTCGCCCTGAATCTCGCGCAGCTCCTTCTGCTGCTGATCGCGCTTCTGCTCGGTATCGCTGACGTGCTGGCGGGCTTCCTCCACGTGCTTTTCACATGCGGCGATGATGGTTTCCGCGCTGCTTTGCGCGGCCTGGGCGTCGGCACGTCCTGCTCGGCCTGACGGCGCTTGACGGCAAGATCGGCCAGTTCCTTTTCGCAGTTTTCGCGATCGGAAAGCAAACGCTGCTTATCGCGGCGGATGCGGTCCACGTCATGCTCGGCGTTCTGCAAAGTGAGCATGGCGTCGGTCAGCATTTCCTGCGCGTTTTCGCGTTCGCGGCGGGCTTTATCCAGCAGGATGGCCAGCTGTTCGGTGCGGGCGTTGAGCTCGTCCGTGCCGGTCTCGTCCTCGCTGGTCTGGGCGCTCAGGCGATCCAGCTCCTGCGCAATCTGCGCAAGGCTTTCGTCCAGCTGTTCGACAGCTGCGCGGTAGGCGTCCATGCGCTGAGCATGCGCGTCCAGATCAGCCTGCGCGCTCTTGAGACGCTCCGTATCGCGCACCACGGCGATTTCCTGCTGGTGCAGCTCATACTGGGCAGCCTCGCGGCGTTCCTTTTCGCCTGCGCGCTCGGCTTCCATATCGGCAATCTCCTGCTGCGCCTTCTGCGCGCGGGCGGTGATTTCATTGAGCTGGTCAGCCAGCTCCTTCATCTCGCGCTCGCGGCCCAGCAGGTTCTGCGCCTTCTGCTGAATGCTGCCGCCGGTCATGGAACCGCCGGAGTGCATCACGTCGCCCTGAAGCGTAACCAGGCGGAAGGCGTGGTTGCCGGCGCGCATGATGGCGATGCCGCTTTCCAGATCCTGCGCCACAACGGTGCGGCCCAGCAGGTTTTCCACCACGCCCTGATACATGGGATCGTAGGAGCAAAGCTCGCTGGCCACGCCCAGGCAGCCCTTCATGCTGAGCACCTCGCGCTCGCGCGCGTTGAGCGTGCGGCCTTTGATGGTGTTCAGCGGCAGGAAGGTAGCGCGGCCAAGGCGGTTTTTGCGCAGATAGTCGATGAGGGTTTTGGCGTCCTGCTCGGTCTCGGTCACGATGTTCTGCATGGCCGCGCCCAGCGCCATATCCATGGCGGTTTCATACTCGCGCGGCACGTGAACCAGCATGGCCACCACGTCGTGCACGCCGCTGAGCTTTGCCCGCTTGGCGTAGGTCAGCGCGTTTTTGACGGAATACTGGTAGCCCTCGTAGCCGTCCTGCAGCTCCTTGAGCGTGCGCAGGCGGGTGTCCATCGCGCGGGCGGACTGCAGGTCCTCCTGCATCTGCTTCTGACGGATGAGGATGTCCTGCAGAAGCTGTTTGGTGCTCTGTTCAAAGGCTTCGGCGCCGGCCTTGAGCTCGTCCAGCAGCGCCTGTTCGTTCTGCAGATTGCTCTGCGCGGTTTTCAGCGCCTCGCTGATTTCCTCCTCGCGCGCCTCTTCCTGACGGAGCTGGGCGAGGATTTCCTCGCGTCTGGCGCTCATCTGCTGCTGCATGGCGCTCTGGCGCGCCTGCGAGGTGCGCACATTCTGCATGCGGTTCATGCGGTCCATGATGTGCGCCTTGTGCGCGGAGAGCTCGTCCTCCAGCTTCTGCGCGTTTTCGGTGGCGGAGGCATGCGCGCTGCGGCGCTCTTCCAGCGCTTTGCGGGCGTCGTTCAACAGGCTTTCGGCCTCGCTCATGCCGCCGTCAGACTGGTTCATGGTGGCGTCGATGAGGCGCAGGCGGGACTTGAGGCTGTCCATTTCGCCGTCGAGGCGCTCCATGGTATCGCCGCCGTTCAAAATGCGGTTGCGGATTTCGCTGAGGGATTCCCTCGCGGCATGCAGCGCGTCGTTCTGGCGCAGAAGCGCGTCGTGCGCCTGGCTGAGCGCCTGCTGGATCTGCTCCAGCTGCACCTCGCCTTTTCCGCGGCTTTCGATGGCTTGTGCCAGCGCGGCTTCGGCCTCGCGCACAGCGTCGCTCACCTTGAGCAGCGCCTGCTCGGCGGCGGTTTCCTTCTCGTGCAGGCGGTCGTAGCGCAGCAGGTAGAGGCGCACGTCCAGTTCGCGCAGGGTGTCGCTCAGAGTCAGGTATTCCTTGGCGGTATCGGATTGCTTTTTCAGGGGCGTGAGGTGGCTTTCCAGCTCATCCAGCACGTCCAGTACGCGCACGAGGTTCTCATCTGCGCGCTTGAGGCGGCCTTCGGCCTCCTCCTTGCGGGAACGGAAACGGCTGATGCCCGCCGCCTCTTCAAAGATCACGCGGCGTTCCTCACTGCGCTGGGAAAGGATGGCGTCGATGCGGCCCTGGCCGATGATGGAGTAGCCCTCCTTGCCAACGCCGGTATCGCGGAACAGATCCACGATGTCGCGCAGACGGCAGCCTGCTCCGTTCATGAGGTATTCGCTGTCTCCGCTGCGGTATACGCGGCGGGTGATGGATACCTCGTCAAAGGCCACGTTGAGCTGATGATCGGTGTTGTCGAAGGTGAGCGTCACTTCGCAGTAGTTGAGCGGCTTGCGCTTTTCCGTGCCGTTGAAGATGACGTCGGCCATGCTCTGGCCGCGCAGCATTTTGGCGCTCTGCTCACCCAGCACCCAGCGCACCGCGTCGCCGATGTTGCTCTTGCCGCTGCCATTGGGACCCACAATGCCCGTCACGTTCTGAGGAAACACAATTTCCGTGCGCTTGGCAAACGACTTGAAGCCGTATATCTCGAGTTTGGTTAATCGCATTCAGTACTCCTTATGGGGGGACGGCAGGGCTCTGCCCTGCACCCGCTTAAGGGCTTCGCCCTTAAGAATCCCGTGGTCTGAGGCCATTTCATGGCCTCAGGGGTGTATTTGGGGTTGCGGTTATTTTTTCAGAATTTCGAGCGCTTTTTTGGCTGCGGCCTGCTCGGCGGTTTTTTTGCTGTTGCCGACGCCGGTGGCCACGGGCTTGCCCAGAATGCTCACCTGGGCGGTGAAGCGGCGGTCGTGATCGGGGCCTTCCTGCGCGATGATGGCGTAGGCGGGCAGCTCGAGGCCGTTGGCCTGCGTATATTCCTGCAGGGCGCTCTTGTCGTCGTGGCCGCGCCAGGCGATGAGCTTTTCATCGTTGGCAAACAGTACGCGGATCACGTCGCGGGCGGCTTCGTAGCCGCCGTCGATGTAGATGGCAGCCAGCACGGCCTCCATGGCGTCGGCCAGGATGCTGGGCTTTTCGCGGCCGCCGGTCTGTTCCTCGCCGTGGCCCATCAGCAGCCAGCGGCCCAGATCCAGCGAACGGGCGATGGCGCTCAGCGTGCGTTCGCACACCAGCGCGGCGCGCCGGGCAGTCAGTTCGCCCTCGTGCAGGTTGGGATATTTGTGGTAAAGCATGTCGCTGACGCAAAACTCCAGCACCGCATCGCCCAGAAATTCCAGACGCTGGTTATCGGGCAGCTTGGTGGAGGGATGCGTCAGCGCCAGGCGCAGGTGGGCCGGATCACGGAAGGTATAGCCCAGAGCCTTTTGCAGATCCAATGGGATCGCCTCCTTACAAAAACGGATGATATAAGTACGGCTTACGCCCCCAACGGGAAAATCCGCTGGGGGCGTGATGCCGAAAGAAACCATGGTTTGGCGATTGCCGCTTTCACAGCAGCACCGTCAACCGAGCCGGGAGGCCCTCCGGTGCTGCGCACAGCACATGCACCGGCACAGGAAACCACCGAAGGTGGCGGCGGTCAAAGGACGCAAGGCCAAACGCTGCGCCCAACTCCCGCGAAGCGGTGAGAGAGTACAGGGGCTCAGCCCCTGTGCTCCTGTTACTGATGGGCTTCGATGTAATCCACGACGTCGCCGACGGTCTTGAGGTTGAGGATCACTTCGTCTTCCACTTCAAGGCCAAACTGGGTTTCCAGCTCGAGAATCATGACCATCACGTTGGCGCTGTCGGCGCGCAGGTCTTCCACCAGACGGCTTTCACGGGTGATGCTGGCTGCATCCATCTGCAGCTGGGAGGCAATCATGTCGCGAACCTGTTCAAAAATCATGGGTTTCATCCTCCTATGATAACAAATGATAAAGCGTAAAATGCGGAAAAACCGCATCTGCTTTCCGGTTATTCGGCCTTGGGCAGCAGGGCTTCGATCTTTTCCACCACGCCGCCTTCAATCATCTGCACAGCCTGGCGGATGGCGCAGGCCAGCGCGTGGCCGTTGCAGGAGCCGTGGGCCTTGACCACGTTGCCGCGCACGCCCAAAAGCGGAGCGCCGCCCACCTCGTGGTAGTCCATCTTCTTCTTGACGCGCTTGAAGGCGGGCTTGGCGAGCAGGCCGCCAATCTTGCTGCGGGTATCGCCGTAGATTTCGGTCTTGATGATGTCCATCAGCGTGCCGGCAACGCCCTCCATGAACTTGAGGATCACATTGCCCACAAAGCCGTCGCACACGATGACGTCTGCCTTGTCGTAGGTGATGTCGCGCGCTTCAATGTTGCCCACAAAGTTGATCTGCTTTTCGTTTTCCAGAAGGCCGTAGGCTTCCTTGGTGAGCGCGCAGCCCTTTTCGGCTTCCGCGCCGTTGTTGACCAGACCCACGCGGGGATTCTTCAGCCCGCGCATGCCCTGCATGTAGGCGCTGCCCATGAGGGCGAACTGGTGCAGGTACTCGGGACGGCAGTCCACGTTGGCGCCGCAGTCGATGAGCAGGAAGAAATCCTTGCCGTTGGGAAGCAGCGGAGCCAGCGCCGGACGGTCGATGCCCTTCAGGCGGCCCAGACGGAACATGCCGCCGGAGAGCACGGCGCCGGTGCTGCCGGCGGACACAAAGGCGTCCACCGCGCCGTCGCGCAGCTTGAGCATGCCGTCCACGATGGCGCTCTGCTTCTTCTTGCGCACAGCCATCACGGGGGACTCGCAGTTGGTGATCACTTCGGGGCAGTCGGTCAGGGTCAGGCGGCTGCGCAGGGCGCTTTCGCCAAATACTTCGTTGACCGTCTTTTCCACTTCTGCAATGGGGCCAGCCAGCTCAATCTCCAGCTGGGGGTACATTTCCAGCGCTTCCTTCGCGCCCTGAACAGGGGCGAGGGGGGCGTAGTCGCCGCCCATCGCGTCCAGATAAATCTTCATTCGAAATCACACCTTCATCAGTCGATCTTGATGCAGTACACGCCGCCGGCCTTGGTGCCGGTGGTGCCGATGACCATCAGGTTGCCGTACACCGCAGGAGAAGCCTCGATCTCCAGCTTGGCTTCCTCGTCGGAAGCGGTCAGCTGCAGGGAGTCGACGATCTTGCCGGTGGAGGCGTTCATCAGGTGGATCTTGCCGTTTTCTTCAGCCTGTACAAGCCACGCGTCGCCGGCCTCGTTGTACACGGCCACGGGGCTGGAGATGGTCTGGCCTTCCAGGGCGGTTTCCCAGATGAGCTTGCCGGTCTTCTTTTCCAGCGCAACCACGCGGGAAGGAGCGCCGCTGCCGTAGGAGATGGTAAAGATCACGCGGTCGGCAATGCTTTCCTGACCCACCACGGGGCTGGCGTACACGCCGGTCTTGGCGCTCTTGCTCTGGTAGGACAGATCGGGCGCTTCATAGGTCCACACGGTCTTGCCGGTCAGGGCGTCCAGACGGCGGATTTCGCAGGTAGCGCTCTTGCCGGTGCGGTTGGAGATGGTGTTGCCGGTGTAGAGCGCCACCACGCTGCCGTCTTCCACATCCAGCGCAGGGGTGGAATCCACGTTGTCGTTGGTGTTCACGGCCCACACGGGGGTGAGGGTGTTGACGTCCACGCACTGCACGATGCCCTTCTGGTCGCCGTAGTACACGTAGTTGTTGTACATGGCCACGCTGGCGTCGATGTTGGTGGTTTCCTTCTTCTGGTCCTTGGCCACGGTCTTGTAGCCCTGGATGGCGCTGTCCAGCGTCACCTTGTTCACACCGTAGTTGTAGGTGTCCTTCAGCTGGCCCAGCTCGGCGGTGTAGAGCACGCCGTTCTGGCCGCCCACGATCATGGTGCCGGTCGCGGCGTCAAACAGCGCAGCGCCGGTGAAGCCGCTGTAGTTGCTGTTCTTGTCCTTGCCGTCGCCCGCGATGAGCATGGCCTTCTTGTTGGTCACCAGATCCAGAATATGATAGCCGTTGTTGACGGTCTTGTTGGCCAGCTTCTTGTTGTACTGGCCGACACCCAGGATGGGCGTGCCGTTGGTGCCCACGCTCAGGCCGCCGCGGCTGGGAGCGCCCAGATCGATGGCGGTGCGGGTGGCTTCGCCGGTGAGCAGGTTAAAGAAGTGCACCTTGCCGTCCTGACCGGCGATGATGGCTTCCTTGAGGGCGGTGACTTCCTTGGAGGCGTCGTTGATGCCCATGTTCTTGCGCAGCTCCGTGGGCCACTTGACGATCACGGGCTGGCCGGGAGCCGCCACGCCGTACACGGTGGACTCGCTGGTCTTCATGCTGCCGATGGGCTGGCTCCACACAACGGAGAGCTTCTCGTTTTCCACTTCCACGGTGGAGTACGCCGCGTTCTGGCGCAGGGGACCGGAGCGGAAGGTGAGCACGCCCGCCTGCCTCCAGCCGGCATAGTCGCTGCCGCCCAGGGTGGTGGTGAAGGCATTGAGCATGCTGATGGCGCGGGAGCGGTTGTAGCTGGAGATGGTCTTTTCACCGCTGTACAGGGTGGCCTTGAGGCCGATGGATTCGGGGCTGGCGTCAGAGGCAGCCGAGGCGCTCAGGTTGGGCAGCGGAGAGGTAGTGGGCACGGGCGTGGGGGTGGGAGTAGGAGTAGGCGTGGGGGTAGGAGTGGGAGTAGGAGTAGGGGTGGGAGTGGGCGTGGGGGTAGGAGTGGAGGTGGGCACGGG
>JAQXJZ010000115.1 GCA_029009515.1 bacterium
ACACCCGAAAGCTCCGCTAAACTGTCCGGCTGTTTCAACCTCACCGAAGTGATTGCGCGCCAAACCTGCGCAGGTGTATACGTCACCATCTGCACAGAGCTGGATGCGCCCATGACCATGCATGAGTTCTTCGAAATCAACGATGAATGGGATGTGCTGGACACTGACGGCAGCCGCTGGCCCACCGGCGCAAGCCTGACCGGCGAGTACATGGACAGCAACGGCGAATCACTGCATGGCGATCTGCCGGAGGATTTTGTGCTTAACGGCCTTCAGTACATGCAGATGATCACCGCTGATGAACTGCCCGAAACCTTTACCGTGACGGACGGCACGGTGAAGATCGATGTGAAGTAAGGTGCGCAACTTATGAAACGTATATGTCTTGCCATCCTGCTGGTTCTGTCGCTGTTTTCCTGTTCAGGCATGGCTGAATCCTCTTCCCAAATGCTCCTGTGGGATATCACCGCAGACAGCAGCTTCCGGTATGAACAGGCATGGTACGATCCTTTTGCCGATACGCTGAGCGAAATGCAGCGCATCCAGCCGGATGCGGCGGTACTGCGGCTGTACAACGATGACCTGCAGCCCCTCATCGAGGCGGACTTTCTGGCGGATCTTTCCGCAAGCCCGGCCATTGCGCAGGCTGTATCCCGCATGCCGGAGTGGCTTCAGCTGCTGGTCACCACCGATGACGGCCAGATCCTCGCCCTGCCTACCTCGGCCATCGTGCGCCCCTTCTACTGGTATCCGGATGCATGGGAGGCCGCTGGACTGACGGCGGAGGATGTACCGCAGAGCTTTGCGGAACTGCTGGATTTTCTGGATGCGTGGAGCAAAAACAAACCGCATAAGAACGTATGCGTCAGCCGCCTTGTGCGCTGGGACATCGGGGAGGAAAGGCTCGTCTATGTCCACTGGCTCATGAAAACGCTGCTGAAAAGCCACATCGCACAGCAGTACCACGCAGGAGAAACGCTGTCCTTCCAAACACCTGCGTTCATCGAGCTGGCGGAACATGCCCGAAAAACAGGAATGGCTCTGTATGAAACGGAACCAGGCCAGCAAAAACGCCAAAACATGCTCCAACTGTTCCAGAATGACATCAGCGGCGGCGAGCATGCCAACGGCGGCCGTCCATACGGCTTGTCCCATTCCATCCCGCTGCGCCTGACTGCTGATCAGCCGGCGCTGACCGGCTGCAGTGTGGAAGTGGCCTTCGTGCGCAAGGACAGCCCGTGGCTGGAGGAAGGCATCCGCCTGCTGGAAACCAGACTGGAAAAAATCAACTGGTGGAACCAGTGCGCCCTGTACATGGATTTTCAGGCGGGCGATTACGCCTACGACAGCAGCCGAACCGGCCGCGTGGACGAGGGCTGGCTGAAGGACTACCGCAGCTATGAAGGCAGCTTCGTCACAGCCCCGTCTCCGTTTGCCAGCGCCCGCGACGGTCTTGACCGCAAAGACACCCTGCTGATGCAATTCTGCCGCGGTGACATTTCTGCCGAAACTTTTGCTCAACAACTGGATGAACTCCTTGAGGCCGCCTTGCAGGCGGCCTCCATTTATGGGATTCTCAAGGGTGAAACCCTTGAGCGGAGGGTACAGGGAGGCAGCGCCTCCCTGCCGCTCCTATTGCATCCAACCCAAAAAACGGTATACAATAGGCAGGATTCATCTGGAAGGCGGTGCTTTGTTGATATGAAGAAAAGCGCACGAATGATGCTGGTCATCTCCATGGCCATATTTGGTACCCTCGCGCCTTTTGTGAGGCGCATTTCCGTCGCCTCGGGCGAATTGGCGCTGTACCGCGCGGTGATGGCGGCGGTGCTCATCGGCGGCTATCTGCTGGTGACGAAGCAGAAGATTGACCTGCGCAGCATCAAAAAGGAACTGGTGCTGCTGGTGATTTCCGGCATGGCGATGGGCATGAACTGGATACTGCTGTTTGAAGCCTACCGCTATACCACGGTCTCGGTGGCTACGCTGAGCTATTATTTTGCGCCGGTCATCGTCACGCTGGCAGCCCCTGTGCTTTTCAAAGAGAAACTGACAAAGAAACAGATCCTCTGCTTTGTGATGTCCACGCTGGGTCTGGTGCTGGTCATCGGCGTGAGCGGCTTTGGCCAGGGCAGCTCGGATTTGACGGGCATTCTGTTCGGTTTGGGTGCGGCGGTATTGTATGCCACGGTCATTCTGCTCAACAAGTTCATCAAGGGCGTGGCCGGCATCCAGCGCACTTTTTTGCAGTTCCTTGCCGCCATCCTCATCCTGATTCCGTACGTGGCTTCCACCAGCGGTGTTACGCTGGGCGGCATGGACGCGGCGGGCTGGGCGTGTCTGCTGGTGGTGGGGCTGATCCACACCGGCATCGCGTATTGCCTGTATTTCTCTGCGCTCAGGGAAATTCCCGATCAGGAGGCTGCCATCCTCAGCTACATCGATCCGCTGGTGGCGGTGGTGATCTCCGTGACGGTGCTGGGCGAGGGCATCGGCCTTGCGCAGATCGTCGGCGGCGCGCTGATTCTTGGCTTTACGCTGTGGAATGAAGTGAAGACGGAAAAACGCACGGCTTGAAACAAAACAGTGGGTATCGTATAATAGGGATAACAGATTTCGTTCCATCCAACTGCATAAGGAGGGCTTGAGATGTTTGACCGCACGATTCCCATGCTTGGCTTCCATACCATCCTGTCCAAACACGAGTGCGTGGACGCGATGATCCGCCTGATTGAAGAGGGCCTTGCGCCCAATGGCTTCAATACGGTAATCCTGGAAATGCGCTACGCGTTCCGCTGCTTTCCGGAGTATGCCACCGGCACCGTCACCTATGAGGACGCGGGACGCATCGCCGATGCATGCGAAAAGCACGGCATCCGGCTGGTGCCGCTGCTGCCGTGCCTGAGCCATCAGTCTGCCGGGCCGAGGGGCAATCCCTATCCGCTGTACAAGGCGCATCCGGAGTTTCTGGAGCAGCAGGGTATTGATCCTGCCATCGACTGGCCGGATTTTGCGCTTCACAGCTGGTGCGCGTCCAATGATGACGTGTATCAGTTCATTTTCCCCATGATTGACGAAATGGCTGAGGCCACGCGCTGCCAAGCATTCCATGTGGGCATGGATGAACTGTTCGACGTGGCCATGTGTCCCAGATGCAAGGGCAAGACGCCTGCCGAGCTGTACGCCCGCACGGTCAAAATCCTGCACGATCATCTGGCCGAAAAGGGGCTGGACACTATGATCTGGGGCGACCGCCTGCTGGATGCGCAGAAGATGGGCTACTCCATGTGGGAGGGCGACCGGTTTGACATCCATCCCGCCATCCACCGCAAGGATGAGGTGACGCGCGATATCATCATCTGCGACTGGCACTACGAGTGGCACAGCGCGGGCTATCCGTCCGTGGAGGCGCTGATGAAGGAAGGCTTCTTTGTGGTTCCCTCCTTCTGGCGCGATCCGGCCAATGCCAGCCACTTCTGGCTGCATGCGCTGGAGGCGCACTATCTGGGCAAGCGCTACGGCTGGGAAGGAACGCTGGGCGGCATGCTGTGCACCAACTGGCGTTCGCTGGATGACGAAGCCGTGGATAACATGCTGGCTGAGATGAACGGCGAAGCCCGCGGCGATGCCGCCGGTGCGAATATCGGCCGCGTCATCCGCGAGGTGGCGCCCAAGGGACGCAAATATCACCTTTGATCATTGTGCGTGAAAAAAACCCCGAACCCAAGCGGTTCGGGGATTTTTTTGTGCTGCTCACAGCTCAAGCAGCTTCCTTGCGTTTTCACCCAGAATATTCTGCTTTTCCTCATCGCTCAGCGGCAGCGCCCGGATGGCCTGTACGCTGTCCTGCTGATCCGTCCACGGACTGTCCGTGCCAAAGAGAATGCGGTGGCTTCCGAACAGGCGTACCATGCGGCAGAAAGCCTCATCGGACAGCAACTGCTGTTCTTTCTCGGTGTAGGTGTTGTCGATGGGCATGATGCGCCCCAGCGAGAACGCAGTGTCCAGATAGACGCTGGTTCCGCTGAGCAGCTCGCACACCTCGTTCCAGTTGCGCCAGCCGCCCATGTGCGCCAATACCAGCCTGACGGGCCCGGCCTGCCTGATTGCGCGCAGCGTCATGGCGGGGCTGCAGCGCACCACGCCGGGAAAGCCGATATCATCTCCGGCGTGCATCACCACGGTGAGCCCAAGCTCGCCTGCGCGCGCAAGAATGCGCACAAAGCGCGGATCGTCAATGTCCACGCCCTGATAAACCGGGTGCAGCTTGATGCCCTTCAGCCCGGAGCGCGCAATGCGGCCCAGCTCCTCATGCCAGGTTTCGCACTCCGGATGCATGCAGCCGAAGTGGATCATGCCATCCTGACCGTTCAGGCGGATGGAGGAATCGTTCACAGAGGACACTTTCAGCGGATTGGTAGCCACGGGCAGCACCACGGACAAATCCACCCCTGCGCGTGCCATGGAGCGGTTCAGCCCGCTGACCGTGCCATCCGAAAAAGCGGCGGTGTGGCTGGCGGCCTGCAGCTTTTCAACGGCTGCACGGGCGATTTTGTCGGGAAAGGTATGCGTATGAAAATCGATGATCATGGTTTCGCCTCCTGAATGCCTTTCAGTATAGCAGGATGCAGCGGCGGACTCAAGAGAAAAACTGGCCGGAATGACGGACTTTCGACAAAAACTGTGCTATAATAGTCCGGTTCGATCGGTATGGAAAGAAGGGGTCGTTATTTCCGCAATCAGGAAAAGTTACATGCTTCGCTTTGTGGGGCGCAGCGTGGTGCTGGCGGTGTGCGTGTGGCTGTGCATTGCTTATCCGCAGCAGCTGGACGTGCTGCAGGGATGGGCCTTTTTTCAGAAACCTTCGCTGCTTCATCTGCTCTGGCTGATCTGGGTGGGCGATATGACGCTGCAGCTGATTCCGGCCAAGAAAAATCTCTCGCTGGGATCCAAAAAGCTGTTTAAGCAGTATTTCCGTCCTGCGCAGATCAAGACGGATCTGCTCGCGCTCAAGCGCTACATCGTGTCCACCACGCGCGCGGCCTACCGCATCATGCTTTTGTGGGCGGCGCTGATTGCGGTGCTCGGCTTCTGCCATTTCAGGGGCTGGCTGAGCGATGCGGCGCTGTTCATGACGTCGGTGCTGTTTTATGTGTGCGATCTCATCTGCGTGCTGTTCTGGTGCCCCTTCAGGCTGCTGCTCAAAAACCGCTGCTGCACCACCTGCCGCATTTTCAACTGGGCTCATGTGATGATGTTCACCCCCATGCTGTTCGTGGGCGGCTTCTACTCCTATAGCCTGCTGGCGCTTTCGCTGGTGGTGTGGGTGGCATGGGAACTGAGCGTGCTGCTGCATCCAGAACGGTTCTGGTGGCAGTCCAACGAAACATTGCAGTGCGCCAGCTGCACCGACAAGCTCTGCACGCAGTACTGCCGCAAGCTGCGCCCAAGATAACCCAAAAGTCCGTGATCTCCCCAATGGGATCACGGACTTTTTGCGTATGGATGAATCAGCGAAAACGGCTGCGCAGCGCGGTCTGACCAGCGCCGCAGCGCCCGGCGTACAGCGGCCTGCGCAGCGTGCTGCCGGTGCCCACGCCTGCGGCGCGCAGCACGCCGCGGCCTGCCATGCTTCCCCGGGGACGCACGTATGTGCTCAGCTCGGTGCTCTGGCTGGCGGGCCAGTTCTCCGCAACGGGGCGGAAGGAATCCGCCGCAGGCTTTGTATGGGCAAAGCGGTTGGAAAAACGAGGCATGGAAAAACTGCGGCGTTCCAGCGCGGGCAGGAGCACCGCTTCGCTCTTGTGCAGGGCCGGACGCATCCACCATTCATTCTGCATACCAACACTCCCTTCCAAATCGGACGTCCTGCTACATGCTATGTCGGCTGCCGCTGTGCGTGCACACAACCCGACGGGACACATAGGTTGATCATGCGGAGTTCATCCGCACCCATCCTCAGAGAAAAGGAAGGATTGGTATGCAGCATCAGCATTCCAACTGCCATACCGGCAGCGTTGGTATTGTATACGGCTGTGAGCAGCGCTTTTCGCAGGTGTATCCTGCCCAGGTCGCGCTGCGCAGCGGCACGCTTTTTCCGGAACTGAACAAACCCATGGCCTGCGCCGCCGCGCCTACGGGCTGTGCGGAGCCCACGCCCCAGCAGGCGTCTGCCTTTGCTGCGTGGGAGATGAGGCTGTATCTCAACACCCATCCCAACGACGAAAGCGCGCTGCAGATGTTTGAACAGATCTGCCGCCAAACCCATCAGCCCAACTATGCCTGCACCTTTGCGCCCTGCGTTCACAATGGCTGCTGGACATGGATTCAGGACCCGTGGCCATGGGAACTGGAAGCAAACGAAGGGAGGGCGTGAAGCGATGTTTGTCTATGAGAAGAAACTGCAGTATCCGGTGCGCATCACGCGCCCGGACGCCCGGATGGCCAAGGCCATCATCAGCCAGTACGGCGGGCCGGACGGCGAGCTGAGCGCATCGCTGCGTTATCTCAGCCAGCGTTTTTCCATGCCGCACAGGGAGCTCAAAGGGCTGCTGACCGATATCGGCGTGGAGGAACTGGGCCATTTGGAAATTGTGGGCGCGATGGTTTATCAGCTCACGCGAGGATTGAGCGAAAAGCAGATCAAGCAGGATGGATTTGACGCCTATTTCACCGATCATGCGCAGGGCGTGTATCCGCAGGCAGCAGCCGGTTTTCCGTATACGGCGGCCACCATCGCGGTCAAGGGCGATCCCATCACCGATCTGCACGAGAATCTGGCGGCCGAGCAGAAGGCGCGCACCACCTACGAAAACCTGCTGATTCTGGCGGATGACCCGGATGTGAAGGATGTGCTGCGCTATTTGCGCCAGCGTGAGATTGTGCACTACCAGCGTTTTGCCGAGGGGCTGGAGATTGTGAAGGATCATCTGAACGAGCGCAACTTCTACGCCTTCAATCCTTCACCGAGTGTAAAGTAATATTCTAATGAAGAAAAAGCCCGGCCGCAGTGGCCGGGCGAGTTGCTTTTATCGCACAAACAGCTGCGTTACGTACACGTAGCCCTGAGCATCTGTCCACACACCGATGCCCACTTTGCTCCATTGGGAGCCCATCATATTGCGGCGGTGACCGTCGCTGCTGAGGAAGGCGGCGTGGGCTTTTGTGACCGTGGCGTGGTGGGCGATGTTTTCCGCCACGGAAACGAAGCTGTAGCCAAAGTGCCTGAGCATCTCCGAAGGAGAGCCGTAGGTGGGGGAGGTGTGGGAAAAATAACCCTTCTCATACATGTCCTGGCTCTTCATGCGGGCGATGTCGCACAGCCGGGCGTCCAGCCGGAGTGCGGGCAGGCCGTTGGCAATCCTGTCCTGATTTAGCAGATTAAATGCATTTTCCTCTTGCGCGCTTATGGAAGGCGTAGTATAATCATCGTCGTTAGCAGGAGGAGTCGTTGTCGCTTGAGGCTTTTGAGTTGCCTGAGGCGCTTTTGTCGCGTTTGGCGTGGCAGTCGGCACAGGGGACGGTACCGCCGTGGGTTCTGCGGTGGGAACGAGGGTCGGCTGGATGGAGGGCGCAGGCGTAGGACAGAGAATGCTCTGCCGGTACGGCCATCCTTTGAAACCGAACTGCGACGTGGGCTTTCCGGAAGCGGCTGCATATGCGCCGCTGGTCGAAAGGCTCAGGGCAAGGACGAGGGCAGTCAGCTTTTGTTTCTTGTTCATAAGATACCTCCGGAAGTGAATTACGCCATATAGCGTAACAAAATCGTAATAGTTCAGAAAAGAAATTGCAATAGAAATACCAGTCCCTTTCCATGGCAATCTTTTCTGACACAAGCATAATCCCCAATCAATGAGGAGGAACCGGACTATGAATCTCGTAAAATGCCCCCGCTGCGATCTGAATTATATCCTGGACACTGAAAAGCTGTGCAAGGTATGCCTTCGCGAAATGAAAGGCACGCACGTTGAGGATGAGATGGAAATGTGCTCTGTGTGCAATGAAGCGCCTGCACTGCCCGGCCATGACGTTTGCCTGAGCTGCCTGAAGGAAATGAGCGGCAGCAATACCGATACCGCGATTGAAGAAAACCCCGCTTCCGTGGATGAAAGCACCATCGGTCTCAACTCCGTGAGCACCATGGACGAAATCATCCCCCAGATGCACGAGGACATCCCCGAGGGCGAGTTTGACGACATCGAAGACGAACTGTCGCTGGAAAGCGTCATCGAAGAGGAAGAAAACGAAGAGAACGAGGAAGACGACGAAGACTGAACTGCAAAGTGAGGTACGAATGTCTGTATTTGCCATTGGCGATCTCCATCTGCCCGGCCATGAGCAAAAGCCCATGGACGTCTTCGGCAGTCACTGGGATCGCCATTTTGAAACCATCAGCGAACACTGGCGCGCAGCGATTACCGATGAGGACGTTGTGCTCATCCCCGGCGACATCAGCTGGGCCATGCAGCTGAGCCAGGCTGCGGATGATCTGAATGCCATTGCCTGTTTGCCCGGCACCAAGCTGCTGCTGCGCGGAAACCATGACTACTGGTGGAGCTCGCTGAGCAAGCTGCGCGCTGCCCTGCCCCCAAGCATGCACGTCATTCAGAACGACGCCATGTGCATCGGCGGCCATGTGTTCTGCGGAACCCGCGGATGGAACTTTCCCACGCCTCAGCAGGCGTTGGATGGACAGGATGAGAAGGTCTACCGCCGCGAACTGATGCGTCTGCGCATGTCGCTGGATCAGGCCAGAAAACTGGGCGGCGAGGATGTGACGGTTATGCTCCACTTTCCGCCTCTGTTTGCCGATGGCGTCGGAACGGCCTTTACCGAGATTCTCGAAGAGTATCAGGTGGATCATGTGGTGTACGGCCATCTGCACGGTCTGGGCATCAAGATCGGTTTTGAGGGAGAGCGCGAGGGCATCCAGTATCATCTGGTTTCCTGTGATGCGTTGGGTTTTCATCCCAAAAAGATTTTCTGATTCTGATTATTAATTTTTAGAAATCTTTTATTAATAAAAATGTAATATTTGATTGCGAACGAGCGTTCGCACGTCCCGCAAACCTTTGTAAATAAAGGGCTTGCGGGGATTTTTTATGTGCCCATCCATTGTGGCGAACTGTTGTTCGCACAAATACACATTTTCTGTGATGCAAATATGTCAAAATGGAAGAAGAAGGAAAAGCGCGCGCATTGACTTTCCCTGAAAAGGTGGGGCATAATGGTGTCACAACCCTAAAAAGGGTGCAAAGTGGAGGCAAAAGGGGAGCGGGGTGACGGCAATGGATGAGCAGATGCATATGGACGCCAGCGCCGCCAGCGAGCGCCGCACGCCCCGAAAGTTCACTTTTTTCGGCAGTTACGACCATTCCATCGACGCCAAGGGCCGCATTATCATCCCCAATGCGTACCGCAAGGCGCTGGGAGACAGCTTCACATTGACCCTTACCCTCGACGACCGCGCCATCGCCATCTATCCCGACGCCGCTTTTGAAGAGATGGTGGAGGCTCTCTACCGCCTCAACCGCCGCAAGCCCTCCGTGCAGCGTCAGCAGGATCACATCGCCAAGTTCAGCTATCCCGGACTGCAGGCGGATAATCAGGGCCGTGTGCTTCTGCCGGCCAAGCTGCGCCAGTACGTGCTGGGCGACGCCAAGGACGTGGAAATCAGCGGCGCGCTGGACCATGTGCGCATCATCGACAGCGCCGCCGGTCTGGAAGAGGACACCTACTATAAGGAACACCGCGATGAAATAGCCGATGATATCGCGGAACTGGAAGAATAAAATGAGAAGGAGGAACGGCCATGTCTCAGTACGAACCGATGTACGACAGCTTTCGCCGCGCCCCCGCTGAAGGATATGTTCCCTCTGCACGCATGACCGTTTCTGCCAGCGTTTATCTGCCCGGCAGCGAAGTGGACATGTACACCGGCCAGCTCAAGCCCGATCATCAGCGCCGCCGCCGTATGCAGGCCAAGAAGCTGGAACAGGCCAGGCTGGAACGCGAAGAAAAGCGCCAGCAGGAAGCCTATGAGAAAGAAATGAGCAAGGGCGGCGTGCGCGTAACAAGGTTTACGGGCATACTGACCATTGCTGTGTTGATGTTTGTGTGCGGTCTGATGGTTCTGTACCAGCAGGGCCAGATTGCCAGCCGCCAGAAGGAAATCAACCGCATCGAACGCGCCATCACCGAGTGCCGCAAAACCAACGAAGAACTCAGCACGCAGGTGGCTGCCGCTTCTGATCCCGCCGTCATTTGCTACGCAGCTTCCCAGCGCCTCAACATGATCCCCTCCGAAGCCGCCCATGCCATCCATCTGACGGCCGTGGATACCCGCCCGCTGGAAAACGCTTCTCAGCCCGTGGTGGTGACGGCGCAGACGCAGAACACGCCCGTGCCCATGCTGGCCAGCAACTGATTTTGTCTCATCTGCACCAGAATGTGCGAAATACGCATACAGCGCCCGTGACGTGCATACATCCCTTTTATGAAACATAAAAGGGGGAAGTGCCGTGCCGACCGAACTGCATATCCGCAAACGGGTTTTTGCGCTGCTGATGCTGCTGGTGTTTCTGTTTTCGCTGCTCATGCTGCGCATCGTGTATCTCACCACCGCTCTGTCGGCGGATCTTACCCGCAGGGGTGTGCGCCAGTGGACGCGGGAAGGCACGGTGTATGCGCGGCGCGGAAGCATACTGGATGCAAACGGACAGACGCTTGCGATGAGCGCCACCGCCTACATCGTCAGCGCCGATCCACGAAAGATATCGGACATGTCTTTGTTTACACAAACGATATGTCCGATTTTGGATTTGAACGAGGAGAACACGGCGCAAAAGCTGCAGAACAAAACCCGCGCCTCTGTCACCCTGAAAAGGCAGGTTTCGCGCGAAAAGGCGGATGAGCTGCGCAAGCTGCAGCTGAGCGGCTCCGAAGCGGTGAAGAAGCAGCTGGAAGCGCTCCTGTTTGACGAGGATGTGCGGCGCGTGTATCCGCGCGGCGCATTCCTTGCGCAGACGCTTGGGCTGACCAACATTGACAGCGTAGGGCAGTCGGGTCTTGAGATGCAGTACGAAACGCTGCTCAAGGGCATGGAAGGCACCATTCTGCGCAGCGTGGACGGCCAGTCGCAGCCCATCTATGACAGCCAGAACCTTTACATCGAGCCGCAGAACGGCAACGATCTGGTTCTGACCATCGACGCCGCCATTCAGGAAATCTGCGAAAAAGCCATGCGCGAATGCTATGCCGTCAACAAGGCGCAGGCCGTGCATGTCATCGCTATGGATCCCTACACCGGCGCGATTCTGGCCATGTGCTCCAAGCCGGATTACGATCCCAACCAGCCGCCGCGCGAGCAGGCCGACGCCCTTTCGCAGCTGATGCGCATCCGGCTGATCTCCGACGCTTACGAGCCGGGCTCCACCTTCAAGATCCTCACAGCAGCCGCAGCGTTGGATGCCGGTGTGACCACGCCGGAGGATTCCTTCTACTGCTCGGCCAAAATCAAGGTGGATGGCGATACCATCCGCTGCTGGGGGAATCCGCACAAGGATGAGACCATGGCCGAAGCACTCCAGAACAGCTGCAACCCCGTGTTTGTCGAACTGGCCCTGCGGCTTGGCACGCAGCGCATGTATCAGTATCTGCATGCGTTCGGCCTGGGCAGCAAAACCAATGTTGACTTGCAGGGGGAGGGAAGTGGTATACTGATAGCGGAGCGGAACGTCAAAAATGTGGATTTGGCACGCATTGGCTTTGGCCAGAGCGTAGCCGTAACGCCCATTCAGCTTTTGACGGCTGCCTGTTCCGTTGTCAACGGCGGCAGACTCATGCAGCCCTATCTGCTCAAGGAGGCTGTTTCGCCGGATGGCACGGTGCTCTACCGCAGCCAGCCCAGAGTGGTCAGCCATCCCATCAGCGAGGAAACCAGCCGTACGATGCGCACCCTGCTGGAGAAGGTGGTGTCCATCGGCGGCGCGAAGAACGCCAAGGTGGAAGGCCAGCGCATTGGCGGCAAGACCGGTACGGCGCAGGTGTACAAGGAAGGGCGCATCGTGTTGGATGTGCACATCGGCTCCTTTCTGGGCTTTGCTCCGGCGGATGATCCGCGCATTGCGCTGCTGGTGATCGTGGACGAGGCGGATACGCCCGTGGATTACGGCGGCACCACCGCCGCGCCTTTTGCTGGACAAATCCTTGCGGATGTGTTACCGTATTTAGGTTATCCTCCGGCTGGCGATGAACGCCTGGAAAAGGTGGAAGTGCCGGATGTGACCGGGCTTTCCCTTGCGCAGGCGCGCAGCCGCATGGCGCAGGCGGGATTCCGCGTGCTGGATGACGGCGCGGGCAGCACCGTGACGGCGCAGATGCCCGCCGCGGGAGCACAGCTCGTGGAAGGCGGACAGGTGATGCTGTATACCTATACGCAGGATCTGCCCAAGCCTGAGGAACTGGTATGCGTACCCGATGTCAAAGGACAATCGCTGGCGCAGGCGGCCACGCTTCTTCGCCAGCGGGGACTGGATATGATGATCGACGGGGCAGGCTTTGCCGTCCGTCAGGAGCCGGCGGCAGGCGAATACGCCGCGCAGGGTTCCGTGGTAAAGGTTACGTTTGAATGGCTCAATCCATAAGGGATGGAGGAATACAGATGCTACTGAGAGATTTGCTGCTTGAAACGCCCGGCGTGCTGGAAACGCAGGGTGATCTGGATACGCAGATTGACGCGCTGGTGACCAACAGCCGTGAGAAAACGGAAAACGGCGTGTTTTTCTGCATCAGCGGCCTGCGCTTTGACGCGCACAACTTTGCCCCTCAGGCCGTGGAAAACGGCTGTACGGCGCTTATTGTGGAGCGCTTTGTGGATTGCCCCGCCGTGCAGGTGAAGGTGGAAAACGTGCGCTCCGCCATGGCCTACATCGCCTCGGCCTTCTACGGCCATCCCTCCCGCAAGCTGCGCATGATCGGCGTGTGCGGCACCAAGGGCAAGACCACCACCAGCTTCCTGGTGAAGGCCATCACCGAGCAGGCGGGCATGAAAACCGGCCTCATCGGCACCACCGGCAACATGATCGGCGACAAGCATCTGCCCAGCAACATGACCACGCCCGATCCTGTGGATCTGCACCGCTGCCTCCGGCAGATGGTGGATGAAGGCGTGGAAGTGGTGAGCATGGAGGTCAGCGCTCACGCGGTGGATATGCACCGTCTGGACGGCGTGATCTTCGAGGCGGCCTGCTATACCAACTTATCGCAGGATCATCTGGACTACTTTGGCACCATGGAGCGCTATTTTGAAGCCAAGAAGGCTTTCTTCATGCGCGATCAGGTGCGCAATGCCGCGCTCAATGCCGACGAGGACACCAGCGAAAACATCCGCCGCGATCTGAAGATTCCACATCTCACCTTCGGCATCAGCGCCGATGCGGACGTGTTTGCGCGTGATATCGAGATTTCTGAAAACGGCGTGGAGTTTGCCATCCGCCTGCGCGGGCTGGAAGAAATGCGCCTGACCATGCACCTCACCGGTATGTTCAATGTCTACAATGCACTGGCTGCCGCATCGCTGAGCATGATCATGGGCATTGATAAGGAGGACATCCGCCTGGGTCTGGAGAGCGTGAAGAACGTGCCCGGCCGCGTGGAAGTGCTGGAAACCGGCACGCCCTACAAGGTGATCCTCGACTACGCTCACTCCCCGGATGCGCTGGAGAACGTGCTGCGCACCGTGCGCGCCTTCACCCGCAGGCGCCTGATCACGCTGGTGGGCTGCGGCGGCGACCGTGACCACGGCAAGCGCCCCATCATGGGCGAGATTGTGGGCCGGATGGCGGATTTCTCCATCCTCACCAGCGATAATCCCCGCACCGAGGATCCCATGCTGATTCTCCAGTCCATCGAGGAAGGCATGAAAAAGACCGACGGTCAGTATGTGATGATCGAAAACCGCCGCGAAGCCATCCGCTATGCGCTGGAAATGGGCGAAGAGGGCGACGTGATCATTCTGGCCGGCAAGGGCAACGAGACCTATCAGGACATCATGGGCGTCAAGCGGCCCTTCGACGAAAAGATCGTCGTGCAGGAGCTGCTGGAGGAAATGCGCAACAATACCAAGGAGTGATTCCAAATGCTGAAGCTGATTCTGGCGCTGGTTCTTTCTGTGATTGCAATGCTCATCATCGGCCCGCGCGTGCTGCCGGTACTGCGCAAGCTCAAGTTTGGCCAGTCTGTGTATGAACTGGGTCCCAAGAGCCATCAGGTCAAGCAGGGCACGCCCACCATGGGCGGACTGATGTTTGCCTTTGTGGCGTGCGCGGCGTCCCTTCTGCTGCACGGCACGTGGTATGGTTTCAACGATTTCATCCTCGCGCTCATCTATGTGTCCGGCGCGAGCATGCTGGTTGGCTTTGTGGACGACTACATCAAGGTGGTCAAGAAGCGCAACCTGGGCCTCATCTGGTGGCAGAAGATCATCGGTCAGGTGCTTGTGGCGGTTAGCTTCTCCCTGTACTGCTACTTCCATCCCATGGTCGGCTCCAGCGTGATCGTTCCCTTCTTCAATGTGGAATGGGATCTGGGCATTTTCTACGTGCCGCTCATGGCCTGTGTCATGATCTTTATGATCAACAGCGCCAATCTGCAGGATGGTCTGGATGGCCTGCTCTCCAGCGTCACCGTCATCGGCAGCGCTGCGTGGGGCCTGATTGCGCTGGTGCTGGTGATGATCGGCGGCGCGGCGATGGATCCTGCCACGGCAGGCAACTACCAGAACATCGCCATCTTTGCCATGGCGCTGGCTGGCGGCTGCATGGGCTTCCTGCGCTTCAACCATTATCCGGCCATGGTGTTCATGGGCGATACGGGCAGCATGTTCATCGGCGGCGCAATGGTGGGTATGTCCATGCTCCTGCGCATGCCCATCTTCATGATTCTCATCTGCTTCACGCTTTTGGCCTCGTCTTTCAGCGTCATCATCCAGCGCATCTATTACAAGGTGACGCACGGCAAGCGCATCTTCAAGATGTCGCCCATTCATCACCATTTTGAGCTCAGCGGCATGAGCGAGCAGCAGATTGTTGCCATGTATGCCATCGTGGAAGGCCTGCTGTGCCTGGTGGCCATCCTGTCGCTGAATCTGATTCCGTGAACCTTGGAGGTAAAGAAACCATGAAACTGACTGGAAAGCGTATTCTGCTGGTTGGCATGGCGCGCAGCGGCATTGCCTGCGCGGCGCTGATCCGCAGCCACGGCGCGATTCCCGTTCTCAACGACCAAAAAAAAGAAGAGGCCTTTGGCCATGATCTGGATCACCTGCGCGAACTCGGCTGCGAGTTCCGCCTGGGCGAGGATCCGGTGAAGGTGCTGGACGAGTGCGACGGGCTGATCATCAGCCCCGGCGTGCCCATCGACGCGCCTGTGGTGAAGGCGGCCAAGGAGAAGAACATTCCCATGGTGGGCGAGCTGGAAATGGCCTATTCGCTGCTCAAGGGCGATGTGCTGGCCATCTCCGGCACCAACGGCAAAACCACCACCACCACGCTGGTTGGCAAGATTTTCGAAAACGCCGGCAGGCTGACCCATGTAGCCGGCAACATCGGCTATCCTCTGTCCTCTGTGGCCATGGAATGCCGCAAGGAGGATGTGACGGTGGTGGAGGTGAGCAGCTTCCAGCTGGAAAGCATCAAAACCTTCCATCCGCACGTGGCCGCTCTGCTCAACATCACCGAGGATCACCTCAACCGCCACGGCACCATGGCGGAGTACATCCGCCTCAAGCAGCGCATTTTTGAAAACCAGACGGCTGAGGACTATGCTGTACTCAACATGGATGACGCCGAACTTGTGAAGATGGCGCCCAAGTGCAAGGCTCAGGTGGCGTTCTTCAGCCGCACCCAGAAGGTGGAAAACGGCGCCTTTGTGGAGGATGGCAAGATTGTGTGGCAGTGGAAGGGCGCGCGCAGGATCATCTGCGACGCCGACCAGATCCTCATTCCCGGCCCGCACAACCTGGAAAACGCGCTGGCCGCCGCTGCCATGACCTGCGCCATGGGCGTGCCCGCGCCGGTCATCCGCCACACGCTCATGTCCTTTACCGGCGTGGAGCACCGCATTGAAAAGGTGCGCGTGTTCCAGGGCGTGACCTACATCAACGACAGCAAGGGCACCAATGTGGACTCCACCATCAAGGCTGTGCAGAGCATGAAGGCGCCCACCGTCATCCTGCTGGGCGGCTACGACAAGCACACCGACTTTATGCCCCTGTGCCGCGAAATGGTCGCTTCCGGCCAGATCGCTCACGCGGTGGTGCTGGGCGAAACCGCCAGGCAGATCCGCGAACAGCTGGAGGAAGCCGGCTACACCGCCATCACCCAGGCCTACAGCATGGAGGACGCCGTGAACAAGGCGCGCGCGCTGGCTGTATCCGGCGGCAATGTGCTGCTTTCTCCTGCCTGTGCCAGCTTTGACATGTTCCGCGATTACGAACAGCGCGGCGAAGTATTCAAGCAGATCGTGCACGATCTGAAGTAAGCGCATGCGCAACGCCCCTTCCTGCATGGGAAGAGATGCTCACCAAAGACAACGCATCTTTTTCGATGGAGGGAGGGGAGTTTTTTGATTCAAAGGACATCTGTAAAACGCAGACCGGTGGACCGCACGCTGCTGACCATTCTGGCGCTGCTGCTGATGGGCGGGGTGCTGACGCTGTTCAGCGCCACGTATTACAAGGCGCTTGATCACGGCGATGCGCTGCTGGAAGTGAAAAGGCAGCTGATCGGCATAGGTCTTGGCGCGGTGCTGATGACCATCACCAGCCGCATTCCGTATGCTTTCTGGCGGGATCCGCGCGTGGTGGTGGCCGGGCTGGGTGTGAGCTTTGCGCTGCTCATTCTGGTGCTCATTCCTGGCATCGGCGTGCATCTGAATGGATCGCGAAGGTGGATCTACATTGCGGGCATGAGCTTTCAGCCTTCCGAAGTAGCCAAGATCGCCTCGGTGCTGTATCTGGCCTCCACGCTCAGCTTTCGCCTGAAACAGGTGGAAAAGCTGTGGAAGGGCATTGTGCCGCTGCTGATTGTGCCAGCTGTGATGTTTCTGCTTATCCTCGAGCAGCCCAACCTGTCCACGGCGGGCAGCATCATGATCGTGGCGGTTTTGATGATGCTGCTGGCCGGGGCCAGGTGGAGCCATCTGACGCTGATGGGCGTAGCTGGGCTGTGCGTGGGATCCGTCTATGCGTGGATCGAGCCTTACCGGCGCGAACGCCTGCTCAGCTTCCGCGATCCCTTTGCGCAGATGAGCGACGAGGGCTATCAGCTGGCGCAGTCGCTGATCGCCATTGGTTCCGGCGGCCTTTTCGGACGCGGGCTTGGGCAGGGCAGGCAGAAGTTCAGCTTTCTGCCGTACCCGGAAAGCGACTTCATCTTTGCCATTGTGGGCGAGGATTTCGGGCTGTTCGGATGCGTGGTGGTCATCCTGATGTTCATTGCCTTTGCGTTTGCGGGCATGCGCATTGCGGTGAGCTGCCCGGACCGCTATGGCTGTCTGCTGGCCGCAGGACTGACCGCCATGATCACCGTGCAGGCGGCGCTGAACATCGCTGTGGTGATTGGCGCAATGCCCACCACCGGTTTGCCGCTGCCGTTTTTCAGCGCGGGCGGCACATCGGTGAGCCTGCTGATGGCGTCGGTGGGCATCATTCTCAGCGTGTCGCGCACAAGCGCGCTGTAAACGCACATTCACACCTTTTCCGTCATGGCATAGGATGGTGCATATGGAATGCTTGACGGAGGTGGAGCGATGAACGCCTTGCGAATCCGCGGCGGCAGGCGCCTGGACGGCGAATGGAACATACATAGCGCCAAGAACGCGGTGCTGCCTATCATGGCAGCAGCCATCCTGACACAGGACAAAACCACGCTGGAGCGCTGCCCCAATCTCAGCGATATCCGCTACATGGGCGATATTCTGGAAACGCTGGGCTGCCGCGTGAAGCGGAGCGGTGATGTGATGGAGATTGATCCGGCCGGCTTGTGCCGGTATGAGATGCCGGATCAGCTGTCCAAAAAGATCCGCTCTTCCATCTTCCTGCTGGGGCCCATCCTGTCGCGCTTCCGCAAGGCGGCCGTCACCTTTCCCGGCGGCTGCGAGATCGGGCTGCGGCCTATCGACCTGCACCTGAGCGGCCTCAGACAGCTGGGCGTGGATGTGCGCGAGGAAGGCGGGCTGATCCTGTGCGATGGACAGGGCATGCGTGCGGGAAATGTCCATTTCGATTATCCCAGCGTAGGCGCTACGGAAAATGTGATGATGGCTGCCGTGCTTCTGCGCGGAAGAACCACGCTGCACAATGCGGCGAGGGAGCCGGAGATTGCCGATCTGCAGTCCTTCCTGTGCCGCATGGGCGCAAGGGTTTCCGGTGCGGGCACGCATACCATTGCCATCGAAGGCGTGAACCGCCTGCATGGCGTGCATTATCAGCCCATGGCGGACCGCATTGTGGCCGGTACGCTGATGGCTGCCGCAGCCGCTACCGGCGGAACGGCACATCTCACCAACGTGCCCTGCGGCGATCTGTGCGCGGTGTTTTCCAAGCTGCGTGAAATGGGCTGCGTGATCACCGAGAAGGAAAACGAGGCAATCCTGCACGCGCCCGCGCGCCTGAACGCCTTTCATCAGCTGCAGACGCAGCCGCACCCCGGTTTTCCCACGGATATGCAGGTGCAAATGCTGGCTTTGGCTGCATCGGCAAAGGGAACTTCGGTGATCGTGGAGAATGTATTTGAGAACAGGTTTACGCATGCGGGCGATCTGAACCGGATGGGCGCGGATGTGCTGGTGAACGGACGCACAGCGGTGGTCAAAGGGGTGCCAAAACTCTGCGGCGCACGGGTGACGGCAAGGGATCTGCGCGGAGGCGCAGCGCTGGCCATTGCGGCGCTTGGGGCAGAAGGTGAAACGATCATCGAGCATGCCCAACTCATCGACCGCGGATATGACCATCTGGAGGATATGCTTTGTGCGCTGGGCGCGGACGCCGTGCGCATGGAGATGAACACGCAATAAAGAAGGTGTACATGATGAGCAGAAGACAAGACCAGCGACCCGAAGAGCAGTTCGAGAAGGAATCCTTCGAGGCCTACGGCGAGTATACCTACGATTTTCAGCCGGATCCTGCGCAGGCGGCTGCCAGCGTGGCGCAGGCCAAAAAGGCGCACGAGCGCAGGCGTACACACGGCTTTTTCAAGTTTCTGATTTTGCTGGCTATCCTCACCGTGGGCGTGGTGGTGGTGCAGCAGACGGTGTTCCGGCTGGAAACCGTGTACGTCATCGGCAACGAGCTCAAAACGCCGCAGCAGGTGGTGATCTCCTCAGGGCTGGTGCGCGGCAGCAACATGCTCAGCATTCAGGAGGAGGATGTGGCCGAGGCCATCGGGCGCGATCACACCCTCATCTTTGTGGATATGCAGAAGGAATACCCCAACACCATCTACCTCTACATCGAGGAGCGCAAGACCGTGGCCGCCATGCAGTGGCTGGGCATGCTGTACACGCTGGACGGAGAGGGCATGGTGATGAAGGAGGAAAACTCTGCCATCCTGCCCGCCGGCCTTCCGGTCATCACAGGCTTCATGGCCGGTCATGTGCAGGTGGGGCAGCATCTCACCTCCCGCACCAGGGGTCAGCTGGAAGCATACTGCGAAATGATGAAGGAGCTGAGGCTGCAGCTCTATTCGGATCAGGTGTCTGAAATCAACCTGGCTGATCCGGAAAACATCTATCTGGTCACCATTGAGGGAGTGACCGTGCGCCTGGGCAGCAGCGATTACATGCAGGCCAAGATCGGCGCGGTGCGCACGTACATGGCGTATCTGCGCCAGCTGGGCAACAAGGGCGGCATTCTGGATGTGACCACGCCGGAAGACGCCAAGTATATGCCGGAAAGCTGAAAGGAAAGGCAGTTTTTACAAGTCATATCTCAAATTCGTGAAAAAAAAGCAGGAATATGCTTGCGTATTTATGCCAAAACGGTTACAATAAATAATGGTACTTTGGGTGCTTTGTATGAAGCGCCCTTCCCGCCGTTGTGTCCAAAGCGACGGCTGATACCTGAGGAACAGGGGAATGCTTTGATATGAAATCTACCATCGCAGCCATTGATTTTGGCACATGCAAGATCGTGACGCTCGTAGCTGAGACCAGCGGTACTCAGCGCTGCGATATCGTAGGCGCTGGTACTGCTGCATATGACGGCTTTCTGGAAGGCGAGTGGAACAACACGGTTCTGCTCAACGAGGCGATTCAGAAATCCATCACCGAGGCCGAAACGCAGTCCAAGCGCAAGATCCGTGAGATCAACGTTGGCGTGCCCGGCGAATTCACCCGCGTGTACGCTGTGGAAACCAGCGTGACCATTCAGGGCGCTGATCCGCATGTAACGCCCAAGCATGTGGAAAAGATTTTTGCCGAGGCGGACAAGCAGCTCTCTCCCGTGCGCGGCGTGGTGGTTCATCGCAGCCCCGCGTGGTTCATGGTGGACGGCGGCAAAAAGACGCTGGAGCCCGTAGGCATGAAGGGCACCGAACTCAAGGCTCTGGTGAGCTTTGTGGTGGCGGATACCTTCTTCCTGGATGACGTGATGGCCCGTCTGCGCGACATGAACATTACCGTCAGCGGCTTCTTCTCCTCCTGCACCGGCGAAGCCATGCTCTACCTGCTGGAGGAAGACCGCGACCGCACCGCCATCCTCATCGACGTGGGTTACCTGTGCACCGACGTCATGGCTGTGGAAGGCGACGCTGTGATCTTCCAGAAGACCCTGCCGGTGGGCGGCGGACACATTGCAGCCGACGTGGCCGAGGGCCTCAATATTCCGCTGGAGTCTGCCGAGCAGATCAAGCGTGAATACGTGTATGGAATTTCCACCATCTCGCAATCCTATACAGTGTCCGGCCGCGAGGGCGGCAAGAGCGAAACCTTCACGCAGGATCAGGTGGCCGCAGTGCTGGAGCCCCGCTTGGACGAGATCGCGGACATGATCAAGGAATGCATCGACGACAGCGGCATCCGCCTGGGCAACTGGTCCACCATCTATCTCACCGGCGGCGGCATCAGCCTCAACCGCGGCGGCAGGGATTATCTGTCCGCCAAGCTGGAACGCCCTGTGCGCGATACCGTGAAGCGCACCATCAAGCTCTCCAGCCCCATCTACGCCAGCGCCATGGGCCTGATGGACCTGATCATCGATACCATCGAATCCCGCAATGCTCCTGCCAGCGGCGTGGGCGGCGGCATCAAGGAATTTTTCAGAAGTCTGCTGGGCGGCTAATAACCGTCCTGCCACCGAAGAACAAAGATAAAGTAGGGGGAACGCACTGTGCTTGACTTTCAGATTGAAGACCAGCAGAGCTTTGCTACGATTAAAGTAATCGGCTGCGGCGGCGCGGGCAACAACGCCATCAACCGCATGGTCGACGCCGGCCTCAAGGGCGTTGATTTTATCGCTGTCAATACCGACCGTCAGGCTCTTGCCATGAGCAAGGCCGGCACCACCATCCAGATTGGCGAAAAGCTCACCAAGGGCCTCGGCGCCGGCGCTGTGCCCGATGTGGGCCGCCGTGCTGCGGAAGAGAGCCGTGAGGAGATCGCCGCCGCCATCAAGGGCGCGGATCTGGTATTCGTCACCGCCGGTATGGGCGGCGGCACCGGCACCGGCGCTGCTCCCATTGTGGCTGAAATCGCCCGCGACATGAACTGCCTGACCATCGCCGTGGTCAGCAAGCCCTTCGCTTTCGAAGGCAAGCAGCGCATGAAGAACGCCGAAATGGGCGTGATCGATCTCAAGCAGCGCGTGGATACCCTCGTGGTGCTGCCCAACGACCGTCTGCTGCAGGTGGTTACCAAGGGCACTTCCATGCTGGAAGCCTTCCGCATCGCTGACGATGTGCTGCGCCAGGGCATTCAGGGCATCAGCGATCTCATCGCTGTGCCTGCGCTCATCAACCTGGACTTTGCCGACGTCAAGACCATCATGGAATCCGGCGGCATGGCCCACATGGGCATCGGCATTGGCAAGGGCGAAAACCGCATGGTCGAAGCCGCCAAGAACGCCATCACCAGCCCTCTGCTGGAGACCAGCATCGACGGCGCCCGCGCTGTGCTGATCAACATCACCGGCGGCGAGGACATGAGCATCATCGACATCAACGAAGCTGCCAATCTGGTCATGCAGGCTGCCGACAGCGAGGCCAACATCATCTTCGGCGCCGGCATCGACGAGAACCTGCAGGATGAGGTGCGCATCACCGTCATCGCCACCGGCTTCGAAAAGACGCCCTTCCCCAAGCGCGAGGAAAAGAAGAAGGCTTCTTCCGACCGCGACTGGACCCGCAGCTTCGGCGGCAACGCCGGTGCTTCCTACGGCTCCAGCCCGCTGGTTCAGCAGGAGTATCCCACTCCCTCCTATGAGGACATGAGCTTCAACATGCCCATGGACGAGGAGAACCAGACCAGCTTTGGCGGCTACAACATGGGCGGCAGCGCTATGCCCACCCCGGCTGCCATGCCGCAGATGATGCAGCAGGCCTCCTACTCCAGCGCCTACGGCCAGAGCTATCAGGCTCCCCAGTTTGCGCAGATGGAATATGGCCAGCAGTATCAGGCTGCCCAGCAGCCCCAGCAGCCCGCCATGCCGCAGATGGAGTTTGGCCAGCAGTATCAGGCCGCTCAGCCTGTGCAGCCCCAGCAGCCTGTGGAAGCCGTACAGCAGCCCGCTCAGCCCGAGCCCGTGGCCCAGCAGCCCGAGCGCAACAGCCTGGGCGTGCCCGCCTTCCTGCGCCGTCCCACCCGCAAGTAAGATTTCACATTTCCAAGCCCTGCCGAGTCAATCCGGCAGGGCTTTTTGCATACCCTTCCCAGCAGAAGAGTGGGGGGAGGGCGAGATAAATGAAACACAGCATGGGCGCCGCTATCACCTGCACAGGCGCGGTGATTGGTGCGGGATTTGCCTCGGGGCGCGAGGTGGTAACCTTCTTTAGCCGATATGGTGAAAACGCGTGGTGGCTGATCCTACTCTCAGTGGCCGTGATGGTTCTGCTGAGCTGCCTTTGCATGCTGGCTGCAAGAAAATGCGCTGCCGACGGATGCTGGTGCGCGCTGTTTGAAGCCGATGGAACCGGCGCCAGAATTTGCACAGTGATGCTGCTGGTGCTCACTTCCGGCGCTATGGTTTCCGCTTCCGGCAGCCTGATGGCGCTGCTTTGGGCGCATCGGTGGGCATATTTCATTGGCGCGGCGGGAACGCTGATAACGGCGTGGGCGCTGGGGAGACGCGGCGTTCGATGGCTGGGATGGATCAGCACGCTGATGACGGCGCTGCTTTTTTTCGCGGTTGTGCTTGCCATGAGCCGCGCGCCTGAAATGGAAAGCGCACGGCTGATTCCTCACAGCGCGGATGGCTGGGCGGCGCTGCGCGCTGTGGGCTATGCTGCCATGAACATGACGCTGGCCATCGGTGTGGTTTGCCGCTGCGCAAATGGCGGTTCCGCGCGGCGATTTGGCTGGGCGTTCGGCAGTATCATGGCCGTTCTCCTGTATACCAGCAATGCGCTGTATCTGCGCCATCCGGAGGTGCACAGCAGCGCCTTTCCCATTGTGGAACTGCTGCGCTGCCTTGGACGCAAAGGATTTCTTGTGAGCGTTGCTGTACTGTATCTGTCGGTGTTTACCACGATGACAGCCACGCTGTGCGCACTTGGCAGCGCTGTAAAAAGACCTGCAGCGGTGCTGATTCTGCCTCTTTTGGCCTCGTGCGCAGGGTTTTCCGGCATTGTGGATCGTCTGTACGCGCCTGCCGGGCTGATCTGTGTGCTGCTGGTGTTTGCGCCGCTTTGTTTGACACAAATACAAAGTGGTACAAAAGAAAGGCTTGACAATCTGGAGTGAATCAAGTAGGATAGTGACAAGGCTGTACAAACGATTGCACATCCGAAAGGAGTCCCTTGATATGAGCTTTGAAATCCATCCTTGGAAAGTGGTAGAAACTGCGCTGAACAAGGAGCATATGCGCCTGTCCGAAAGCCTCACCTCCATTGGCAACGGCTACATGGGCATGCGCGGCAATTTTGAGGAGGACTACACCGGCGATACCCATCTGGGCACCTACATCGGCGGTGTGTGGTTCCCGGACAAGACCCGCGTGGGCTGGTGGAAGAACGGCTATCCACAGTATTTCGGCAAGGCCATCAACTGCGTGCGCATGAACGGCATCCGCGTGGAGGTCAACGGCACGCCCATCGACCTGGCCAAGGCGGACGTGCTGGATTTCTACCGCGAGCTGGATATGCAGACCGGTATTTTCCTGCGCCGCTTCACCCTGTGTACCCCGGACGGCAACATCCGCGTGGAGGCCGAGCGCTTTATGTCGCTTGCTCAGAAGGAGCTGCTGGCCATCCGCTACACCGTTACGCCCGAGTTTGCCGCTCACGTGGTCATGAAACCCTATCTGGACGCCAATGTGCGCAATCTGGACAGCAACTATGACGAAACCTTCTGGGATATGCTGGCTGAGGAAGAGGGCGAGGACGGCGTTGCCATCCTGACCAAGACCAAGGAAAATCCCTTCGGCACGCCTCGCTTTGCCGTGGCCGCCGCCATGAGCTGCTGGGCTGACGGCATGGAGATGGAGCGCCGCAACATGCAGAGCGGCTATGCCGAGGCCGTGTATTCCGGCGATGTGGAAGCCTTCGAGAGCGCGTCCCTTGAAAAGTACGTGCTGTGCTTCACCAGCCGCGATTACGAGCAGAAGGCGCTCACCACCATCGCTCTGCGCGCCGCTTCCCGCGCCCGCGAGCTGGGCTATGACGAGCTGCGCGACGCGCATGCCGGTGCGTGGAAGGATCGCTGGGCTGGCTGCGACGTGACCATCGAAGGCGACGACGCCGCGCAGCAGGGCATCCGCTTCAACCTCTTCCAGCTGCTCAGCACCTATTCCGGCGACGACGCCCGCCTCAATATCGGCCCCAAGGGTTTTACGGGCGAAAAGTACGGCGGCGCGACCTACTGGGATACCGAGGCCTACTGCCTGTCCGTGTACATGGCCATCGCCGGTCAGGACGTGGCCAAGCAGCTGTTGCTCTACCGCTGGCTGCAGCTGGACGGCGCATATGAAAATGCCCGTCAGCAGGGTCTGAAGGGCGCGCTGTATCCCATGGTCACCTTCACCGGTGTGGAGTGCCACAACGAGTGGGAGATCACCTTTGAGGAGATCCACCGCAACGGCGCCATTTCTCATGCCATCTTCAACTACGCCACCTATACCGGCGATTACGACTACATGCTCAAGGAAGGCCTGGACGTGCTGTGCGGCATCGCCCGCTTCTATACCGACCGCGTGCACTTCTCCAAGCGTCAGCAGAAGTACATGATCCACGGTGTAACCGGCCCCAATGAGTACGAGAACAACGTCAACAACAACTGGTACACCAACCGCATCGCGGCGTGGAGCATCGGCCTGTTCGTGACGCAGGCACACCGCGCTTCTCAGGATCGTCTGGACAAGCTGGGCGTGACCAAGGAAGAGATCGCCCACATGCTGGATGTGGTGGAGCGCATGTATTATCCCGAGGACAAGGAGCTGGGCATCTTTGTGCAGCACGATACCTTCCTCGACAAGGATCTCATGCCTGTCACCGATATTCCTGCCGGCGAGCGTCCCATCAACCAGCACTGGTCCTGGGATCACATCCTGCGCAGCTGCTTCATCAAGCAGGCGGACGTGCTGCAGGGCCTGTACTTCCTCAATCATCTGTATGACGAGGATACCATCCGCCGCAATTTCGACTTCTACGAGCCCATGACGGTTCACGAAAGCAGCCTGTCTCCCTGCGTGCACAGCATTCTGGCTGCGCAGCTGGGCTACCATGACAAGGCGGTGGAGATGTACCAGCGCACCGCGCGCCTCGACCTTGACAACATCAACAACGATACCGAGGACGGACTGCACATCACCAGCATGGCGGGCAGCTGGCTGGCCATGGCGCACGGCTTTGCCGGCATGCGCACCACCGACGGCCTGAGCCTGAAGCCCTTCCTGCCCGACGCCTGGAAGGGATATGCGTTCCAGTTCCACTACCGCGGCCGCGTCATCCGCGTGAGCGTCAAGCCCGGCGAGGCTTGCGTGGAGCTGCTGGAAGGCATGCCGCTCACCCTCACCCTGTGCGGCGAGGAAATGAAGCTGGAAGACCGCATCGTGCACGCCCTGTAACAACCGCACAACTTGTCGCCTCCCGCATAGGATGCAGTATCTTGCATCGGCGGGAGGCGATTTTTTGGTTTCAAGAATGCTGATGATCGGCGGCGACCGGCGCGCGGAATGCCTGTGCGAACTTCTGCGCAAGGATGGGTACATGGTGGATACCTTCGGCATCAAAGCGGGGGACGACAAAACAGCACGGTGGGACGATGCGGAAGCTGTGCTGTTTCCCTATCCTTTTTCCGTGAAGAACGGCTGCATTCCAGCCCTCAGCGGGCTGAGCATCCACCCGGAGGATGTGCTGGCCAAACTGCCTGCGGGCGCGGTCATCCTGCACGGAAGAGGCATGAACGCAGGCCTGCGTTATGACGAAAACACGCTGCTGGAAGCGCGTAATGCCGAAATATCCGCCGAAGCAGCCGTGTGCGAAGCCATGCAGCGCATGGACATCGCCCTGATGGATGCACGCATTCTGGTAACGGGTTACGGCTTGTTTGGCAGGGCACTGGCAAGAAAATTGGCAGCGCTTGGTGCAGAGGTATGGGTGGCGGCACGGCGCGAAGAGCAGCGTACGCAGGCAGCAGACGACGGCATGAAGACAGTTGCATTGACCGACGCGGCAGAAGTACTTGGCGACATGCACATGGTGTGCAACACCATTCCCGCGCAGGTGCTGGATGAATCCGCCCTCCGTGCTATGCAGCCTGGTGCATGGCTTTTGGAACTGGCCAGCGCACCCTATGGCTTCGACCGTCGAGTGGCACAAAAACTGGATCTGCGCTGCGATGTGCTGGCCGCGCTGCCTGCCCGGTATGCACCTATGAGCGCAGCATATGCGCTGCGGGATGCTGTGATGCAGAAACTTGCGGAGGTGTGAAGATGAAACCACTCACTATCGGCTTTGCCCTCACCGGTTCCTTCTGTACCTTCGAACGCGCGCTTGGCCAGATGGAAGCGCTGGTCAAACGCGGATATGACGTGCTGCCCATCGTATCCTTCGACGCTGGCAGCCTCGACACGCGCTTCATGACGGCGCAGCACCTGCGCGAGCGCATCCGCGAAATCACCGGCAAAGAGCCCATTGATTCTCTTGTGTGCGCAGAACCGATCGGTCCGAAAAAACTGTGCGATGTCTACATCATCGCACCTGCCACCGGCAACAGCCTGAGCAAGCTGGCAAACGGCCAGTTTGACACGCCTGCTCTGCTGGGCGCAAAAAGCCATCTGCGCAACGACCGGCCTCTGATTCTGGCTGTCTCCACCAATGACGGGCTTGGCGCAGCGGCGCAGAACATCGGACGCCTGCTCACATGGCGCAATGTATACTTCGTTCCCTTCGGGCAGGATGATCACGTCAAAAAGCCCCGATCACTGGTGGCGGATTTTGACCAGATTCCCAAAACCATTTCTGCAGCGCTGGAAGGCGTGCAGATTCAACCGCTGCTCACCGTCAAAAATGAATGATGTTTTTCAAAAATGGGATTATGATGAGAAATACTGTAACAAACTTGCAACAAAAGGCGTTCTGAGGTACAATAGAAACTGCGAAAGAATGTACACAAGGGGGAGAGAACGCTATGTTGAAAAAGTTGCTGAGCTGCCTGCTGGCTATGCTGATGATGTCCTCTGTCGCCTTTGCACAGGATAGCGGCGCAGAGATTACCGAACTGCGTACGGAGATTGGCGATAACGTGGTGGCGTATCCCCAGCTTGCAGGCATGGCGGACGCTGCCGTGCAGCAGAAGATCAACGACGATATCGTGCTGTCCTCCGGCGTGACCGATCATCTGATCACTTTGGTCACGCTGGGGCAGAGCAGCGTGGGGCTCAAGGTGGATTACAAGGCGTCCATCACGGATGAGTGCATCTTTTCTGTGCTCATCAGCGCCAGGGGCAGCAAGGTGGGCGGCAAGCGCGACGGACATGCCTATTCCGCCATGACCTACGACCTGACCACGGGCGAACGCGTAACGCTGCATGACCTGTTTGCTGATGAAGAAGCCGCCGTTGCCTTCATGGAAGAAGCCGCCCTGGCCACCCTCTCCGACGAGCTCAACGGCTACATGGAATACAGCGATATCACGCCCATCCCGCGCAATTCCTTTACGCTGGACGAGCATGGCATCACCTTCTGGTATCCGGCGGATCAGTTCCAGCTTTTGAGCGGCTACAGCGGCGCGTGCCAGTTCTGGTATGAAGAGCTGAACGGCTTCTGGAAGGAAGAACGCATTCCGGAGAAGCCCGATGCGCAGGCCATCGCCCAAAGCGTGGAAGCGGGGGAGATCCCCCATGTGCCCGTGAAAATGGGTCAGCCCATTCCTGAGGTAACGGAGACCTACCGCCTGCTTCGCGAGCCAGATGCATTCCCCGGCGGACGCTACTTTGTGCTGGAGGATCCCGCCTTCCGCAGCATCCTGGTCATCAGTGATTCCCTTTCTGCCGATGACGCACATGCCGTGGTGGAGGGCATCCAGCTCAGGCGCGGCGGCCTGCACGGCCTGATGATCGGCCAGACAGCAATGGACGAATGGCGCGCTGTGCTGGGAAATCCCAGCGAGACCATTGTGTTTTCCGAAAACATGGCATATGATTACAACCTGCCTGCGGGCAGCTGCGACGTGTACCACTTCGGCAGCAACGAGCTGCGCCTGCACGCCGACGAAACCAATACTTTGTGCGCAATCCAAATCTGCAAATAAATCAATGTACGGGATTCTCAAGGGGGTAGCCCCCTTGAGCGGATTCCAAAGGCAGAGCCTTTGGCCGCCGGAGGCACTCCCGTCATCCAGGAGGAACAAACCATTATGGCGAAGAGCAGCAAAAAGAAAAACGCTGCACAATATGAATCCAACACGCTGGCGGCATTTGCCGTCGTTGGCATCGTGCTGATTGCAATCGGCGCGGTGTCTCTTTTGGCGGTTGTCGGCGGCGTGAAGGGCGCGTTTTTTGATTCGGTGCGCCGCGTGATGCAGGGCGTCGGAGGCGGACTGTGCATTGGCGTGAGCATCCTCATCCTTTGGCTGGGCGTGCTGGTGGCATTCTCATCCGCCCGCAGCATGCCCAAGCGCGGCTTTATTCTCATTACCATCCTGTTTGTGGCGGTCATGGGCATCATCAACCTCATGAGCAAGGTGGGCACCTACTCGCTGATGGAGTATCTGGAGCGCGCCAACACCACGTCCAATCCGCCCAAGGTGGATCCGGACAGCTTTGGCAGCATGATCAGCGCTGCCTTTACCGCCTGCGCCAACAGCGGTGCGTTTGGCGGCGCTATGGGCATGCTGCTGGCGTGGCCGGCATGGACGTTCCTGGGCAACACCCTTGGCGCTGTGGCGCTGGGCTTGATCTGCGTGGCTTGTGTGCTGCTGGTGTCCCGCTTTGATCTGCTGCAGATGTTTGAGGCCATGCGCGAGGGTGTGGCCGCCGGAAGCGAAAAACGCCGTCAGCGCCGCGAGCAGGAGGCCTATCACCCGGCGCTGGAGGAACAGCGCCGACAGGCTGAGGAAGCCGAACGCCTGCGCCTGACGCCTGCCTATGCGCGCCGCGGCGAGCAGCCGCAGCAGCCTGTGCAGCAGCCCATGCAGCCGATGTATGCTCCGGTCAATCCGGCCATGATGGCACAGCCGCAGGGCGAGATTTACGATGAAATCATCGTGCCTCAGGGCAGCACGCTGCCGTGGCAGAAGAGTCAGAAAAAGAAGAAGGCTGCGCCCAAGGATGCATCCTATCAGACCCGCATGACCTTCACGCCCACCGAAATGGGCGCGGACAATCAGGAGACGCAGCTGGGCGATACGCTCATTCTGTCCGCCACACGCAAGAAGGCGCTGGAGCGCATCGAAGCCATCCGCAAGCGCAAGGCGGAGCTGAATGAGGAAATCGAAGGTGCGGAGAAGGCCCGTCAGGCCGCATATGCGCCTGCACCTGCTGCTCCCGCGCCTGCGCCGGCTCCCGTTCCCGCAGCCAACACCTTCGCGCCGGCTGTTGCTGCCGTGCCTGTGCAGCCTGTATTTGAGCCGGAAGCTGAGTACGAGGAAGAGGAACTGCCGCCGCTGCAGCCCATTCAGCCTGCCCCTGCGCCGCAGCCTGTCGTGCCTGACCGCAACGCGGCCTACAAGCGCCCGGCGCAGCAGCCTGCGCCCGTGGCTCCTGCACCTGCGCCCGTGCCGCAGGCGGATCATCCCGCCTATGCGTACCCGTCCATCGACCTGCTCAACCAGCAGCAGCGCCGCGAAACGGTGGATACCCGATCCGCCGATGCAGAGGACGCCGCCCGTCTGGAAAAGACGCTGGAGAGCTTCGGCATTCCGGCGCGCGTGCAGCGCGTGACCCATGGCCCGGCCGTGACCCGCTTTGAGCTGGGGCTGGTGTCCAGCGGTATCAACGTCAAGCGCATCATGGGCATTGCGGATAATATCGCCCTTGATATGGCTGCCAACGGCGGCGTGCGCATTGAGATTCCCATTCCCGGCACCAACCTGTTCGGCGTGGAAGTGCCCAACAAGGAGATTCAGAGCGTCACGCTGGCTGAGGTGCTTATGAGCCCCGAGATGCGCGCCGCCAAGTCTCCGCTGGCCGTTGCGCTGGGCAAGGATATCGCAGGCCGTCCCGTGATCTGCGATATCGCCCGCATGCCGCACCTGCTTATTGCCGGTCAGACGGGCAGCGGTAAATCCGTCTGTATCAATACCATCATCAACTCCATCCTCTTCCGCTCTTCGCCCGAAGAGGTGCGCATGATCATGATCGACCCCAAGGTGGTCGAGCTGCAGTGCTACAACGTGGTGCCGCACCTGCTCATTCCCGTGGTGAGCGACCCGCACAAGGCTGCCGGTGCGCTGCAGTGGGCCGTGGCGGAAATGCTGGACCGCTACCACAAGATGCAGAGCAAGAACGTGCGCGAGATTTCCGCCTACAATGCCAAGCTTGGCCCGGATGAAGAAAAACTGCCGCGCATCGTCATTGTCATCGACGAGCTGGCCGACCTCATGCTTGCCTGCAAAAAGGAAGTCGAAGAAAGCATCATCCGCATCGCCCAGCTGGCGCGTGCTGCCGGTATCCACATGATCGTGGCCACCCAGCGCCCCACGGTGGATGTCATCACCGGCCTGATCAAGGCCAATGTACCTTCCCGAATCGCCTTTGCTGTTTCCTCCAGCATCGACAGCCGCACCATTCTGGATCAGAACGGCGCTGAGAAACTGCTGGGACGCGGCGACATGTTCTATTTCCCGACCGGCGCAAGCGCTCCCATCCGCGTGCAAGGCTGCTTCCTGAGCGACGCCGAGACCGAGCGCGTGGTCAACTATATCGGCGAGCATTCCCGTGTGGACTTTGATCCCAATGTGATTGAAGCCATGGAAAGCGACGATGAGAGCACTGCTGTCATCAGTGATCACGATGAGGACAGCGGGCTGGACGATCGCCTGGCCGAGGCCATCGAGATGGTTATCACCGATGGACAGGCCTCCATCAGCATGCTGCAGAGACGCATGAAGATTGGCTACGCGCGTGCAGGCCGCCTGATTGACGACATGGCCGCGCGCGGCATCGTGAGCAAATCCGCCGGAAGCAAGCCGCGCGAGGTGCTCATGAGCCGGGAGCAGTACGAAGCTATGAAGGAACAGCTGCTTTCGTAAACAAAAAACATCACAAAAGAGGCTGCGAGCAATCTCGCAGCCTCTTGCTGTATGCGGGGTTACCAGGTGGCCTTGCTGGCCTTTTCCACGGCGTCCTGATGATCGGGGTCGATCTTGTCGCTGCCGTGGGTCTTGCTGTTCTTGAAGTGAATGCACAGGTGGCCGTCAAAATCATTGTTGATGGTGGTGGTACCGTGAGGCATGCCGTTCATGGAAGCAGCATATACATGGCCGTTGTAGAGGATCAGGATGGCCCTTCTGCGCCAGCTGAAGGATCCGCCGTAGATGCTCTTGATGGTGGCGGTATCCTCGTCACTGTAGGGTTCAGCGTCCATGTGGTCGACGCCGGACCAACGTACCATCTGGAAGGTTTTGCCGGTGGCAACGTCCTTGACGGTGAAGCGGGCATTCTTGGGAATCACGCGGCTCACATTGTCCTTGTACCAGTCCAGCACCTCGGTCTTGTACTTGCTGGAGGAAGGAGAGCTGGCTGCGCTTTCGCCAAAGATGACGCGGATGGTGCTTTCGCCCGCAATGCCGTCAGCCTTCATGCCGCGCTTGGTCTGGAAGGCCTTCACAGCAGCCACGGTGGCGTTGCCGTACTTGCCGTCGATGACGCCGTCGTAGTAACCCAGATATTCAAGCGCCTGCTGGATCTTGATCACGTCATTGCCGCGGTCGCCCAGTTCGCACTTGGCAGGAGCAGAGCCGATTTCAGCAATGCTGCTGACGGTGTTCTTCTTGGAAGAAGAGGAAGTGGTGGAGGCGGCTTCCTTGCTGCCGGGTTCGGGCTGGGTGGTCAGCGTGTTGCTGGAGCAGCTGCCGAAGATGGCGGTGACGGTGGACCAGCCGGCATAGCCGTCGGCTTCCAGATCGTTGGCTTTCTGATACTTCTTCACGGCCTCGGTCGTGCCGTCGCCGTACTTGCCGTCCAGCTTGCCATCATAGTAGCCCAGAATGTTCAGCGCCTTCTGCAGCTTGAGCACGTCGCTGGTCTCGTCGCCAACGCGCATGATGCCGGGGGCAGAGCCCAAAGCCTTGATCTTTTCAGCGCTCCTGGACGCAGCGGCGGCGCCCTTGGTGATGTACTTCTTCATGATGTAGCCGGAGTAGGAGCCGTAGCCCACCTTGTACCAGCTGCCCTTGGTGCCCAGAATGTTTACCTCTTCGCCTTCCGGCAGGGTCTGCAGGGCCTTGGAATCCTTATCCGCTTCCTTGCGCAGCACAACCTTGGCATTGGTGGTGCCGGGCGTGCTGTCCGCCAGCGCGGATGCAGGAAGTACGATAACGCTCATCATCACTGCCAGCGTCATCAGCAGGCAGAGCAGGCGTTTGGCAGCATTTTGCACAGAGTTCATGGCATTTGTACAAAACATGTCGTATGAACCTCCTTTTCGATGATCACAGAGCAAACGAAAAGCATTTGTTTGCATTTCAAATATATTACGAAAATATTAAAAAGTCAATATAAAATGGTCATCTGTTACAGGTTTTTCGTAAGGAACGGAAAGAATGGAAGATAGTTCTCTTGAGCAAAATGCCCGAAACTATTGACGAAAAGCCATTTCATGGTTAAACTGTTATGGTGTTCACGGTTCATTCATATTTGGCTCATGAACTGGACCCATGCTTTACAACACTTTGAGGGGTAATATTCGATATGAAGGAGATCAATGGTACCATTACGCTGGCCTTTGTCGAGGAGGACAACCGTCAGCGTGTGATCTTCCGCGTCATTCCGCTTTGCACCCGTGAGGGCGGCACTTTTCATGGCGGCGCGGATGAATTTCCGGACGAGGGCAGCTTGCGCATCGTGCCTGACAAGCGCGAGCAGAGCACCTTTAAGGAAAGAATGCGCGAGATTGGCGGACTGTGCGTGGTAGCGCTTGCCAGCGATGGCAAGGAGCTGCTGAAGGTGCGCCAGAACCGCAACTATGCGCCTGATCAGGGTGAAAAGAACCAGTTTGCCATCTATTCCGACGTGATTTGCGAGTTTGCGCCCGGCGGATGCATGGAAGTGGTGGAAGCCGGCAGCAGCGCGCAGAACGCCCTGACTGCCAAGGTGCTTCTGCACAAGGACAAGATGCTCTACGGCCCCGTGGACAAGGCGGACGCTGACAAGGCGGATCTGTCCGCGCTCAAGCCCTTTGGCAACGAGCAGTTCCTGCTGCACACCATCGAAGCCCCGCAGATTGGCGGCAAGCATCAGATCTGCTGGGATCCTGAGGCCACCATCAACTGGCGTCAGCGCCGCAACTCCCTGCGCAAGCGCGACCGCGGCACGCAGGAAGAAAAGGAAGCCGCCTGCGAAACCAAGGATGAGCAGGCCAGCGCTGAAGCCCAAAAGACCGAAGAGGAAAGGCTGGTTCGCGAAAAGGCCGAGGCCGAGCATATCGAAAAGCTCAAAAAGCTGGATCCTCACTCCCGCCGCGTAGAGCGCTCCGCTGAAATCCTGCGCCAGCAGGAAGAGGAGAAGCGTCAGGCCGCCAAGGCTGAAAAGGCTGCCGCCCGCAAGGCGGAAAAGGAAAAGGCCCGCGCTGCCAAGGCAGAGACCAAGGCTGCTGAGAAGGCCGCAGAAAAGGCTGCTGAAGCCGCCGCTGAAAAGGAAGCCGAAGCGCTGCCCATTGGCACGCATCTGGAAATTCTGGACAGCGCGCTCCCCTTTGAACAGCAGATTTCCCGCCTGGCTCAGCCCCTCAGCGAAGGCGCCAACCGACTCAGCAGCGATGTTTCCACCGTTGAGGAAGAGGAAATCCCCGAAACGGTGACCGCGCACTTCAACGGCACGCCTCTTGCCCGCAACAGCGGCAAGCCCATCCGCAGCAAGACCCGTGCTGAAAACGTGCACCACGTGGTGGAGCAGCAGATCAACGGCCAGCGCGACGAAGTGATGGGCAGCGAGCTGGGCGCCGGCGCTTACGGCATGGTGCTCAATCCCATCGAAAGCCTGCGCAGCTGCATGGAATACGTGTGGCAGAACGCTGATATGCGCGATCAGGCGCTGGCCATGCTCATGGCCAACGAAGCCTTTGCTTCCGATATGGCAGATGCCCTGCGCCGCGGCGGCATGAACCTGAAGGCCTCTGCGGCCGCTCAGGAGCAGCTGGCGGAGATTGAAGCGGACCGTCTGAGCCTGCTGATGCAGCTGGAAACCGCCCGTGAAAACACCCGCAAGTACCGCGAGGAAACCATTGCTCACGCTGCGCAGAAGAAGCGCGACGAGATTGAGCGCCTGAAGAACGAGGTCAAGAACCTCGAGGCCACTCGCAAGAAGCTTTCGGACGCCGCCAAGGCTCTCAGCAGCGATAACGCCCAGCACACCACGGATTTCCTGCGCAGGCAGCTCACCTGCATGAGCGGCGCTGCGGAAAACCGCGTGCTCATCTCGCCTGTGATCGGTCATGAATACACCCGCAAGGAGCTGGCTGAGCAGCTGCGCGTGCATATGAACGCCAGCGGCTTCAGCATCAGCGAGGACGACGCCATGAGCCTGCTGATCGGCTTTGCGCTGTTTGACGCGGTCTGCCTGCGTGCCCGCACCGTGCAGGATGCGCAGCAGTTTGCCCGCATTGCGCTGGAGAGCTTCGGCCTGCAGAGCGTATCCGCCGTGGTTACCCCCGACGCTTATGTGGAAATGGTGAGCCTGCTGGATGAAAACGCCATCCGCACGCCCACTGTCACCGTGCAGATGCTGGGCACCGAGACCATGACCGCTTTTGGTCACAAGACCATCTACCTGGCTTCTGACAGCATGCTGGCCGAAGGCATGGAATCCATCCTGCCGCTGCCCGTCATCCAGGTGCCGCCCATGCTCAAGCGCACCTTCGGCCAGAACGATGAGTGGACGCCGGTTATGCCCGCTTCCCTGTCCACCTTTGCCCAGATCCGTGCGGATTCCCATCCCATGCTGTCCGAGGCTGAAAAGTGGTTTGCTGAGCTCAAGAACGCGCTGAAGCAGGAGAATGTGCAGGTATCCGATACCGCGCTGAGCTGCATGCAGCGCTTCATCGAGGTGGCCTCGCGCAAGGTGCGCGGCGGCTTCCTGACCGCAGCGGATATTGCCGTGTGTCACTGGATCGTGCCCATGCTCATGTGGAAGCGCTGCGAATCTCAGCAGATTACCGCAGTGCTGGCCGGTCTGCCCCGCGCCATGGAGCAGCTTGGCATCCGCTGATCTTCCTGAAAGGAGATACAATCCATGCTTGAATTCAAGTTTGATACCCAGCTCCTCATCGAAGGTACCGGCCTTGACGAGGACGCCATCAACGATTACATCACCCAGAACATCAAGGGCGACTGCCTGCTGGCTGTCGGCGACGATGAACTGATCAAAATCCACTACCACACCAACGAGCCCTGGCAGGTGCTGGAATACTGCGCCAGCCTCGGCGATATTCACGACATCGTCGTGGAAAACATGCAGCGTCAGTCTGAGGGACTTGGCGGCTGAGTTGGTTGTGTGAGATGCGAGAGGGGGCATTATTTTGAAAAAGAAAGGCCCCACGCGCGCTCACCCCCAAGAAAACGGGCGTGGGGGG
>JAQXJZ010000116.1 GCA_029009515.1 bacterium
CTGCTGAGCATTGACGAGCTGGAAGAGGCCATCCGCGCCGGCAAGCTGGAAGAAGCCTGGGGCTGCGGCACCGCTGCCGTCGTGTCCCCCATTGGCCGCCTGGCTTACAAGGATGAGGTGTTCATCCTCAACAACGGCGAAATCGGCCCCGTGACCCAGATGCTCTACGATACCCTCACCGGCATCCAGTGGAGCAAGATCGAGGACGAGTTCGGCTGGATCGTGCCCGTCTGCTGATCCTTTTTTTCAAAATACTACAGGAGGTAAAATCGAATGCAATACATTGGTTTGAGCGATATCACTTTGAAAACCGCGGATGGCATGGCGCTTAGCTTTAAGGAGAAAATCGAGCTGGCCAAGCTACTGGACAAGCTGAATGTATCTGCAGTCGAGCTCGCCCCCATTCAGAACCGCAAGATCGACAGCCTGCTGGTGAAATCCATCGGCATGGCGGTAAAGAACAGCGCTGTGGCTGTGCCCGTTTCGCAGGACATGGAAAGCATCGATATTACCTGGGCGGCTCTGAAGGTGGCTAAGAAGCCCCGTCTGCAGCTTAAGGCGCCCATGAGCCCCACCCAGATGGAATACTTCTGGCACAAGAAGCCGGATAAGATGCTGGAAACCATCCGCGAAATGATCAGCCGCTGCCGCGCGCTGTGCGCGGACGTGGAGCTGATTGCGGACGACGCCTGCCGCGGCGAACGAGAGTTTGTGTATCAGGCTGTCCGCACCGCCATCGAAGCCGGCGCCACCGCCGTCACCCTGTGCGACGCTGCAGGTCTGATGTTCCCGGAAGAATTCTCCGCCTTCCTGGCCGACGTTAAGGCCAATGTGCCCGGCGTGGAAAACGTGCGCCTTGGCGTGCAGTGCTCCGATGCGCTGTCCATGGCCGGCGCGTGCGCCATGGCGGCCATCCGCACCGGCGCTGCTGAGATCAAAACCGTGGCCTGCGCGGGCGATGTGACCCAGATTGGCGATATTGCGGCCATCCTGCAAAGCCGCGGCGACAGCTTCGGCTTTGGCACCAATGTGCGCACCTCCGAGCTCAAGCGCATCACCTCGCAGGTGGAGTGGCTCTGCCACGGCACCCGCAGCCAGCTCAACCCCTATGACGGCGGCGCGTCCACCGTTTCAGACGCTGCCGGCATGGCGCTTTCTGTGCATGATGATCTCACCGCCGTGAACAAGGCTGTTGAAAAGCTGGGCTATGTGCTCAGCGACGATGACTGCGCCAAGGTGTACGCCGCGTTCCAGGCTCTGGCTGCCAAGAAGGAAAGCGTATCCGCCCGCGAGCTGGACGCCCTGGTGGCCAGCGTTGCGCTGCAGGTGCCGCCCACCTATCAGCTGGACAAGTACGTCATCAACTGCGGCAATGCCATCACCGCCAGCGCGCATATCAAGCTGTTCAAGGGCGACCAGGTGCTGGAGGGCATCAGCCTGGGCGACGGCCCCATCGACGCGGCATTCCTGTCCATCGAGCAGGTCATCGGCCATCACTACGAGCTGGATGATTTCCAGATTCAGTCCGTCACCGAGGGCCGAGAGGCGCTGGGTGAAACCGTGGTGCGTCTGCGCTCCGGCGGCAAGCTCTACTCCGGCCGCGGCAGCTCTACCGATATCGTGGGTGCGAGCATCCTGGCCTATCTGAGCGCGCTGAACAAAATCGTTTATGAGGAGGCCGAAGCATGAATCTTTCCTTCTCTACCCGCGGATGGTCCGGCTGCTGCTGGGATGAATGGGTTGCCTCCGCCATCGATATGAAGTTTGGCGGCATTGAAGTGTACAATGCCCACAAGACGCAGGAGCTGTTCGACAAGGGCGGCCCCTTCCACAAATACGCCATTGCTGCCACCGTGCGCGAGCTGAACGAAAAGAAGCTGTCCATCCCCTGTCTGGATTCCTCCTGCGACCTGTCCTGCGAGGACGGCAGCGCGGTAAACGAGCTCAAAACCCTGATGGACGTGGCCAGCGACCTTCGCGTGAAGTGCGTGTGCGCCTTCGCCTCCGAAAACAAGGCGGAAGTCATCCGCAAGGCGATTTCCGAGCTGCTGGATTACGCCGCTCAGAAGAACGTGACCCTGCTCATCAAGACCAGCGGCGTGTACGCCGATACCGCGCTCCTGCGCGAACTGATGAACGACTTTGCCTGCGATGAGCTGGCGGTTGTGTGGGACGTGCATCATACCTGCCGCGACCACAACGAAACGCCCGATCAGACCATCAAGAATCTGGGTGCGTATGTGCGCCATGTGCACCTGCGCGACTCGGACGATGACGGCTCCTACAACCTCATCGGCGAGGGCACGCTGCCCATCTCCGGCGTGATCGAAGCGCTGGCCTCCATCAACTACGACGGCTTCTTCTCTCTGGAATGGAAGCCCGAATGGATGGAAGACCTGCAGGATCAGGAAATCATCTTCCCCTTCTTCGTTAACTACATGAACCGCTTCGAGAGCCCCCGCATGCTCAAGAAGCCCCTGTACTATAACCAGGCCCAGACCGGCCAGTTCGTGTGGAAGAAGGAAGCGCTGATCGAAACCACCTTCTCCCGCGTGCTGGACCGCATGGTGGAGGAATTCCCCGATCAGCTGGCCATCAAGTACACCACGCTCAACTACACCCGCACCTACAGCGAGTTCCGCGACGACGTGGACAACTTTGCCCGCGCCCTCATCGCCATGGGCGTCAAGCCCGGCTCCCACGTTACCATGTGGGCCACCAACCTGCCGCAGTGGTACATTGCCTTCTGGGCCACCACCAAGATTGGCGCGGTGCTGGTAACCATGAACACCGCCTACAAGATTCACGAGGCGGAGTACCTGCTCAAGCAGTCCGATACCCACACGCTGATCCTTGAACAGAGCTACCGCGACAGCAACTATCAGGAGATCATCAACGAGCTCTGTCCCGAGCTCATCACTACGCCTAAGGGCAAGTACCTGCACAGCCACCGTCTGCCCTTCCTGCGCAACGTGGTCACCGTCGGCTTCCAGCAGCCCGGCGCTGTCAGCTGGGAAGAAGCGCTGGAGCGCGGCAAGAGCATTCCCGTGGAAGAAGTGTGGAGGCTGGCGGCCAACGTATCGCCCCATGACGTGTGCAACATGCAGTACACCTCCGGCACCACCGGCTTCCCCAAGGGCGTTATGCTGACCCACTACAACGTGGTCAACAACGGCAAGTGCATCGGCGACCGCATGGATCTGTCCACTGCCGACCGCATGATGATTCAGGTGCCCATGTTCCACTGCTTCGGCATGGTGCTGGCCATGACCGCCTCCATGACGCATGGCGCCACCATCCTGCCGCTGCCCTACTTCAGCCCCAAGCCTGCGCTGGCCTGCGTGCATCAGGAGCATATCACCGCCTTCCATGGCGTGCCCACCATGTTCGTGGCCATGCTTGAGCACCCCGACTTTGAAAAGACGGATTTCTCCTACATGCGCACCGGCATCATGGCCGGTTCCCCCTGCCCCATCGCCAAGATGCGCGAGGTGGTGGACAAGATGCACATGAAGGAGATCACCATCGTCTACGGCCAGACCGAGGCTTCTCCCGGCTGCACCATGTCCAGCGCAGATGATCCGCTGGAGCTGCGCGTGGCCACCGTTGGCCGTGCCCTGCCCGAGATTGAGTGCCGCATCATCGACCCCGAAACCAACGAAGAATTGCCCATCGGCGAGATCGGCGAATTCGTGGCTCGCGGCTACAACATCATGAAGGGGTATTACAAGATGCCCGACGCCACCCGCGCCGCCATCGACAAGGACGGCTGGCTGCACACCGGCGACCTCGCATGCAAGAACGAGGACGGCACCTACCGCATCACCGGCCGCCTCAAGGATATGATCATCCGCGGCGGCGAGAACATTTACCCCAAGGAGCTGGAAGAGTTCATCTACACCCATCCCACGGTTTCCGACGTGCAGGTCATCGGCGTGCCCGACGAGCAGTACGGCGAGGAGATCAT
>JAQXJZ010000117.1 GCA_029009515.1 bacterium
CCTGGACCCCAGCGAGTTGAGTGTATCTTTCTTTCGGGTTGCTTTTGTTTGTTGAGCGCCTTCTAAGACGCTAAAATCCCATCAACACCAGCCTGACGGCTGACAGTTGATGAGATTTTAGCTGCTTGTGGGGTTGAGAAACAAGGGTGCTGCCGGTATGTTCGTGCACGGGCGCACACATAGGTGCGCCCCTACGGTGGTACCGGGGCTGTATTGAAATGCAGATCGGTTTGGTTGCCTTGTAGGGGCGCACCTGCGTGTGCGCCCGATGGCGACAGGTAACTTGCTTCATTCCCTATGCCTTCATATTGTAGCCTCGCTTTGCCGTTGGGCAAAGGTGAGGCGGATCAAACGGCGACAGCTGCTTGATAAGACCTGCTCCTGAATATTTACCATCCCCGCACACGGGGGTCCAGGGGTTTACCCCTGGTCGTTTCAAGGGGGATACGGGATTCCTAAGGGGGTAAGGGGGGAAATCGAAATCCCCCCTCCCCCTTAGGCCCTAGCGGAGCGGGCCCCGACGCGCGCACCAAACAAAGGCCGCAACGCGTGACTCGGCCGTCAACCCGTTTTCCGTCAACCCCACCCCACACTTTTTACACCCGCGCATTCCCAACCGCCGCCGCATATGGTATACTAAAAGATGGTGACATATGCGTATGCGCCGGAAGGAGTGGTCTGCTGTGAAATGGATGAAACGGGCAATGCTGATCGCAGCAGTTTTGTGCTGCGCTCTGGGCGCTGCCTTTGCAGAGGAACTCGTGGCGCATGTGCCCCTTGCGGGCGGTACGGCGGAGATCAGAGCCAGCATCGTGGATGGCGAAGCATGGTTCCTGCTGCCCTCCTTTGCATCGGAGGATACCGTGACGTATACGCTGGACGGCCAGCCCGTCAGCGCGGATGACGTGAACACCATGTTCTCCCAAAACCTGCGCGCCCTGTTCCTCATCAGCGATGATCCCGCCAACCAGGGCCGCGCATACATCGATGGCAACGCCGCGCGCTCAGCCTTCGCCACAGGCCGCATGGTGATGGTGGATGAAAATGGCGCGGTGGATCACACCGCGGGCATCGATATGCTGCGCGGGCGCGGCAACTCCACCTGGGTGGCGGACAAGAAGCCCTACCACCTCAAGCTGGACGCCCGAACCGATCTGCTGGATATCGGCCAGCCGTCCCGCAAATGGGTGCTGCTGGCGGATGCCATTGACGCAAGCCTCATCCGCAATATCATGACGCTGGATCTGGCGCGCGAGCTGGGCATTGCCTCCACGCCGCATGCCGAGCATGTGGATCTGTACTACGACGGCGAGTACCGCGGCACCTACCTGCTGTGCGAAAAGATCGAAGTGGGCGAGTTTGGCGTGGACGAGCTGGACTACGACGAGCTGCTCAAGCGCCTCAACCGCACCATCGGCAACTACGATCTGGATGCGCTGCCCACGGCGGAAGCGCTCAACCGCTTTGAAAACCGCCTGTATTACACCGACGGCATGGTGGAGCCCACCCTGCCGTCCTCCGGCGCGTACTTTGTGGAGACCGAGGGCAATGCCACGCCCGACGACCGCTGCTGGTTCACCCTGTCGGATACGTCCGCTTACGCGCTCAAAAACCCGGAAAACGCCACGGCGCGCATGATGACCTACATCAGCGAGCGGCTGGAGGAGGCGCGCGAAACGCTTGTTTACGGCGGCGTGCATCCGCAAACCGGGCGCACCGTGGAAGAGGACTTTGACGTGGACGGCTTCGCCCGCGTGGCGCTTCTGCACGAGCTGGCCTATAACCCGGACAGCTATGAGCGCTCCTCCTTCTTCGTGCTGCCTGCGGGCGAAACGCGCTTTGAAACCGGCCCCATCTGGGACTTTGACCTCTCCTGGCGCTACCGCACCAATCTGGCCAATGCAGGCGGCCATGAGCTGCAAAAGATGGAAGGCTGGCTGCCGGACTTCTACGGCGTGGATGCGGTGTGGACAAGGATGGGCGAAATCTGGCGCGATGAGCTGTATCCCCTTGTGCGCGATGTGCTGCTGGGGGATGAAGAGGGCGTGCATCTGCGTTCCATTGACGACTATGCCGCGCACATCGAGGCGTCCCGCCTGATGAACGACGTGCTCTGGGACACGCACGAGCTCACCCGCCTTGTCTACGGTGCGGATTACGAAGAGGAAATCGCGCTGCTCAAGCGCTACCTCACCGAGCGCAGCGAATGGTTCGGCGAGCAGCTGGCAACCAGGAAGGCGGACCCCGAGCAGGTGGATATCCGCATTCAGGCCGAGTTCCTGGCCTTCGGCGATTACCTGACCGTCACGGCCTATCCGTGGAGCCGAGCCGAGGTGGTGTGGTTTGACCGCCAGCAGCTCAGCGAGGCTACGGAGGAATATCACGCCTGCTGGCAGGTGGATATGGCCATCCAGCCCGCGCCCGGCCATACCTTTGAGGAGCCGGAGATCACCGTCAACGGCGTGCCGCTGGACTACTGGATCACCGAGGACGGGCTGGCCTATGTGACCGCCTATGTGCAGGATCTGTCCTACCGCCCGGCGGAGTACTACGGCGAGGACATGGGCATGGTGTTCGACTTCGATTACTACGCCGCCCAGCACCCGGACGTCGCCGAGGAATGCGGCTACGATCCGGAGCTGCTGCTGGAATACTTCTGCGACGAGGGCATGTATGAGGGCCACATGGGCAATGCCTTCTTCAATCCCATCGAGGTCGCGCACAAGAACCCCTACCTCGTGGAGATGATCGGCGAGGACTGGTGGACGTATTATACTGAGTTTATCTACTACGGCTATGAGGAAGGCTGGCTTAAGGACGGCAAAACCTTCCTGCCGCCTGTGGTGACCGAATGAGGAGGAAAACCATGAAACGATGGCTGGCGCTTTTCACGCTCATCCTGTGCTGCCTCATCGGGCCTGCGCTGGGCGAGGAAGCGATGGAGAGCAGAGAGCGGGATATTTCCGTCTCGTCCATCCGCGCCGTGGTGCCTGTGCAGGGCGCGCAGGTGGACATCCGCGCATCGGTGGTGGATGGCGAAACGTGGCTGCTGCTGCCCGCCTTTGCCGATCAGGCGAAGATGCAGCTGTTTGACGGCGACCAGCCTGTGACGGACGCTGACGTGCAGATCATGCAGAGCGAAAACCTGCGCGCGCTGTTCCTGCTCAGCGACGATCCTGTTTCTCAGGGCCGCGAATACATCGACAACTGCGAGCGCCACGAGCACTTCACCACCGCGTCCATGGCACTGGTGGATGCGGACGGCCATGTGGATCACGTGGGCAAAATCCGCAAGCTGCGCGGCCGCGGCAACGGCACCTGGGGCGGCGGCAAGAAGCCCTACCAGTTCAAGCTGGACGAGCCCATGGATCTGCTGGATACCGGCCTGGCCAGCGAAATGGAGCGCACCTGGGTGCTGCTGGCGGAATCCTCCACGCAGACGATGCTGCACAACCGCATCACGCTGGACATGGGCCTGGAGCTTGGCCTTTCGGAAACCTCGCACAGCGAGCATGTGGATCTCTACTACGACGGCGAGTACCGCGGCACCTATCTGCTGGCGGAAAAGGTGGAAATCGGCGAGGGCCGCGTGGATGAGATGGACTATGAAAAACTCATCGGCCAGTGGAACGACAAGGTGGGGCAGACCGACCTGAGCGTGCTACCGGTGAAGGAAGGCGTCAATCAGTTCAACCAGCCCTACACGTATCTGGACGGCGTGATCGAGTCCGCGTCTCCCGACGCGGGCGCGTATCTGGTGGAGATCGAATCCACCTACACGCTGTCGGAAAAATGCTGGTTCACCATGCACGACGGGCAGATCCTGTCGCTCAAGAACCCCGAAAGCGCTTCCGGGAAGATGGTGGAATACATCTCCAACCGCCTGCAGGATGCGCGCAACACGCTGCTTTCCGGCGGCGTGAACTCCGAAACCATCCGCACCATCCACGACGACTTCGACGTGGACGCCTTTGCGCGCACCATGCTGGTGCAGGAGCTCAGCTACAACTACGACGGCTACCGCTATTCGTCTTCCTTCTTCGTACTGCCTGCGGGCAGCACGCAGTTCCGCCCCGGCCCGCTGTGGGATTTTGACATCGGCTACCGCTACCTGTCCAACGGTCTGGCGGCCAACGGCGTGGGTTTCAAGGAAACCAGCGGCTGGATGTACGATTTCTACCAGTGCCCGGATTTTGTGGAATCTGCGCGGCAGATCTACGAAAACGAGCTGTACCCCATGGTGAGGGACATCCTGCTGGGAGATCAGCAGGGGCGGTATCTGCAATCCCTTGATGCCTATGTGGCGCAGATTGAGGCGTCGCGGCAGATGAACGCCGTTCTGTGGCCGCGCAGCACGCTCAACCGCTACGTGTACGCGCTGGATCACGAGGGCGAGGTGGCGCTGCTGCGCCGCTTCCTCACCGAGCGCAGCGAGTGGCTGCACGGCGTATTTGGCGAAGAGCCCGATGACAACCGCATCGACCTGTGGGTGAGCGCCACCTACGGCCACACCGGCGAGACCCTGCTTGTGCAGCAGAAGCCGTGGAACCGCCTCAAGGTGGAGGATGTGTGGTTTGAGCAGATGACCGAGGCCACCGAGGAGGAATACGCCTGGTGGCAATTGTGGATCTGGCTGGAAAACGACGGCGGCGAAGCGCCTGTTGTCACCGTAAACGGCGTGGAACTGCCGGCTGAAATGGATGAGGACGGCACGTGGTGCGTGGGCGGCGCGTTTGCCGATCCGTCCTATCGCCCGGTGGATTACTACGGCGAGGACATCGGCATGATCTACAACTACGACGTCTATGTCGAAAACTATCCCGAGGTGGCCGAGGAATGCGGATACGATCCGCAGGCCGTGATGGATGCCTTCTACGACGAAGGCATCTATGAAAACCACATGGGCAACGCCTTCTTCCGGCCCAGCGATGTGCTGGCCGCCTTCCCGGAGATGGAATACATGCTGGGCGAGGACTGGTGGCTGTATTACGGAGAGTTCCTCTCCTACGGCTACGAAATCGACAAATGGCTGATGCACATGGGCAAGTGCTACTGGCCCGAAGTGATCAGCATGTATTAGCCGGCCTGCGCCGGTGGCTTTTCGACCAAGGTGCAGAAAAGCTGAGTTCGTCCCACGATCCAAACTTGACTTTTCCACAACAAACCGGCCTTCGCCGGTAACCAGAAAAGGACGGTGCGTTTATGAAGCATCTGTGGAGGATCCTTGCGCTGCTTGCGGTGCTGCTCATGCTGGCCGCGCCGGTTTTGGCCGAGGAATCCATCTGGGAGGAAGACGCGGCCAGCACAGTGGCGGTCTCTGCGCTCAGGGCGCAGGTGGCGGCCAGCGGCGCGGATGTGGACGTGTACACCACGGAAATGGACGGCGTGCACTGGCTCTTCCTGCCCTCCTTTGCCGATGCGGATGAACTGCGCCTCACGCTGAACGGCGCAAAGGTGGATTGGACGCCCGACGCCGAAGAAGCCGGCGTGACCTACGGCCAGGCGGTGTGCGAGGACGGCGCGGAGATGACCCTGTGCGTGATGAAGAGCCAGAATCTGCGCGCGCTGTTCCTCTTCAGCGACGATCCCGTCAACCAGGGCCGCGCCTTCATCGACAACTGCGAGCGCCATGTGAACGAGACCACCGGCATGATGGCCGTCATCAGCCCGGACGGCACGGTCAACTACGCCGGCAAGCTGCGCCAGCTGCGCGGCCGCGGCAACTACACCTGGCAGCGCCAGAAGAAGCCCTACCAGTTCAAGCTGGAAAGCAAGGCGGATCTGCTCATGACCGGCGATCAGTCCGAGTGCAGCCGCACCTGGGTGCTGCTGGCCGAAACCTCGGACGGCAGCCTGCTTCGCAACCGCATGTCCATGGATCTGGCGCTGGAGATGGGCATCGATGAAACGCCCTTTTCCGAGCATGTGGATCTGTACTACGACGGCGAATACCGCGGCACCTACCTGCTGACCGAAAAGGTGGAGGTGGGCGAAGGCCGTCTGGAAGTGTCTAACTATGACGAGATGATGGAAATCTGGAACCAGTCCGCCGGCATCAGCGATCCGGAGCTGCTGGAGGTGGGCGTGGGTCAGACAAAGTATGGCACGGATTTCACCTACATCAAGGGAGTGGCCGAGGCGGATGATCCGTCCGTGGGCACCTTCGTGATGGAGATGGAACACGAGGGCAACACGCTTTCCGACCGCTGCTTCCTGCGCATGGAGGACGGCAGCGTCATCGCTGCCAAGAACCCGGAGAATCCCTCCGAAAGCATGATGCGCTACGTGAGCGAGCGGCTCATTGAGGCGCGGCACACGCTGCAAAACGGCGGCGTGAACCCGGACAATGGCCGCACCATCCGCGACGACTTTGACGTGGACGCCTTTGCCAAATTGCTTCTGCTCAACGAGCTGGCGCACAACACCGACAGCTACTACTATTCCTCCTCCTGGTTCATCCTGCCCGAGGGCGAAACCCGCTTCCGCCCCGGCCCCGCGTGGGACTTTGACCTTGCGTGGCGCTACTTCCGGAAGGGCGTGAACGAAAAGGGCATGGGCGTGAAGGATCTGACCGGCTGGCATGCGGAGTTCTACAGCTGTCCGGAATTCATGCAGGCCATGCAGCGCGCGTATGAGGAAACGCTCTATCCCATCGTGACGGAGATTCTGCTGGGCGATAAGCAGGGAACCTATCTGCGCCCCCTGTGGGACTATGCCGACGAGATCGCCGCGTCCCGCGCCATGAACGACGTGCTGTGGGACTGCGAGTATTACGACTACCACATCTACGGCGAAACGCCGCAAGAGGAAGTGGAGCTGCTCTATCAGTTCATCGAGGAGCGCAACGCCTGGCTGTACGATGCTGTCATGAACGCGCAGGACGGCGCGGATGCCATCGACCTGTGGGCCTATGCCGGCTACATGCACGTGCAGGATACCCTCAAGCTGAACGCCTGCCCGTGGAACCATGTGAACGTGGCGTTTGCTTCCTGCACGCCGCTGACCGAGGCCACGGAGGACGAATACGCCACCTGGGCGCTGGAAGCGTACCTCATGCCGGAGGAAGGCTACGCCTTTGAGGAGCCTTCCGTCACCATCAACGGCACGCCCATCACCGGCTATCTGGTGGAGGACGGCTCGGCGCTGTATGTGTACGCCGAGTTTGAGGATCCCTCCTACCGCCCGGTGGATTACTGGGGCGAGGACATCGGCATGTTCTACAACCCCGATGTGTACGCGCAGAACTACCCCGAGATCGCCGCGCAGTTCGAGGGCGACCCCGAAGGCCTGATGACCTACTTCTGCGATGAAGGCATGTATCAGGATCAGATGGGCAATGCCTTCTTCCGCCCCAGCGAGGTGCTCCAATACAACCCGGAGCTGCTGGGTGTGCTGGGCACGGACTGGGAGCTGTATTACTTTGAATTCTCCTTCTGCGGCTACGAGGAAGGCTGGATGCGCAAGGTGGACAAGCACTTTGCGCTGGAATGCGTGGATGTGCCCGAATAATCAACAAGGAGGCAGCCGCCTGTGAAACGATGCTGGATGATCGCCGCGCTTGTGCTGGTGCTTTTGTGCTGCACCGCACAGGCCGTGGAACTGCCCGTAGGCGAAGGAACCATCCATATCTCTGTCAAGGACATGTGGGGGGAGCAGTGGATGTTCCTGCCCGCCTTTGCCGACCGCGAAAGCCTGTTTCCGGGCGCGGCGGACATTGGCGACGGCTTCTGGGAATGGACGGATGAAAACGGCGAGCCCCTCTACATCCTGCAGTCGGAAAACCTGCGCGCGCTGTTTCTGATCAGCGACGATCCTGAAAACGAGGGCCGCGAGTACGTGGAAAACTGTCTGGAGCACGAAAACCAGACCACCGGCAGCATCGCGCTGGTGGATGCGCAGGGCCATCTGAACTACGCGGGCGACCTGCGCCAGCTGCGCGGGCGCGGCAACGGCACGTGGCATCACCCCAAGCGTCCGTATCAGATCAAGCTGGAGAAAAAGGCGGATCTTTTGAACACCGGCGATCCCGACGAAGTCAACCGTACCTGGGTGCTTTTGGCCGAGGCCACGGACGGCACGCTCCTGCACAATAAGCTGGCGTTTGATCTGGGACTGGAGCTGGGCATGGAAGAGACCTCGCACAGCGAGTTTGTGGATCTGTACTACGACGGCGACTATCGCGGCACCTATCTGCTGGCCGAAAAGGTGGAGGTGGCCGACGGGCGCATCGAGGGCCGCGACTACGACGATCTGATCGAGGAATGGAACCAGAACGTCGGCGTGACGGATTTTGATTCCCTGCCCGTGGGCTATGGCGAAAACAGCTGGGGCGAGATGTTCACCTACATCAAGGGCGTGCAGGACAGCAACTGGCTGGACGCAGGCACCTATCTGCTGGAGATGGAAAGCCCCAACGGCTCTACCCTCAGCGACCGCTGCTGGTTCCGCATGCGCGACGACTCCACCGTGGCGCTCAAAAGCCCGGAAAACGCCAGCGAGGAAATGGTGCGCTACATCTCCGATCAGCTCACCATGGCGCGCGAAACGCTGGTGGAGGGCGGCGTGAACTCGCGCACGGGGCGCACCATCGAGCAGGACTTCGACGTGGACGCCTTTGCGCGTCTGGCGCTCATCAACGAGCTGGCGTACAACCTGGACGGCTTCACGTGGTCGTCCACGTGGTTTGTGCTGCGCGAGGAAAGCGACCAGTTCCAGCCCGGCACCGCGTGGGATTTTGACCTGGCGTGGCGCTATCTGGCCGACGGCACCAACGAAAACGCCGTGGGCGTGAAGGACAAGACCGGGTGGCTTCCGCAGTTCTACCAGTGCAAGCCCTTCTCCGACCGCATGTACGAAATCTACCGCGACGAGCTGTACCCCATGATCACCGATATCCTGCTGGGCGAAAACGAGGGCGAATACCTGAAGCCGCTGGATCGGTACGCGCAGGAGATTGAAGCATCCGCCTACATGAACGGCTTCCTCTGGGAGCCGGTGGTGGACGCAAGGCTGGTGTACGGCGCGGATCGGGTGGAAGAACTGGCGCTGCTTGAACAGTTCATCACCCAGCGCAGCCAGTGGCTGCACCGCGTGATTGTGGACGAGCACGAAAGCGGCGCGGACGGCGTGGAGCTGAGCTTTGACGTCATCTGGGGTCACCCGGACGGCGGGCTGGACATCCGCGTGATTCCGTGGAGCGACGTGCAGCTGGTGAGCTATGAAAGCACCGTGTACGAGGAAGCCACCGAGGAAAGCTACGCCATCTGGCAGGTGGAAATGCTCTTTGAGGCGCGAAACGGCATGACCTTTGAGGGAATGACCGCCATCGTCAACGGTCAGGAGATGGAAGCCGAGCTTCTGGACGATGGCCGCATGCGGCTGCTCATCGGCTTTGAGGACCCGTCCTACCGCCCCGTGGATTACTACGGCGAGGACATCGGCCTCATCTACAACCCCGATATCTATGCCCAAAACTATCCCGAGATCGCCGCGCAGTTCGAGGACGACCCCGAAGGCCTCATGAACTACTTCTGCGACGAGGGCATGTACGAAAACCACAAGGGCAACGCCTTCTTCTGCCCGTCGGATATCCTGCTGCACAACACCTATCTGGAGGAAATCCTGGGCACCGACTGGCAGAACTATTATTGGGAGTTCCTCACCTACGGCCACGAGGACGGCTGGCTGATCAACATGGGCTATACCTACAAGCCCGAGGTGTGGAACCTGATGTGAAAGGAACGATGCGCATGAAACGCTGGAAAGCCATCTGCCTGCTCATGCTGGTGTGTCTGCTGTGCGCAGGCGCGGCGCATGCGCAGGACTATGCCTTCACCCTGCGCGCCACCTTTGCCACGGTGGATATCCTGCCCAGCGCGGTGGATGGCGAGGCATGGCTGTTCCTGCCCACGTTTGCAGACCCGGACGATCTGGGCCTTGCGTGGCTGGATGACGGCCCGGACGAAGCGGGCGTGCGCCGCGCGGAAAAAGACGGCGTTACGTACTATGTGATGCAGTCTGAAAACCTGCGCACCGTGTTCCTCTTCAGCGATGATCCCGTCAACGAGGGACGCTCCTACATCGAAAACTGCGCCCGCCACGTGAATGAGACCACCGGCCGCATGGCGGTGGTGGACGTGAACGGTCAGGTGGATGTGGTGGAGCGCCTGCGCCAGCTGCGCGGACGCGGCAACGGCACGTGGCTGCTGGAAAAGCGCCCGTACCAGATCAAGCTGGAAAACCGCCTCGATCTGCTCAAAACCGGCGATCCTGCCGACAAGAACCGCACCTGGGTGCTGCTGGCCCAGGCCACGGATCTCACCGCCCTGCGCCCGCGCATCGCGCTGGATCTGGGGCTGGAGATGGGCATCGAATCCAGCAGCAAGAGCGAGTACGTGGATCTGTACTACGACGGCGAATATCTGGGTTTGTACCTGCTGGCTGAGAAGGTGGAAATCGGCACGGGGCGCATCGATCAGGTGGATTATGACGAGCTTCTGGATGCGTGGAACCAGAGCGAGCTGGAATATCACGGCGTGGCGCAGGGCAAGAACCGCTTCGGCAACCGCTTCACCTATATTGAGGACGTGGCCGACGGCGGCTTCACCGACGCGGGCGCGTACATGCTGGAGATGGAGAGCATCAACGGCAGCACCCTTTCCGACCGCTGCTACTTCCTGATGGACGACGGCAGCACCATTGCCCTCAAAAACCCGGAAAACGCCTCCGAGCCCATGGTGCGCTACATCAGCGAACGCCTGACCGAAGCCCGCCGCACGCTGCAAAACGGCGGCGTGAACCCGGAAAACGGCCGCACCATCGAGGAGGATTTCGACATCGACGCCTTCGCCCGTGTGGCGCTCATCAACGAGCTGGCCTGCAATCTGGACAGTTTCTCGTGGTCGTCCACGTGGTTCATCCTGCCCGCCGGCGAAAGCCGCTTTGTGCCCGGCCCGCCGTGGGATTTTGACAACGCCTGGTCCTACCTCACCGACGGCACCATGCCCGGCGGACGTGGGCTGAAGGAGCGCACCGGCTGGATGCCGGAGTTCTACCAGTGCAAGGCGTTTTCCGACACGATGTGCCGCATCTACGAGGAAGAACTCTATCCCCTCATCCAGAATGTGCTGCTGGGAGACGGCGAAGGCGAGTACCTGCGCTCCATCGACAGCTACGCCGCCCACATCGCCCAGTCCAGCCGCATGAACCAGAAGCGCTGGAACATCAAGCGCGCCAGCAGCCTGGTGTATGAGGAAAGCGCGGAGGAAAACATCAGCCTGCTCAAGCGCTTCATCTCCGACCGCGGCGACTGGCTCTACCGCGCCATGGTCACGGGCGAGCAGCTGGGCGCGGACGGGCTGGAAATCACCCTGCGCGTCAAGTACGGCTTTGCCGACAGCGAGCTGGACTTCTGGCTGCCGCCGTGGGTGGAGGCCAGCGTGACGGACTTTGACTGCGAAATGATCGCTGAGGCCACGGAGGAGGACTACGCCGTGTATGCGGCGGAGGCCATCATTGAGCCCGAAGAGGGATTCGCGTTTGAGAATCCTCAGGTGTATGTCAACGGCTGCCTGCTTTCTTCCGAACAGCTGGACGACGGCACGCTGCGCATCGCCTTTACGTTTGAGGATCCCACCTATCGCCCCGTGGATTACTACGGCGACGACGTGGGGCTGGTATATCAGTACGATTACTACATCCAGCATGAGCCGCAGGTGGCGGACATCGTGGGCGACGACCCGGATGCGGTGCTGGAATACTTCTGCGAAGAGGGCATGTATCTGGGCCACAGGGCTACCCCGTTTTTCAAGCCTGCCGAGATCGTGCTCTACAATCCCCACCTGGCGGATATGTTCGGTGAGGACTGGCAGCTGTATTATTGGGATTTTATCTCCTACGGCTATGACGAAGGCTGGCTGTACCCCATGGACAAGCGCTTCTGGCCCAATGTGACCGACGCGCTGTGAAAGGAACGATGCGGATGAAGCGGTTTTGGATCGCGGCGGCATTTCTCATTTTGCTGCTTCTGCCCTGCTGGGCGCTGGCGCAGGTGTATGCGCTGCCGGTGCAGGGCGGCGCGGTGGATGTGTGCACCATGGAAGTGCACGGCGTGAACTGGCTGTTTCTACCCGCCTTTGCCGACGTGGACGCCATGTTTCCCGAAAAGGAGGATCTGGGCGGCGCGTGGCAGACGCAGGATGAAAACGGCGAAATGCTGTTTGTGATGCAGTCGCAGAACCTGCGCTCGCTCTTCCTCTTCAGCGATGATCCGGAAAACGAGGGACGCGCCTTCATCGAAAACTGCGAAAAGCACGTGAACGAAACCACCGGCCACATGGCGCTGATCAGCACGGACGGTTTGGTGGATCACTCCGATGATCTGCGCCAGCTGCGCGGGCGCGGCAACTCCACCTGGTACAACCAGAAGAAACCCTACCAGTTCAAGCTGGAGGGTCGCGCGGATCTGCTGCGTACCGGCAATCCCGACGAAAAGCACCGCACATGGGTGCTTTTGGCCGAGGCGTGGGATCAGACCCTTCTGCGCAACAAGATTTCGCTGGATCTGGCGCTGGAGATGGGCGTGGAGGAAACATCGCACTCTGAGCATGTGGATCTGTACTACGACGGCGAATACCGCGGCGTGTATCTGCTTGCCGAGAAGGTGAAAGTGGACAGGGGCCACGTGGACGAGATGGACTACGGCAAGCTGATCAAAGCGTGGAACGAGGAGGTCGGCCAGTATGATCTGGACAGCCTCGAGGCCGGACAGGGTCAGAACCGCTTTGGCCACGAAATCCACTTCGTGAACGGCCTGGCCGAGACGGAGGAACCCACCGCGGGCGCGTACCTGCTGGAGATGGAGGGCGAGGGCACGCTGAGCGACCGCAGCTGGTTCAGGCTGGGCGACGAATCCATCATGGGCCTGAAGAACCCCGATAACGCCTCCGAAAAGATGGTGGCCTATGTGAGCGAAAAGCTGGAGGAAGCCCGGCTGGCGCTGGCAGACGGCGAGCCGATGGAAAACTATTTTGACGTGGACAGCTTTGTGCGCGCATCGCTTCTGTACGAGCTGAGCTATTCCGACAGCGGCTTCCACTATTCATCCTCCTACTTTGTGCTGCCGGCCGGGCAGAGCATCTTCCGCGCCGGCCCCGTGTGGGATTTTGACCTTACGTGGCGCTACTGGCACAACGGCATCAACGACCACGGCGTGGGTATCAAGGACGCGTCCGGCTGGATGACGGAGTTCTATGAGGACGAAGGTTTTTTCAAGCAGCTTCAGCAGGTGTACGCGGAGGAGTGCTACCCCATGATCCGCGATATCCTGCTGGGCGAAAAGCAGGGAACCTATCTGCAGCCGCTGGATGAATATGCGGCGCACATCGAGGCCGCCGCCGCCATGAACGACATGCTCTGGCCGCAGCAGCAGTACATCCGCAGCATCTACGCCGCCGACTGGTACAGCGAGGTGGAGCTGCTGCGCCGGTTCATTGAGGAGCGCAGCGCGTGGCTGCACAGCGTGATCGTGGAAAATGCCGAAACCGACAGCCTCACCGTGCGCGCGCTGCACGGGCATGTGGAGGATGAGCTGATCTTCCAGACCCTTCCGTGGTGCGATGCACAGGTGAAGGAATACTGGCATGAGCAGGTGAGCGAGGCGGACGAGGAAAACTACGCCGTCTGGTATGCCGAGGCTGTCCTTCAGAACGCAGAGCAGGAGGAAGTGTGCGTAAACGGCACGCTGCTTTCCGGCGAGCGTCAGGAGGACGGCAGTCTGCGCATTGCCTTCACGTTTGAGGACCCCTCCTACCGCCCGGTGGATTACCACGGCGACGATATCGGCCTGGTGTACGATTACGACACCTATGTGCAGAACTATCCGTGGCTGCTGGACGAGTACGGCGACGACCCCGAGGCCGTGATGGAGTACTTCTGCGACGAGGGCATGTACGAAGGCCACGTGGCCAACGCCTTCTTCAACCCCAGCTGGATTCTTTTGTGCAACCCCGATCTCGGCGACGTGTTCGGCGAGGACTGGCAGCTGTATTATTGGGATTTCATCTCCTACGGCCACGACGAGTGCTGGCTGTACGCCACGGACGACGGCTTCCGGCCGGAGGTGCAGGATGCGCTGTAAATGGCTTGCGATGCTTTTGTGCCTGCTGATGATGGACAGCGCGTGCGCGGAGGAGCGCTTTGTGTTCGGCCAGTCGGAGATGGGGCGTGACCTCGCCTGCGTGAGGCTGGGCGACGAGGCGGCGGAAAAATCGCTTTTGATGACCTTCGCGGTGCATGGCTTTGAGGACGCGTACGACCACGACGGCCAGCTGCTGGTGGAGATTGCGGAGCTCCTCATTGCGCACTACGACGCCGACCCGTCCGGCCTGAGGGGCCACGCCCTGTACATCGTGCCGTGCGTCAATCCCGATGGATTGCTGGACGGCACCAGCCGCAACGGCTTTGGCCGCGCCAACGCCAACGGCATCGATATCAACCGCGATTTTTCCGCCCGCTGGCAGAAGTTTACCAACGGCCGCAACCAGACCGGCGACAAACCCTTTGCGTCCGCCGAGGCGCGCGCCATCCGCGATCTGGTGGAGCAGATCCAGCCCGCATGGGGCGTGGATGTGCACGGGTGGATTGAGTGCGTGTACGGCACGCGCAGCCTGGCCCAGCCCTTCATGGAGGCCTTCGGTGTGAAGTATGCCGATTACATCACCGGCGGCAAGCTGTCGCAGTGGCTGGCCAAAAACGCCGAGGCCGCCGTGCTGGTGGAGCTGCCGCGCAATCCCGGCGGGCAGGAATACGTGCAGGACTGCGCGCAGAAGCTGATTGCAGGACTGGATGCGTGGTTTGCCGCCCAATGATTTACAAGAAATGCCTCATGGACTGTGTCGCTTTGGCGCAGGATGTGATATAATCCCCATGAATGCCACAGGAAAGGAATGTTCCGTTTTGAAGAAATGGCTTCGGATCGCCGCGCTTGTGATGGCGCTGATGATGACGCCGCTGAGCGTGCTGGCGGAGGAAGAAATCAGCATGTTTGAAAATACCGAAACCCTGCCCTCCGGCGTGGAGCTGGAAGGCATGGCGGACGACGAGGAATCCGTGCAGGCGGACGCCGTGGGCCAGTGGGCCGACATCAATGGCCTCAAGCCCCTGTACACCACCAGGATCAAGCCCTTTGTGGCGGATGGTCAGGCCATCCGCATGCGCGCCCAGCAGAGCGGCGAAAGCGAAGTGGTGTGCTCCATCCGCAAGGGCGAAACCATCACCGTGTACGCGGTGTACCCCAGCTACGTGCTGGCCGAGTACAACGGCAACGTGGGCTATGTCATCCGCACCTGGGTGGACGAAACCATGACCGCCATCGACCCGGAAAACACCCCGCCCTACGGCGTGGTGCCCTCGCAGTACGTGGCCACCCTCACTACCGATGAAACGCCCATCTACACCGCGCCTTCTCTGGACGCCGCGGTGCACGATATCCACCCCAACGCCGGCAGCAAGATTGCCATTCTGGAGTTTGTGGACGGCTTTGCCAAGGTGCTCTACTGGCGCAGCTACGGCTACATCGAGGCCAGCCGCCTGAGCGACCTGGTGGTGGTTGCCTCCAGCGATGAACCCCTCAGCCCGGATACGCCCATTGCGGCGTTCTGCAGCTTCTTTGAGTTCAACACCGGCAAGTCCGGCAACGACGGCCGCTGCAAGAACATCGTGCGCAGCTGCGAAAGCATGACCCGCGTGATGCAGGTGGGCGAGAGCCTGGACTTCAACAACCAGGTAGGCCCCTACAAGCGCACCAACGGCTATCATCCCGCGCCCGTGCTCATCGATGGCGGCAGCCAGCTGGGCTACGGCGGCGGAACCTGCCAGTCCTCCTCCACGCTGTTCAATGCCGTGCGCCAGGTGCCCGGCGTCACCATCGTGCACCGCCGTCCCCACGGCCCCGGCTGCGCCAAGTACCTGCCCATGCATCAGGACGCGGCGGTGGGCAGCACGGAGCTGAACTTCATCTTCCGCAACGACGGCGAGTATCCCATCCGCATTCTGGCCGAAAGCACCGGCGAAGGCACGCTGTGCATTCAGGTCTTTCGCGGCGAATGAAGACGCCGCGAAAGAGTGAAGTTTGCCTGCGGCAAGTGAAGTCGCTGCGCTGGTGAAGCCGCTTCGCCAGTGAAGTTTTCCGCCGTTGGCGGAAAGATGATAGTTAGCTGTGCGGGAATGCTGGTTGTGCATGCTTCCTGCGTACATTGAAAAACAGCCGGGGCTTTTGCTCTGGCTGTTTTTACAGCATAATAGAAGCCGGGTCACCCATGTGGGGACCCGGCTATTTGTGTTTAGGTTCCGTTTCAGGCCCTGCGGCGGCGGATCATCATCATGCCGGTCAGGCTGAGCAGCATGAGGGCGAAGAACATGGCCAGCGGCGTGTTATCGCCGGTGGAGGGCAGCCTGTGAATGACGATGGAAAGAATTACTTCTCGGCGTAGATACGGGGAGACAGCACGCCGATGTCGGGCAGGTTGCGGTAGACCTCGGCATAGTCCAGACCGTAGCCTACGACGAACGCATCCGGAATGTTGAAGCAGAAGTAATCCGCGGTCAGGGGCACGCGGCGGCGGGCAGGCTTGTCCAGCAGGGTGCAGATGCGCAGGCTGGCAGCGCCGCGGCCCAGGAGGGTCTGCTTGAGGAAGTTGAGGGTCATGCCGCTGTCCACGATGTCCTCCACGATGATCACGTCACGGCCGCGCACGCTGCGGTCCAGGTCCTTCACCAGCTTCACTTCGCCGCTGGTCTTGGTGCTGGCGCCGTAGCTGGAAACCACCATGAAGTCAATCTCCAGCGGCAGGTCGATTTCGCGGATCAGGTCGCAGAAGAACACGCTCGCGCCCTTGAGGATGCAGATCATGACGGGATTCTTGCCTTCGTAGTCGCGGGTGATGCGCTCGCCCAGCTTGCGAACGGCTTCCTGAAGCTCTTCCTTGGTGATGAGAATGCTTTCCAGATCTTTGTACAGGGCGCGATTGGTTTCCATGGCAGATCACTCCTTCGAATTATAGGGGTAGAACGGGATGGCTGCTGTGAAGCTGAGTTGGATGGAGCCGGGCGGTACGGCGCTCAGGCGCAGCGCCTCGGCTGCGCACAGGCCGGGAATCCAGAGAATATCCTGTCCGCAGGCCAGCACCGGCAGGCTCCAGCGGAAACAGGGATCCACCTTTTGGTCGGTGTAATAGCGGCGCAGCGGTTTTGTGCCCGGCGCACCGAATGGGCGGATGAGATCGTCCGGCTTCGGCAGGCGGACGACAGGGTTCATGGCCTGCATGGCGGGCGGGAGAATCACGGTGGCAGCGCTGCGGGGGATGCAAGACGCTGCGGGAGCAGAAACGATGCGCAGGTGCTCGCCCTCAGGCTGCGCCGCTTCTTTGGGCAGGATGTGCAGGTGATGCGTCCACACCATGGCGCGCAGCCCCTTGGGCAGATTGAGCACGGAGCCGTCGGGCTGGGAAAGCAGCTGTTCCAGCCGGAGCGTGTCATCGGCATCCAGCGGCACAGGGCAGAGCCTGCGAAGCGCACGCCGAACGAGGGCAGGATGCGCGCTTTGCAGCGGCGCTTTGGCCATCAGCCGGAAAGGCGGCGCGCAGTAAGCGGCGGAGAGAAACAGCCTTTCGGCCTGCTCGTCCAGATAGTCGCAGTCCGTCTGCATGAGCTCCGCCGTCCGGGCGATGTGCTTTCCGGCCCCCGGATAGAGCGTTTCCATCGCGGGCAGGATGTTCAGGCGCAGCGCGTTGCGCGGATTGGTGGGGTGGGTATTGCTTTCGTCCTCGCGCCAGCTGAGTCCTTCCGAACGGAGCGCGGAGACGATATCCGCCTTGGGAATGGAAAGAAACGGCCGCAGCACCTGTCCGCTTGCGGGGCGCATGCCGGTCAGACCCGTCATGCCGCTGCCGCGCAGCAGGTGCATCAGCACGGTCTCGGTCTGGTCGTCGCGGTGATGGCCAAGCATGACGGCGTCGAAGCCGCCTTCCAGCATGACCTCGCGGATGATGCGCAGGCGCTCGTCGCGCGCGCGGGTTTCAACGCCGGGGTCGTTCATATCGCCGGTGAGCTGGGCGCGGCGCACGTGCAGGGGAATGTTCAGCTGCTGGCAAAGAGCCCGAACAAAGCGCTCGTCGGCTTGGGAATCCTCGCCGCGCAGACCGTGCTGCACATGCAGCGCTTCGATAGAAAGAGATGTTTCCGCGCGGCTGAGCGCGTGCAGAAGCGCCACGCTGTCCGCGCCGCCGCTGACGGCGCACAGGATGCGCCCGCTGCGCTCTCTCAGACAGCTGCGCACGGCCTCGCAAAGCCGCTTCATGCGTCCACCAGCGCCGCCGTCAGGCAGCTGGCCAGCGCATGCGCGCTTGCATCCGCGGCCTTCGCCCAGCCCCACGCCTCCCGGGCGGTGGGCAGGAGCAGCAGGATGGTGTAGCGCACGCCGCCTTCCTCCACGCATGCCACGGCGGCATGCTCGCGGCCTCCGAAGGCGCACAGCTGCGGCTGCGTGGGCGATGCGCAGGCGATGGCCGCCTCCTGCGTGAGCGGCGCGGGAATGTCCTCCTGCGCGCTTTCAAAGGGCAGGGTGTACAATTGGCCCAGAAGCTGCGCCACGGTGGCTGAGAAACCCTTCACGGCTTTCTCCACCAGCGTCTGATCCGCCGTGGTGATGCGCAGAAACAGCGTGGGCACGTCGCCCTCGCGCACCGTCAGCGACGCGCGGAACAGCCCGTCGGCGGACGACTCGTACGCGGCGCGCATCTGCCGGCGTTCGTGCAGCTGATCGCGGTAGGTGCGCGCGGATGCGGCGATGCGCTCCTTTTCGGCTGAAAGCAGGCGGTTTTCAAACAGCGCAAGCTGCTGCTTCCCGGCCTCGGTCAGGTACAGCACGCCTTCCAGCGCATGGCCGCCCACGGCCACCGCGCCATCGTTTTTCAGCTCGTCCAAAAACAGGCAGAAGGGGATGTACTCCATCAGCTCCAGCCGGGCCACAAACGGCCACAGCTGCTCCTGCGTGGCCATGCCCAGCGCGTCCAGGCAGCACAGCACGCGCAGCTTGTTTTCGGCGTCGGAAATCTTGCGCTTGGGTGACAAAAACGGCATGACAGCCTCCCATGTGTGAGGATGATGAACGAAAGAATGGGCAAAGCATGGCGGTGCTTTACCCATCAGCATGCCGGTGTGGCATGGAAAAAATCGGTTGTGAAAGAAGGCGATCAGGCCATGAAGGGCTTGATGTCTTCCATCAGGTCGTCGCAGGAGTCAGCATAGATCTCCATGGAGATGGGCTTGCTCAGATCCAGGCTGAAAATGCCCAGAATGGACTTCGCATCCACCACGTGACGGCCAGCACGAAGGTCCACATCATAGGAATAACGGTTGACGATGTTGACAAAAGACTTTACGTTTTCAGCCAGGCTCAGTTTGATGTTGACAGACTTCATGTTGCATGGACCCCTTTCTTTTGATTACGGCGGTATTATACACCAACATGCGCGAAAATGCAACCCGCGCAAGGCTCTGAGATGTATAATATGGCACCGAAAGCAGCCGCGATGGCGGGGAAAAGCAGGCGGAACCAACTCTGTTTTCCCATAGGGATTGTTGAGAAAGGTTTTTCATGTTATAATGTCGTTTACGGTGTGCAAACGCCTTCGTTTGGCATGCCTGCATAACGCAGTTCCGTACAGAAGAAAGCCCATCGTACGGCAAGCGCAAGGGAGAAACGACATGAAACTGACAGTTGAGGAAGTCCGTGCGCTGGCGGCACAGTTTGCGCCGGAAGGCAAAATCGGCGTTCCCAAGCCCTTTGGCGGCGGACACATCAACGATACCTACCTGTTCTCCCGTGAGGATGAGAACGGGGCGCAGTATGTGCTGCAGCGTATCAACAAAAATGCCTTCCCGAACCCCGAAGACGTGATGGACAACATGCTGCGCGTGACCGAGTACCTGCGCGGCGTCATCATCAAGCGCGGCGGCGACCCCGTGCGCGAGACGCTCAAGCTGCTCAAGACGGAGGAAGGCCGCTTTTTTGCCATCGACCGCAACGGCGATTACTGGCGTTCCTACAGCTTTGTGGCCGACAGCGTCAGCTACGACCGCTGCGACGACGCCAACATCTTCTGCGAATCCGGCCATGCCTTCGGCCGCTTCCTGTCCATGCTGGACGGCTTTGACGCGGCCTCCCTGCACGAGACCATCGTGCAGTTCCACGACACGCCCAAGCGCTTCCGCGATTTCCACGCTGCTGTGGAAAAGGACGCGGCCGGCCGTGCCGACGGCGTGCGCGATCTGATTGAGGTTGCGCTTGGCTACGAGCCCTTTGCCGATACGCTCACCGGCCAGCTGCGCAGCGGCGATCTGCCTCTGCGCGTCACCCACAACGATACCAAGCTCAACAACGTCCTCATCGATGAAAAGACCGGCCACGCCGTGTGCGTCATCGATCTGGATACGGTTATGCCCGGCCTGTGCGCCTACGACTTTGGCGACGCCATCCGCTACGGCGCCAACACCGCCGCCGAGGATGAAACCGACCTGAGCAAGGTGCGCCTGGACATGGACATGTACCGCGCCTACGCCACCGGCTATCTCAGCGAAGTGAGCGACCAGCTCACCATGCGCGAGGTGGACTCGCTGCCCGTGGGCGCCAGGATGATGACGCTGGAAAACGGCATCCGCTTCCTGGGCGACTATCTCAACGGCGATATCTATTTCAAGACCGATTATCCGGAGCACAACCTGGTGCGCGCCCGTACGCAGTTCAAGCTGCTCCAGGAGATCGACGAGCATTGGGACGAAATGCTCCTGTGCGTGCGCGATCTGAGCACGAGGAAAGGATAACAAGCAATGAAAAAACCTGTGTTGGTCATCATGGCCGCAGGCATGGGCAGCCGTTACGGCGGCCTCAAGCAGATGGACCCCGTGGGTCCCTCCGGCGAACTGATTCTGGATTACTCCCTGTTTGACGCAAAGCGCGCCGGCTTTGAGCGCGCGGTGATCATCATCAAGCCGGAGAACGAGCAGGACTTCCGCGAGGTGCTGGGCAACCGCGTCAGCCGCCACATGCAGGTGGATTACGCCTACCAGACCACCGACCGCATCCCCGAGGGCTTTGCCATTCCCGAGGGCCGCGTGAAGCCCTGGGGCACCGGCCATGCCGTGCTGTGCGCGGCGGACGCTGTGGACGGCGCGCCCTTCTGCGCCATCAATGCCGACGACTACTACGGCCGCGAGGCCTTCCAGCTGTGCTATGATCACCTGTCCCATACCAGGGACGAGGGCGACTTCTGCATGGTGGGCTATCTGCTGAAAAACACCCTGAGCGAAACCGGCTACGTGGCGCGCGGTGTGTGCGAGCTGCGAGGCAACAGCACCCTGCACGATCTCACCGAGCGCACCCACATCATCTCCACCGTGGACGGCCCGCTGATGACCGAGGACGGCAAGACTTACACCTGGCTTTCGCCCGAAACCGTGGTGAGCATGAACATGTGGGGTTTTCCAGGCAGCATGATGCAGCACCTGAAGGACGGCTTCCCGCAGTTTTTGAGCGAGAAGGTGCCTCAGAATCCCCTCAAGGCGGAATACTTCCTGCCCAGCGTGGTGGATGCGCAGCTCAGCGCCGGCAAGGCGAAGGTGCATGTGTACACCACGCCCGACAAGTGGTACGGCGTTACCTACCGTGAGGACCGCGCCGAAGTGGTGGAGGCCCTCCAGCGCATGAACAACGAGGGTCTGTATCCCTCTCCGCTGTGGCCCTGAGGAGTGCGTGAATGAGAGGAAGATTCCGTCCCGTTACGCTCATTCTGTGGCTGGTGATCATCGCCGGGCTGATTGGCGTGGCCATGACCGCGCCTGCCTTGCAGGATGCGCGCCAAAAGCTGCAGATTGAACTTTCCGCCACGCCCACGCCCACGGCCAATGTGAGCAGCATGCTGCTCATCACCCCGGACCCCAACGCCACGCCCGCGCCCACGGCGCTGCTGCTCAAGCTGGGCGTGAAGGGCGACGAGGTGACGAAGCTTCAGAACCGCCTGAAGGAACTGGGCTACTACGAGGGCGATGTGGACGGCGCATACGGCCCCGGCACGCAGGATGCGGTCATCCGCTTCCAGACGCAGCACGGCCTGAGCGCCGACGGCATCGCGGGCGAAGGCACGCGCAGCGCCCTGTACAGCTCAAGCGCGCAGCTCTTCCAGCCCACGCCTACGCCCACCGCCGCAGCCAGCCTGCTCAAAAAGGGCGACAACGGCGAAGCGGTGAAGCAGATGCAGGCGCGCCTGAAGGAGCTGGGCTACTACAACGGCACCGTAGACGGAGACTTTGGCGGCGGCACCGAGGAAGCGGTACGGCTGTTCCAGCGCCAGAACAATCTGGACGTGGACGGCGTGGCCGCAAAGATGACCTTTGCCGCGCTCTACAGCGAGAGCGCCAGACAGGTCACCATCACCCCCACGCCCGACCCCAACCGCATGCCCATCCTCGTCAACCGCGATCATCCCGTCGATTCCAGCTATGAGCCGGATGACCTGGTGCTGCTCAAGAATGTCATTCCCTCGTCCGTGGCCGCCGTGAAGGGCGGCGACATCGAAGGCGACCGCACCGCGGTCAACGCCATGATCGACATGTTCCGCGCCGCCCATCAGGATGGCGTGACCAATTGGCAGATCAGCGCAGGCTACCGCAGCTACCGCTACCAGCAGAAGCTGTTTGACCGCCAGGTGCAGGAGTATCTGGATCAGGGCTTCAGCCAGGCCAATGCCAAATCCGCCACCCGCCAGACCGTGGCCGACCCCGGTACCAGCGAGCACCACACCGGACTCGCCTTTGACATCACCGTGCCGGGTACCATCTTCAAGGGCACGCCGGAGCAGATCTGGCTGCACAAGCACTGCTGGGATTACGGCTTTGTCATCCGCTATCAGGAGGACAAGGAAAAGCTGACCGGCTACATCGCCGAGTGCTGGCACATCCGCTATGTGGGTCTGCCCCACAGCCAGGACATGCGCGACCGCAATCTTTGTCTGGAAGAATATCTGGGCGTTGTGTAACGCCAAAAAAATGCCGCTCCGGGAAAAATCCCGGAGCGGCTGTTTCTGAATTGAAGAAAACCACCAGCTCTGCCCGTGGTTATGACTGCAGCAGAAAGAAGGGATTCACATGGAACTCGGATCAACGTTGTTCCAGCTAAAGTTCATGTTGCCCTTCTGGTCAAATTCGTAAGGAACATACATGCTCAGATCTGCGCTGAAAGGCATGGCGAAGCAGGTTTCTTTCATGACCTTATTGGCCGGAGTGATGCTGATATGAACGAGGAGGTTGTTCTTCTTTCTATATTGGAAAAGACCGTCGACTTACTTTGTCAACGGTCTGAGCCCCTCTCGTGAGAAGAGGGACGGTTGGAGTATGGAGCCAAAACAGCGTTTCAGCACGCATTAAGCGGAATGATATCTGGCTTGCGGTCGTAATTAGGCTTCTTTCCTGCATGCACATCGTATACGGCGATGGCGGTTTTGCGCACTGCGTTGGTGATTTCGGTATGCGGCATCTGACAGATGTCCACAAAGCCGATGTTATAGTTCTCCTGGTAATTGCTGCACAGAATGGGCTGATCGCTGAAGACGAAGTAAACCGAGCCGACGAAATAATCGGTGGAAGCACCACGCTCGATGTAATAGCGGTAGGCCACGCCGCGCTCCTCCTGAGTGCGAACGCCGCGGATGCCGGTCACGGGCAGGCCGCGATCCAGAGAGCCGTGGTGGAACTCACTGACCATAACGGGCATGTCCACCAGGGAACCAATCCAGTTGATGTAATCCTTGGGGTCGTAGCGGTAGTCGTTGATGTCGAAAACATCCAGATACTGATGTCCCGCCGTCTGGTTGGCATAGGCGATGTAGGGATAGCGCATGCCAAAGTTGAGGTGGTTGGGATCGACTTCCTTGCACTTGAGTGCAGGCACCTTGATGTACTGCTCGATCATGATGTAGGAGAAGTCGTTGAGATCCCTGCGGGCTGCTTCGGACAGTCTGCGTGCATCAGCGATGGGCTTGAGCAGATCTTCGAAGGATTCCAGCTTCAGATTCCACGCCTGATTGAACGCTTCGATGGAATCATAGCGTCCCTTGATGAAATCGATAAACACGTCCTTGGTGACCAGATGCTCCGGATGTGCCAGAAGCATTTCGGAAATCTCCAGATCCTCAATGAACGCCCACTCCGGCTCATTGGTCATGAAGTAGCCGACGATGAAGGGAATGTCGCGGATGGGTTCAAGATTGGCCGCGTAGGCTGCCGATGCCTCTTCGTATTCCTTGGAGAATACGTCGGGGAAGTCGCGGAAGACGGTAACTTTGGTGCTGGGATAGAGCCCGACAAAGTGGAAGCAGGGGTACTGACGATACTTGCCCAAAGGAGAGGTCATCAGCCTGCCCTTGGGAGAGCCGGACACGCCCACGTTGTTGATGCCCCATGCATCCAGACGGGAAATGGTCAATTCCGCCCACTTGCGCTCCCACTCGTCGCCATAGGCGCGGATGAGGTTGATTTTGGCGAAGTCGACATCCTCGGAATAGGCCACGCGGCGTGCACGGTTGGGATCGCCATGCATTTCGCTCCATGCCACAGCAAACTCGCCGTCCTTATCGGGGAGCCAGGTATAGGTGTCGCGCCATTCGTTTACCACGCCGCTGCTGCCAGGCGCAATCATTTCCAGACCCATCACAAAGTAGGCATAGCCCTCCGGGTCCACAATCCACCACTTGCCGTGTTCGTCCTTGTGAGTGGCGTAGAAACCGGTGCCCTCGGTGAGCTTGAGATCCAGATTGCCGCCCCAGCGGTTACGGCGATCGATGGGCGGAAGCGCGGGAACGGTCAATTCCTTCTGAAGCGTTTCGACCATTTCCTCCACGCTGTGCATCTTGCCCGGCCAGTCCTTCTGCGTCCACTGACCCATTTCGTCCACCATCTTGACGTCGGGCATGGGATAATCGGGTTCCTCGTCGCTGAGGAAGAGATTGCTCAGTTCAATGACCTGCGGCACATGGCAGGCGCGCGCGCCGATGTAGAGCGCGGAAATTTCATCCGGCGTAATGGGCAGGCCAGCGCAGACGGTTTTGAGCTTGCCGGGTGTGCGCGGCAGGAAGCCGTTGCGGCAGGCCAACTCGTCAAATCCGAGGGAAATGCGGGTCAGATAGTTCGGGAACGTTCCGGTGAGCATGCCGAAGTACGGCGCTTCCTTCGCGGGCTCCTGATCGTAGCGGTATACGCCGACGCACAGGCATAGCGCAAACTGCTCCGGTTGCGGAAAGTTGACATCCATGGCCAGCCAGTTGGCGGCGTTCCACGCTGCACCGCCCACCCTTCCTCGCAGACCGGTCAGCAGCACGCCGCCGCCGCATTCGGGCACGCGGATGGTCAGCTTGTTAGCCGTTTTTTCAAGGATCTCCGCACCCACGGGGATGGCGTTGCCCAGCGGAACCGTCTGTTCCCTCAGCTTGGTGCCAAAGGGAACAAAGCCTTCAAACGAGATGCTTTGTCTGTTCATGTTCGCTCCTCCTCTTGGTTGAATGGTCCCAAAACGTTCTCAGCGGCTTTTCCATTTGACTGTGCTTGCGCACGGTACACGGAAGGCGTGATGCCGAGTACCTTGCGAAACACTTTTTTCATGTACGAGTCACTGGTAAAGCCGCATAGCTGCGCAATTTTGTTGTTGGTCAAAGCGGTGGTCCGCAGATATTCACACGCGTGCTGCACGCGGATTTCGGTCAGATAGTTGGTGAAGGTCTTGCCCGTTTCTTCGCGGAAGAGGCTGCTTAAATAGCTGTTGTCAATATGGAAGCGGCTGGCCATGCTCTGCAGGGAAAGCGGCTGCGCGTAGTCCTTCTGAAGGATGGATTTCACCTTGAAGACAACCGCGCGGCTGGAGGAGGCGGAGTCGTCGCCATCCGCGCCTGGAACCAGCATGCGGTGCAGATCGGAGAGCAGATAATCCGCGCTCTTGTACTGCGATTTGATTTCCTTCCAGGAATGGTAGCGCACCGGCTGCCCCTGCGCATGGGTGCGCGAACGGGCCAGAAGCGTGTTGTAGATGGCTTCGGCGCTTCGCACGTTGAGACGGTGCTCCAGCAGATAGGCCGGCAGCGTACTGAGCATTCCGCTGATTTCGGCGCTGTTTTGGCCCTTCTGTTCCAGCTGCTGCAGGAAGAACTTGATCGACTGCTCCTCATTTTCCGTGCTCCACAGATAGATACCATGCCTGAACCATGCGGTTTCCAGCGCGGTGATGGCCTCGTCGGCAGCCCGCGCGAACTGACGAAGCTCCTCAAACGGCCGGCAGAGTCCGGCGTCTCCATCAAACTGAAACCGGCTGGTTATGAACGCCCGGCAGTCATCCGGAATTTCGTCCAGATGAATGACCGCAATCATGGTGTCCCCATCGTAGCGGAACATCACAATTTCTTCTCCGGCGTTTTCAAGCAGACTGCACGAACCGTGGAAGGCGACAAGCCAGTAATAACGGTGACTTCCTGAAAGAGCCAGATGGCTGAGCAGCACCGAATCCGGCATTTTGTCGGCGTTCATACGAAGGAAATGGAACATGAGGCTGGCGCTTCGGCGTCCCTGAACAGTGGTGATGTCCAGACGCTGCTTGGCCTTGAGCACCGCATCCTGCAAAAGAGCGGAGGAAACCGGCTTGAGTAAATAGTCAATCACGCCATAGCGCAGCGCTTCCTGCGCGTAGGCAAAGTCGCTGAAGCCGCTGATGACAATGGAGGACGCAGAGGAGATGTTGCGGATCGCATGCAGCGCCTCCAAACCAGTCATATGCGGCATCTGTATATCCAGAATCAGCAGATCCGGATCTTTGGCAAGCACCTCGTCCATCAGCATTTTGCCGTTGGTGCATTCGCCGACAATCTCAAATCCCAGCGCGTTCCAGTCGATCTTGCGCCTCAAACCGGCCAGGATCAACGGCTCGTCGTCTGCGAGGATGACTTTATACATTCTGCTGCTCCTCATGCGCCGGGCTGTCCGTAGCGGGCAGCAGCGCTGTAATGGTTGTACCTTTTCCGTATTCGCTTTCCACATGCAGGCCGAACGCTTCGCCGTAATAAAGGCGGATGCGGCGCTGAATGTTCATCAGGCCGATGCTGTCGGTGGACAGCTTGTGGTTTTCCAGCCGTTCCTGCAGCGCCTGAAGCGTGTCAGGCAGGATGCCGGTGCCGTTGTCCGCAATCACCACCCTGAGCTTTCCATCGGTTTCGCTCACCTGAATGCGGATGACGCAGGGCGGCGTGCATTCCTGGAAGCCGTGCTGGATGCTGTTTTCAACAATGGGCTGCAAAAGGAACTTGAGCATCCGCCGTTCCCTGAGACTGTCCGGGATGTCGTAGCACACGGAAAAGCGGTCAGGGAAACGGATCTGCTGAATGTTGAGGTAGTACTGCAGGGTGTCCAGCTCATCCTGCAGGCGAACGATGTTTTCGCCTTTGATAGCATAGCGGAAAATGAACGCAAGAGCGGTAGACATTTCCTCTACCTCGCGGCTGCCGCACACGGCGCCGGCACTGTTGATGCATTCCAGCGTGTTGTATAGGAAGTGCGGATTGATCTGACTTTGCAGCGCCAGAAGCTGCGACTGCTTGTTTTCGATATCCTGCAGAAGGATTTTCTCGTGATACTCCAGATTGTGCGCGTTGAGTGCCTCGAGCTTGCGCATCATGCGATTGAAGGCCTCGGCCATCTGATGAAACTCCGCCGAATCGCGCAGCTTGAGCGGCTGCACCTGCTGTCCGCCTGCAATGGCGTTAATGTGCGCAATGAAACGTTTGAACGCGCGGCTGATGGACAATTCCTGCATCAGATAGACGATGGACACCACCAGAAGCATGGAAATGAGCAGCAGGTAGGAGGTATATTTGATCACGCTGAGTTCGCTGAATACAGTGCTCTTGGGTGTGAGGCACATCACCGTCCAGCCCAGCGCCGGGATCCTTTCCAGGACCACGATGTGCGCGCTGCCGGTGAGCTGCTGGGTGGTGCCGTTGTATCCCTCCAGATAGGATGCATAGGTCTCCGGCAGCTTTGCACCCACATCGGCATCGCTGTTGTGCGCAATCACCCGCAGGTCGCTGTCGATTACAAACAGCTCTCGGCTGGCGGCATCCTGCACTTTCAGCCCGCTCATCAGACTGTCGGCCAGGATGACAAACATGCAGCTGCCCACCTTTTTGCGGATGCCTCCGGACTGGTACACATCCTGCTTCATGGCGATAAAGGCCTTGCTGCCGTTGACGATGAGCACGGACTGCGCGCCGGATTCCAATTTGGCAAATGCAGGCGCGGTATGGGATATGTTGATCTCGCTGATGCCGCCTGGGTCGCTGAAAATACTTCCGTCCTTTTTCTTGAGCACGATGCTGTGCAGACCCGGACGCATCTTCTTGTATGCCTGCTGCAGGCTTTCATACAGCGGAAGCAGGGTAAGCTTTTCATATTCGCTGTCGGTGGACAGGAAGCGGTTCACCGTTGTGTTGACCGAAAAGGACTCCTGTGCGTCTCTGATAGAATCGATCTGGGTGGTGATGCTGTCGGCCAGCTGATAGGTAACATCCGAATTGATTTTAAGCAGCTTGGAAGAATACATGCTCTCAAAATACGCATACATAATCCAGCCGAATATGCCCATGATCAGGATCATCATCAGAAGAACCATCACCATTTGAAAACGCAACGATCTCTTGTTGATAGGGATTCCCCCCTCCCGTTACTTGTAGTATGCACATTTTCTTTTTTTGCGTCAACCGATTTTGGGCCACAAAACGCAACATCCAAAAAACAGACCCCCGTTTTGACCAAAAATGTACCTTTTATTACAAGCCGGTGATTGGTATGATAAAGCCACAGAAACGTTCATGAGTGAAAAAGCCACACAACCGCATCATTCCGAGGAGGGAACCATCATGGATTTGAGAACCAAAGCGCCGGCAGCCATTCAAATCAAACGAAAGTCATTGGCCAAAAGAATCTATGAGTTTCGCTACCTCTATCTGCTGCTGAGCTTCACGCTGATCTACTTCATCATCTTCAAGTATGCTCCCATGTACGGCGTACAGCTGGCCTTCAAGAAGTTCACCTACCGCCGCGGAATCACCGGCAGTGAATGGATCGGTTGGAAAAACTTCCAGGATCTCTTCCGCAGCCAGCAGTTCACCCGAACCATCGGCAACACCGTTGCCATCAGCCTGGGCAGGCTGTTCTTCACCTTCTTTATTCCCATCATTTTTGCTGTGCTGCTCAACGAGATCCGCTGCTCAGCCTTCAAGCGCGTGGTACAGACCTTCATGTACCTGCCGCACTTCCTCAGCTGGGTTATCATCTCCGGCATTGCCTACAGCCTGCTTTCTGTCAACGGCGGCTTCATCAACAAGCTTCTGCTTGCCGCAGGCGGACAACCTGTCAACTTCCTGCTGGAACCCGAGTGCTTCCGCCCGATCCTCTACATATCAAGCGTGTGGAAGGAAGTGGGATGGGAATCCATCATCTATCTGGCAGCGCTGGCCGGCATCAACCCCGAGCTTTATGAGGCTGCAACCGTGGACGGTGCAAACCGCTTCAAGCAGATGATCCACGTTACCTGGCCCGGCATCCGCTCTACCGTGGTCATCATGCTGATCCTCACCGTGAGCCGCGTCATGAGCGCTGGCTTCGACCAGATCTACAACCTGTATTCTTCGCCCGTGTTCTCAGTGGCGGATATCATTGACACCTATACCTACCGCGAACTGTTCCTCAAGAGCAAGTTCGGCCAGGCGACCGCTGCGGGCCTGTTCCAGGCAGCCATCAACATTGTGATGGTGGTTGTCACCAACCAGATTGCCAAAATGATCAACGACGGAGAGGGGTTGTATTGAGATGGCAGCAGCCGGAAGCAGAAAAAAGATTTCCCCGTTCTCGATCTTCAATTATTCCTTCTTTGTCATCGTTGCATTGCTGATGGTATTTCCGCTGTGGAACGTCATCGTGATTTCCCTGACCGACTATCAGGACTACGTGGCCAACCCGCTGATGCTCTTCCCCAAAGAGATCACCATGGAGGCATATGACTACATCTTTGCCAACGACGACCTGCTTACGTCGCTCAAAGTGACGGTTATGGTAACGATCACCGGTACTTTTGGAAGCATGCTGTGCAGCGTAGCCGGCGCCTACGCCCTGAGCAAGAAAAAGATGCCCGGCCGCAATCTCTTCCTCACGCTGATCCTGGTTACCATGTTCTTCAACGGCGGCATCGTGCCCAACTTCCTGCTCATCAAGGACATTGGCCTGTACGATACGATCGGCGCGATGGTCTTCCCCACGATGATCAACACCTGGTATCTGATCATCATGAAGAACTACTTCACGGGTCTGCCGGAGGCGCTGGAGGAATCCGCCCGCATCGACGGTGCCAATGACATTACGATCCTTCTGCGCATTATCCTGCCGATCTCCATGCCCATCATCGCTACATTCACCCTCTTCTACGGCGTGGATCGCTGGAACGAGTGGTGGAACGCCATGATGTACATCAACGACACGCGCAAGTATCCCCTGCAACTGCTCCTGCGCAACCTGATCGTAAAGAACTTCTCCTCCGCTTCCATGGCTACCGCCTATGCGCAGGACAGCGCACAGTTCGTTGCCAAGGAAAACATCAAGATGGCCACAGCCGTGGTTGCCATTGTGCCCATCACCGTGGTGTATCCCTTCCTGCAGAAGTACTTTGCCAAGGGTGTCATGGTGGGCGCCATCAAGAGTTGAACCATACCGCTGGTGCGGTTAAAATATCCGGGTACTGCGGAGAAACAGTACAAATCAAAAGGAGGTATCCCAATGAAACGCATCCTGAGCCTCGTCCTGGTACTCATGATGGTTCTTCCGCTCGGCCTGAGCGTTGCCATGGCGGAAACGACCGGCCTGTCCGAGTTTGCGGGCATGGATCCCATCGATGTGACCATCTCCTACTGGCAATACGTTGACGCCAATGGTGAATACGAGGGCGAAAAGTTCGCCCAGAAGGTTCGCGACGAGTTCGGCATCAACCTCATCAGCGTTCCAGTGACTTGGGCTGATTCCATCGAGAAGATCAGCACCTTCGCCGCCACCGACAGCCTGCCCGATATGTTCGTGCATCTGGGCTGGGACAGCAAGTACGAGTTCAAGGAGTTTGTGGATCAGGAGATGGTCCGCGACATCCCCGAGGAGCTCTACAGCAAGTATGAAAACGTCAACCGCGTCATGAACACCTATACCTACGAAGCCATGCCCGATGGCAAGATGTACCATCTGCCCCGCGAAGACCGCGCGTGGGAAGGCAGCAACGGCAACCCCATCGCTTTGTTCTACCGTCTGGACTATGCTCAGAAGCTGGGCTACACCGAAGAGCAGCTCAACACCCCGATGAGCATCGAAGAGCTTACCACCTTCCTTGAGAAGATGACTTTCGAAGATCCCGACGGCAACGGCGTCAACGACACCTACGGCCTGGGCAACGCTCTGGACACCGGCACGGGTCTGGGCTACCTGAGCCAGCTGATTTACCCCATGTTCGGCTATCGTCCCTGGATGTACAACGAGGAGACCGGCTGGGAATACGGCTACATCAGCGAGGCCGCCAAGGAGTGCACCAAGTGGCTGAACGATCTCTACAAGCGCGGCATCCTCGATCCCGAGTTCGCCATCCTCAAGGACAGCCAGATGGAAGAGAAGCTCTCCACCGGCACCATCGGCGTGATGCCCTATAACATGAACGCCACCAACGCTTACACCTTCCGCAAGCAGTACTGGGAGAAGATCAATCCCGATCTGGACGTGGCTGAGTATGTCAGCGGCATGCCCCTGCCCATCATGGCCGACGGCACCCGCAACAGCCGCCCCAAGGCCTACTGGAGTTCCACTCTCATCTCCTATAAGGTTGACGACGCGAAGCTCGACCGCATCCTTGCCTTCATGGACTGGATGTACGGCGTGGACGGCTACGTGTTCTCCACCTGGGGCGAAGAAGGCGTGGACTACGAAATGAAGGACGGTCAGTTCGTCTCCCTGCTCAAGAATGCTAACGGCGAACCCAAGACCTTCTACTCCAATACCTCTCTCATGCTCATGCCGAGCCTTGCCGGCTGGCATCTGGACAAGGTGCCCGGCGTTGCCGACAGCACCCTCATCGACTGGGATAACAAGATGGACCTGATCCTGCGCAATGAATACTGGCCCTACAACTATCCCACCAACTTCGTTACCTACCTGTTCAGCGACAATCTCATGTCCTTCGACATTGAAACCTACGTTGAGAATCAGCTCGTGCTGATCATCATGCAGTCCACCGACTTCGAAGCCGACTGGAATGCCTTCGTACAGGATCTCTACGACAACTACAACCTCGCGGCTGTGACCGAAGAAGTCAACGCAGCCGCCGCTGAAAAGGGCATCGTCTGGGAGCCCTACAAGAAGTAATACCATCCTTTGCCGGGGAGGACGGGAGGCTTTCCGCCTCCCCGGTTTTCTCTAAAACTCGTCAAAAGCGTGCAGCGGTTATGCTGCCGTTCCATATATAAAGTCAACACGTCCATCCAGCGAAAGGGAGTGAACCTATGGCACAGCCAGTAACCATCCGGGTCGAAACCATGTCGATTCCGACCTATCCGATTATGGAAAGCGAAAAGATGCCCATGTTCAACGAGAATCGTATGCATCAGGGCACGAAGGGAAATCCTTATCCGGTCAAACCGGTGCTTTCCGTTGTGCGTGAAAACTGCCAGCCGCGTGACTACGAAGTGGTGCGTATGGAAAACGACTACATCCGTCTGATCCTGATTCCGGAGTTGGGCGGACGCGTGTTTGAAGCGTACGACAAGGTCAATCAGTATGACTTTCTCTATCGTCAGCACTGCATCAAGCCAGCCCTGATCGGCGCCTACGGCCTGTGGATCAGCGGCGGTTTGGAGTTCAACTGGCCGTTCCACCATCGTCCCTCCACCTATATGCCGGTCAACTTCTCCACCGAAATTGAGCCGGACGGCACCGCCATCACCTGGCTTTCGGAATGTGATCCCACCGACCGCACCCGTTCCACCATCGGAATCGTGCTGCATCCCGACTCCGCGTTCTTTGAAACGCGCATTCAGGTGACCAACCGCACCGAGCTCCGTCACAGCTTCCTGATGTGGCAGAACGCCGCCGTTGCAGTCAACGACGACTATCAGTTCATCTTCCCGCCGGATGTGAACTATGCCAACAACCACTATTCCATGACCAAGCCTTCGGTGAATTATCCCATCGCGCATGGCTCCTACTCAAGCGCCTTCTACGATGAGCCCACCGATATCAGCTGGTATAAGAACTGCTTCCACGCCACCTCTCATTTTGCCGCGCCCAGCAAGTTCGACTTCTTCGGTGGCTATGATCACGGCAAGAAGGCTGGCGTGATTCATGTGGCCAATCACCACGTCTCTCCCGGCAAGAAAATGTTCACCTGGGGCTGCGGCGCGCTGGCCAGTCACTGGGAGAAGGCCCTGACCGACACCGATGGTCGCTACTGCGAACTGATGGCCGGTTCCTACAGCAACAACCAGCCCGACTTTACCTGGCTCAATCCCTATGAGACCAAGGAGTTCTCCCAGTTCTGGTACCCCATCGGCGAAATCGGCAAGGTCAGCTTTGCCACGCTGGAAGCTGCGGTGCGCGTGGACATGAACGGCGGCAAGCTGATTGTGCAGACCACCAAGGCTCGCAAGAACTTGCGCGTGGTTCTCAAGACCAAGGACGGCGTATTGTTTGACGGCTGCTGCGACACTGAGCCCTGCAAGCCCACTTCTCTCAGCTTTGAGCCTGCCCAGGGCATGTACAGCATCGCTCTGTACGCCCAGTGCGGCCGCGAGCTGCTCAGCTACTCCCAGGAGAAGCTGGACGAGATGCACTATCCTGAACCCGTATCCCTCGACCCGCATCCTGCCAAGCTCAAGACCGTGCAGGAGCTGTATCTGCAGGGCGTGCACAAGGATCAGTACCGCAACCCGCAGATTGAGCCGGACGTATATTACGAAGAAGCCCTGCGCCGCGATCCCGATCACATTCCGTCCCTGATCGCCCTGGGCGAATACAAGTACCGCCGCGGCTGGTATGCAGAAGCAAAGAAGCTGCTGGAGAAGGCTGTCCGCAACGAGCACATTTATAATCTGCGCTATCAGGACGGTGAAGCGGAGTATCTGCTGGGTCTTGTGCTGGATGCCATGGGCGAAACCGACAAGGCCTATGACACCATCTACGCAGCGGCGTGGAGCGGCTACACTGTGCCCAAGGCCATGAGCAAGCTGGCAGCCATTGACGGCCGCCGAAAGGATTACCGCAACATGCTGGCTCATGCCACCACGGCGCTGGAAGCTGCTGCGCGCCATCCTCTGGCCTCCGCCTATGCAGCGCTGGCACAGTGGAAGCTGGGCAATGCAGACGAAGCCATGTGTCTGATCGACAAGGCTCTGCGTTACGATCCGCTCAATGATCTGGCAGCCTACATCAAGCTGCTTCTCGAAGGCAAATGCGTCTGTGAACTGGAGCCCACCCGCCGCAGCGACTTTGGTCAGACCGCGCTGGACATTGCCTACGATCTGGCTGACGGCGGCTTTGTCCAGGAAGCCATCGACCTGCTCCTCTCCATGAAGGAGCCCACCACACCCATGGTCGGCTACACCGCTGCCTATCTCAGCGAGCAGCTTGGCGGCGACGGCAAGGCCCTGCGTGAAGCGGCTGCCAAGTGTCCCATCAAGACGTCTTATCCCTACCGTCTGGCCGAAATCCGCGTTCTCAAGGATGCCATCAAGGACGAGAAGGACGCCGCCGCCCGCAATCTGCTGGCCTGTGTGCTCTACGACAAGGGTCACTTTGCCTGTGCGATGAAGCTGTGGGAGGAAGCACATGCGCTGGAGCCCGCAAATGCTGTGTACGCCCGCAATCTCGCCGTGTGTCTCTTCTCTCACATGAAGCGGAAGGAAGAGGCGCTGAAGCTGCTCGTGGAAGCCATGGAGCTCGATCCTCAGAACGATCAGATCAAGCTCGAATACCTGTACGCCGCAACCAAACTGGGCATCCCCGGCGAAGTGCGTCTGCAGGTGATCAAGGATCATCCGCTCGCTGGAAAGCCCTCGGACGACTATGTGCTTGAACATGCCAAGGCCTACTGCGTCGCCGGTCGTTACGAGGAAGCACATCAGGTTATGCTGTCTCACAACTTCGTACCCGCAGAAGGCGGCGAGATGGCCATCACCGACCTGTACTTCACCATAATGATACACATGGGCCGCGAAAAGCTCAGAGACGGTCAGCCCGAGGCAGCCCTCGCCATCTTCGAATCTGCCCCGAATCTGCCCGAAAACCTGCATGCCGGCCTCTGGTACGAGGCTTCGCAGATCCCGCTGTTCTACTATCAGGCCATTGCGCTTGAAAAGATGGGACGCACCGAGGAAAGCAAGGCCGCTTACGCCAAGTGCCTGCATCACGTGCTGCTGTCCAAGCCCGACATGCCCTTCTATTATGCCAGCGCTCTGCGCAAGCTCGGCCGTGCCGTGGACGCCCGCGTATTGCTCAGCCGTATCACCGCCATGCAGGAGGAGCGCAGTGAACTGCCTTCCATCGGCTGGGAGGACATGATCGCCGCGTTCAATCCCTTCGTCAACGATCCTCAGGAGCAGCGCGAAGGCATGATCGCCTACCAGATGGCCGCCATCCGCAAGTACGAAGGCGACTTCGAAGGCGCGCATGCACTGTACGAAAAGAGCCTCAAGCTGTGGCCTGAAAACATGAATACCTGGATGGAACTGGACTTCTGATTCCGGTGATCTTCCATCCTGATAACGGCAAAACGCCCTCTGTTGCGAAACAGAGGGCGTTTTGTATGTCCGAAACCTTCTCGCTAAGCGTGGGGGCAATGCAGCTCAGTTATGAATGCGGAAGAAGAACACCTGTTACTATAGACTTGCCCGTTTTCCTATAGGCTTTGATATGCCGGATGCTGCTGACTGACCCATCATCCAGGTTACGCACAATACGTTTGCCGTCAGCAGTAGTCCTCCCAAACATGATGCTTTCCTTTTATGACTTTTTGAAAAAGGATTTATGTGTCCTCTTAGCTGTTTCCCTATCAAAAATGCCGCTGTTATCTTGCACATACCAGCGGCATTTGCGTTGCTCTGAGTTAATTCAATTGTATGTTAAAGAAAAAGTAAAGACTCGCTTGACAAACCAATTCGAACCCTCGGAGCGGCTGTTTTTTGTGCGGTCAATGCTTCCTGCGTACGGCGTATTTTTCCACATACGCTTCCATTTCCGTAAGCGGCATGGGCGTGCCAATCAGGAATCCCTGTCCCTTCTCGCACCCCAGTTCCTCGAAGAACTCAAACTGGTCATGGGTTTCGATGCCCTTGGCGCACACCGCCAGATCCAGCGTGTGAGCCAGATGCTGGATGGCCACCACCAGGCGGCAGGTCTGCTCGTGATCCGGCACCTTGGCGGCGTAGGAGCGGTTGAGCTCGATGCCGTCGAAGTGCACCTCGCTGAGCAGGTCCACATTGGAATACCCCTTGCCGAAGTTGCCCAGATACAAAAGCACCCCGTGCTCGTCATGCAGGATGTTCAGGTTTTCAATGCCGCGCTGGGTCAGGTCCTGCGCCTCGCTCAGCTCAAACTGCAGCTTCTGCGGCGCAAGGCCGTACTTTTCCAGCAGGCCGAGCACATCGCTCACAAAGCTTTCCTGCACGGCATACAGCGGCAGCAGGTTGAGCGACAGCGTCAGGTTGGCGTCCACCCGGTTGCTGACTGCGGCGATGGAGGCCAGCGCCTTGTCCAGGAACCAGCGCGAGAAGGCCAGCGACAGCTGCTCATCTTTGGCGATGATCTCCAGCACGGCCAGCGATGGCATCACCTCGCCTGAGGGCAGATGAATCTTTTCGGGGAATACTTCGTAGGTGTTGCAGGTGTTCTTGCCAAACGTCCACTTGGGCTGTCCGTAGAGTTCCACCGCGTCGGATGAAATGAGGTTCATGATCGTGTCGTAGTTCATGCAGGCAGCTCCCTTCCTGAAAAGATATGCGGTTGTAACGGTTCCATATGTCGTTTGATAAACAACTAACTTTATACAATCAATATTCGCTGCCCTTTTTCTGCCTCCTGCACCAGAATGTACTTGTGATAAACTTAACTATTCAGCGGGCAAGATGCTTCTTTTTCAAAAAAAGATCGACAAAATGCCAATTATGGATATAATATATGTTTGGGTATTTTTGTACCCATCCAACGCATTTGAAGGAGGCGCCCCATGACCGTTCGCACCCGGTTTGCACCCAGCCCCACGGGCTACCTGCACCTGGGCGGATTGCGCACCGCCCTGTATACCTACCTGTACGCCAAGAAGAATGGCGGCAAGTTCATTCTGCGCATTGAAGACACCGATCAGGAACGCGAGGTTCCGGGCGCGGTGGAAAAAATTTATAACAGCATGAACCTGGCTGGCCTGCATTACGATGAAGGCCCCGATGTCGGCGGCGACTATGGCCCCTACATCCAGAGCCAGCGCCGTGATACCTACCTGCCCTACGCCATGCAGCTGGTGGAGAGCGGCGCCGCTTATCCCTGCTTCTGCTCCAAGGAAGAGCTGGATGAGCGCCGCGCTGCCGCTACCGCCGACGGCGGACAGTGGAAGTACGACAAGCACTGCCTGTCCATCCCCAAGGAGGAAGCCCTCAGGCGTATGCAGAGCGGCGAGCCCTTCGTCATCCGTCAGAACATTCCCACCACCGGCACCGCCAGCTTTGAGGATGCCCTCTACGGCCACGTGGAAGCCCCCTGCGACACGCTGGACGACAACGTGCTCATCAAGCAGGACGGCCTGCCCACCTACAACTTCGCCAACGTCATCGACGACCATCTCATGGGCATCACCCATGTCATGCGCGGCACCGAGTACCTCTCCTCCACGCCCAAGTACAACCTGCTGTACGAAGCGCTGGGCTGGACGCCGCCCACCTACATCCATATGAGCCCCGTGATGAAGGACGCAAGCCGCAAGCTTTCCAAGCGCCATGGCGACCCTGGCTTTGAGGATCTGCTGGCGCAGGGCTATGTGAAGGACGCCATCATCAATTTCATCGCGCTTCTGGGCTGGTGCCCGGACGTGAAGAAGTACGGCGAGAAGGAATTCTTCACCATGGACGAGCTGG